>NZ_JBFATZ010000001.1:0-96426 GCF_040678635.1 Thermopolyspora sp. NPDC052614
GTGTTTGGTAGGGTTACGGCGGTTATAGCGGAAGGGAAACACCCGGTCACATTCCGAACCCGGTAGTTAAGCTTTCCAGCGCCGATGGTACTGCATTCGAAGGGGTGTGGGAGAGTAGGACGCCGCCGGACATCTTCATAGTGTGAAAGGCCCTCGGGCCGGGATTTGTGTCTCGGTGTCCGGGGGCTTTCGCATGTCCGGGGGTGCTTGCCTGGTTCTGGTCGCTGGCGCGGGGCGGTGGCAGCCGGGCAAACGATCGTCATCAGCATGGCGTCAGGGCGGGCTGAAAGCCGGTGGGCCGGATGTGCGATCTGGAGTGGTGGGTGGTGGGGGTGAGGGGCGTCGGTAGGCTTCTGGCGTGGAATATCGAGAGGTTGAGCGGGCCATCATGGACCGCGGCGTGGAGTGGAAGTTCGAGCCCACGCTGGAGCGGATCAGTGCGTTGATGGATCTGCTCGGGTCGCCCCAGCGGGCTTGCCCGGTCATCCACATCGCCGGCACCAACGGCAAAACGAGTACGGCGCGGCTGACCGAGGCCCTGTTGCGGGAGCGCAATCTCCGGGTGGGCAGGTTCACCAGTCCGCACCTGCAGACGATGCGGGAGCGTATTTGCGTGGACGGTGAACCGCTGACGGAGGAGCGGTTCAGCGAGATTTACACCGACATCCTGCCGTACGTCGAGATGATCGACGCGAAGGGCGTGCGGATCTCGTTCTTCGAACTGCTCACGGCGATGGCGTTCGCCGCTTTCGCCGACGCGCCGGTGGACGTCGTGGTTCTCGAGACCGGGATGGGCGGCTCGTTCGACGCTACGAACGTGGCCGATGGCGCGGTCTCGGTGGTGACGCCCATCTCGCTGGATCACATCGACTATCTCGGCCCCGACATCCGCAGCATCGCGCAGGAGAAGGCCGGGATCATCAAGCCCGGTTCGATCGCCGTGCTCGCCCAGCAGCAGTTGCCCGCGGCCGAGGTGCTGATGCGCCGGGTGGCCGAGGTCGAGGCGACGGTGGCGCGGGAAGGGCTGGAGTTCGGCGTGCTGCACAGGGAGCTCGCCGTAGGCGGCCAGTTGCTGCGGCTGCAGGGCCTCAAGGGCGTCTACGAGGAGATTTTCCTCCCCCTGTACGGCGAGCACCAGGCGAGTAACGCCGTGTGCGCTCTGGCGGCCGTGGAGACGCTCGCGGGCACGGCCGAGCCGCTGGGCGAGGAACTGATCCGGCAGGCGTTCGCCGGCGTGCGCTCGCCCGGACGCCTGGAGGTGGTCAGGCGCGGGCCCACGGTGCTGATCGACGCCGCTCACAACATGGGCGGGATGGAGGCGTCGCTCCGGGCGCTCACCGAGTCCTTCTCGTTCAACCACCTGGTGGGCGTGGTGGGGATGATGGCCGACAAGGACGTCCCGGGCATGCTGGACGCGCTGGAGCCCGTGCTGAGCGAGGTGGTCGTGTCCAAGAACTCCTCGCCGCGGGCGATGGACGTCGGCGAGTTGGCGGAGCTCGCCCGCGGGGTGTTCGGCGCCGAGCGGGTCCACGAGGTGCCGCGGCTGGACGACGCGATCGACGTGGCGGTCGGCCTCGCGGATCAGGTGGACGATCTCGGTGGCGGAGCCGTGTTGATCACCGGTTCGGTGGTCACCGCGGGCGACGCCAGGAGCCTGCTCCGGGTGGGCGACAAGTAGCCGGGCGGCGAGCGGCGGACGATGACGTGACGGGTGAGCGGGAACGACGGCGAGCGTCGGGATGACCCCTCTTAAGGCGGATTGTGGATATGAGTGGTGACGGCACGAACGGTGGCGGGGGACGGCTGTTGTCGGCCGTGCTGACCGGCCGGATCAAGGTCACGCCGGGCGTGCGACGGCTGTGCGCGGGCGTGCTCGGCATGGAGGCGGTCGTCCTCGGGCTGATCACCCCGGTGGCGATCACGGTGGGGAACGTGGCGCCGGTCGTGGCGGTGTCCGTCGGGCTCGGGCTCGCGGTCTGCTGCGTGGTGCTCGCGGCGATGCTGCGCAAGCCGCTGGCGTACACGCTGGGGACCGTCATGCAGGTGCTGGCGATCGCGACCGGGTTTCTGGTTTCGACGATGTTCTTCCTTGGCGTCCTGTTTGCCGCCTTGTGGTTCACAGCAATATTCGTCGCTCACCGTGTCGAGGGCGTGACTTCACGCTAAAGTCGGCCGACATGGCCGTCCCCCAGATTCAGCGGGCGCGGGCTTTCGGTGTCGCCCGCGCCATCCGTGTCCCGGTGGTGCTCGACATCGTGGTCGGGCTCCTCATCGCGCTCGCGATTCCTCTCGCGATCGTCACGATCCCCAACACCGTCTCGGTGGTCGGGGACCTCCTTCCGCCCGAGGTCTCCCGTGCCGCCATGATCCGAGCGCACGGAATGTCGCTTCCGGCGATGCTGCTGACCGTGCCGCTCGCGGTTCTCGCCGCCCGGCGGTTCCACGCCGCGCCGCTGCTGCTGGCCGGGCTGGCCCTGCTGGCCGCCGCCGAGGCCGCGGGCGGCTTCGCCGCGACGCCGCTGGTGGCCGGGGTGCTGCGCGGCCTGCACGGGGTGGGGGCCGGGCTGCTGATGCCGGCCACGTTGCTGGCCGCGTGGGAGCGGCAGGGCGGGGCACGGCGGGCGCTGCTGGCGCTGTGGGCGGGGGCGCTCACGGCGAGCATGCTGACCGCGCAGGCGCTGGCGCTGTGGCCGCTGGACCAGGCGACCTCATGGCGGGTGACCCTGCAGCCCTATCCGCTGATCACCGGGCTGGCCCTCACCATCGGCGCCGTCTACCTGGTGCTGTGGCTGGTGAGCGGGGAGTCCCGGGCGACGCGGCCGACCGTGATCGCGGGCGGGCGGCTGCTGTCGGCGGTGGCGCCGACCGCGGGGATCGCGGCGCTGGCCCTGGGGACGACCTTCGACTGGCTGGCCGCGCTCACGCTCGCGGCCGCCGGGGTCTCGGTGATCATGCTGTTCGCTCTGGGCCTGCTGGGCGCACCCGACGGCGTCTCCGGACGGGTCCTCGCGATCGTGATGACGATCGCCGGGATCGTGGTGCTGCCCACGGCGGCGCAGACGACCTATGTCGAACTGGGCGGGGTGGGCGGGCCCGGCCTGCTCGGGTTGTGGTTGCCCTTCACGATCGCGGTCGTGCTCGCGCTCGCCGTGCCCGTGCTGGCGGGCCGGATGAGGTCGCGGGCGGCGGGTGGATCGGCCGACGCGTCGGTTTATGCATCGGTCGACGCATCGGGCAACAGGGGCCGTACCGGATCGCATGACGACGGGGACTCCGAGCCCTCGGGCGTCGTCAGGACGCCGAAGGTCCGGGTGGGCTGGGACGATCCGGGCGCCGCAGGGGAGGCCCGCGGTTTCCGGGGGAGCGAAGTGCTCTCGGCGAATCTGGTCCGGGCCGGTCTGGCCGCCCTGGTGGTCGGTCTCGCCGCCATCCGGGTACTGGTTCCGACCGCCGACGGCATCATCTTGACGGTACCGTTCACGCTGGTCGCGGTCGGCGTCGCCGTGTCGCTGGCCGCCGCGCTCTGGGCGGGATCGGCCGGGGCGGCGCTGTTCGCCCTCACCCTGTGCTTTCCGGCCGTCCTGGCCGGGTTCCTGCTCGGCACCGGAATGCAGATCGCGCGGGTGCGGGCGCTGGAGGAACTGCCCAACCCGACGGCCCGCGCCCTGGTCGACGGGTTCGTCGCCACGTTGCACGCGTGGGCGCTCATCGGCGGCTTCACGGTCGTCGCGGGCCTGGTGCTCACCGCGATCCTGCTTCGCCGTAAGGAGGACGGCCTCAGCGGCGCGGTACAGACCGGGCCGACGCGGGAGAAACGAGCGGAGAGCGATCGCGAGAGCGCGGCCATGTCCGATCCCGGTACGGCGCCCGTCGGGCTCGTTCCGGACAGGCGGGTCCATTCCACCGGCACGATGGACGTTCTGGTGGCCCGGGGAGAACCCGTTCATGGCAGGCGGCCGGTGGTGCCGCCGCCGAGCCCTTCTCCCGAAGCCTCCCTCGGCTCGTTCGGAGGGGGCGGCCGTCTGGATCGTCTTGGGGAGGTGCGCGGCGGCGAGCCCGATGGGGAAGGCACGGGCGAGATCGACCGTAAGCGTCGTGACGAGGGCACATCCTGATCGGCTTCGCGGGCCGCGGATGGCGGGCGGGGGCGATTGTGGGGGCGATCGCAGGGATGCCGGTGGGCGGACGGGGATGGCGGATGGGTGAAGGCCGGTAAGCTTCGGGGCTAATCAGGCCGTGTTTCGCGGCCCTCTCATCCCACTCATAAGGAGAACCTCGTGTCCGAGCGCACGCTTGTCCTCATCAAGCCGGACGGAGTCCGTCGCGGCCTGGTCGGCGATGTGATCGCCCGCATCGAGCGCAAGGGGCTCAAGATCGCGGCGATGGATCTGCGTACGCTGGACGCCGAGACCGCCAAGGCACACTACGCCGAGCACTCCGAGAAGCCGTTCTTCGGTGAGCTGGTGGAGTTCATCACCTCCGGGCCGCTCGTGGCGATGGTGCTGGAGGGGCCGCGGGCGGTGGAGGCGTTCCGCGCGCTGGCGGGCGCGACCGACCCGGTCAAGTCCGCTCCCGGCACGATCCGCGGCGACCACGCCCTGGAGATCGGCGAGAACGTCGTGCACGGCTCCGACTCCCCGGAGTCGGCCGCCCGCGAGATCAAGATCTTCTTCCCGGATCGTTTCTGATCCGCGCAGGAACGCGGGGCCCGGCGTGACCAGGACGCCGGGCTCCGCGTTCGCATGCCGGTGAACCCGGCCCCACGATCATCGGAGCTCCACGAGCACAGGTGGAGCCGCCGCCGAGAGACCGGCGGATCGGTCAGGTCCTTGCCCGGCCCACGACCTGGCCCACGACTTGGCCACTGCCGTCATGCGGCCGGGCCGCCAGATTTTCCGAGAACGAGACGACCTGCTTGCGCCAGCACTGGATACGTTCCGTTACGATTCAGATGCGTTCAGCAATAAGATGCCCTCTCCGGGGCACCACCTTCCTGTAACCACCACGGAAGGCTCCTTTCCTCATGGGCAGCAAGCTGGCTTTTCTCGGCCGCGACATGGCGGTCGACCTGGGCACCGCCAACACGTTGGTCTACGTACGGGGGCGCGGAATCGTGCTCAACGAGCCCTCCGTCGTCGCGATCAACACGACCACGGGGAAGATCGTCGCGGTGGGCATCGAGGCCAAACGCATGATCGGCCGTACGCCGGGCAACGTCGTCGCGGTCCGCCCCCTCAAGGACGGCGTCATCGCCGACTTTGACGTGACCGAGCGCATGCTGCGCTACTTCATCCAGCAGATCCATCGCCGCAGCCTGTTCGCCAAGCCGCGCATCATCGTGGCGGTGCCGAGCGGCATCACCGGCGTCGAGCAGCGGGCGGTGAAGGAGGCCGGGTACCAGGCGGGGGCGCGGCGCGTCTACATCGTCGAGGAGCCGATGGCGGCGGCGATCGGAGCGGGCCTTCCCGTGCACCAGCCCACCGGCAACATGGTGGTCGACATCGGCGGCGGCACCACCGAGGTGGCGATCATCTCGATGGGCGGCATCGTGACCAGCCAGTCGATCCGGGTGGCGGGGGACGAGCTCGATCAGGCGATCATCAGCTTCGCCAAGAAGGAGTACTCCCTCATGCTGGGGGAGCGCACCGCCGAGGAGATCAAGATCGCGGTCGGTTCGGCCTGCCCGATGGACGAGGACTGCCAGGCGGAGATCCGCGGCCGTGACCTGGTCACCGGCCTGCCCAAGACCGTCGTGGTGACCGGCGAGGAGATCCGCAGGGCCACCGAGGAGCCGATCAACGCGATCGTGGACGCGGTCAAGACGACCCTGGACAAGTGCCCGCCGGAGCTGTCGGGCGACCTCATGGACCGGGGGATCGCGCTCACCGGCGGCGGGGCCCTGCTGCGCGGCATGGACGACCGGCTCCGCGAGGAGACCGGCATGCCCATCCACCTGGTGGACAACGCGCTGGACTCGGTGGCGCTGGGCACCGGCAAGTGCGTGGAGGACTTCGAGGCGCTTCAGCAGGTCCTCGTTCCGGAGCCCCGGCACTGATGCGGGACACCCGCGGGGCCCGGGTGGTGCTCGGGCTGTTGCTCGCCGCCGCGCTGGTGCTGATCACGGTGGACCATCGGGGCGGCGGACATTCTCCGCTGGAGGCTCTGCACGGACTCGGCGCCGATGTGTTCTCCGGCGTCGAGCGGGCGGGCGCGAACCTCGTGCGGCCCGTGCGGGACTTCGCCGCGACGCTGGCCGAGGCCCCCTCGGCCCGGCGGCGCATCGAGGAACTGGAGCGGGAGAACGGGCGGCTGCGCGCCGAGCTGACCGCGCGGGCCATGGACCGGCAGCGTTCGGAGCAGCTCGGGCGCCTGCTCGGGCTGGCGGGGCTCGGCGGCTACCGGATCGTGCCGGGCCAGGTGATCGCCAGGCGGGGGGTGCCGGGGCTGGAGGAGGTCGCGCAGATCGACGTCGGCACGGCCGACGGGGTGAGGCCGAACATGACGGTGCTCAACCCCGAAGGGCTCGTCGGCCGGGTGATCCGGGCGTCGGAGCACTCCTCGACGGTGGCGCTGCTGACCGATCCGGCCTCGGCGGTGGGGGCGCGACTGGAGGGCGGCAACGAGATCGGCGTGGTGAAGGGGCTGGGACGCGGCATGGGCGACGCCCTGGTGCGGCTGCGGCTCTTCGACTCCAGCGTCACGCTCACGCCCGGGCAGCGCATCGTCAGCTTCGGCTCCCAGGAGGGCGCGCCGTACGTGGCGGGGGTGCCGATCGGGGTGATCGAGCGCGTGGAGCCGACGCCGGGCGAGCTGACCAAGATGGCGATCGCGCGGCCGTACGCCGACTTCTCGGCGCTGGATGTGATCGGCGTGGTGGTGCAGGGGCCGCGGCGGGATCCGCGGGACGCCGTGCTTCCGCCCGCCCGGGCCGCGGCGGGCGGGCAGATGGGCGGGCAGACGGGCGGGAGGACGGCCGGGGAGACGGATCGTGACGCCCGCGCGGGCTCCGAGCGGGGCAACGCGGGCAGGGACGCGGGCAGGGACGCGGACTCGCGCAGGAACAGAGGCGGGAACGCCGGCCGGGGCGAGCGGGCGGACGGGGGTGCCTGAGGTGCTGCGTGGCGTCGCCGTCGTGCTGGCCGTCGTGGCCGTCCTGGTCGCGCAGGTCTCGGTGATCGGCCGGCTCGCGCTGCCCGGCGGCGGGCCGGACCTGCTGGTGCCCGTCGTGGTGACGCTGTCGTTCCTGCGGGGGGCGAGGGCCGGGGCGGCGATCGGGTTCGCCGCGGGCCTCGCGGGGGACGTCATGCCGCCCTCCGACCACCTCATCGGGCAGCACGCGCTGGTGATGTGCCTCATCGGATACTTCGCCGGGCGGGCCAGGGAGCGCGCCCCCGGCGCGGTGCTGTCGTGCGCGGTGGCGTGCGCCGTGGCCGCGCCGCTGCTGTCGGCCGGGCTGGCCGCGCTGCTCGGCGATCCCCGGGCCGAGCAGGCGGTGCTGGTGCGGTCGTGGATCCCGCTGGTGGCCTACAACCTGCTCGCCGTGCCGGCGGTGGTGTGGGTGATCGGGCGCGCCCTCGGCAAGTCGCGGCCGCGTGCGGTCGCGCTGCGGGTGTGGGGGCGGGCGTGAGGCGATCGAGGCGGGGCCGGCTCGTCGTGCTGCAGGTGCTGGTGATGTCCATGCTGGCGGTGCTCGCCGTACGGCTGTGGCACATCCAGGTGGTGCGCGGCAAGGAGTTCGTGGCGGCGGCGACCGAGACCAGGACCAGGAACGTCGTGATCCCGGCGCTGCGGGGGCAGATCCTCGACTCGGCGGGGCGGCCGCTGGTGCGCAACCGGGCGGCGCTGGTCGTCTCGATCGACCCCGGCCGGTTCGGCAAGATGAAGGACGGCGGCAGATCGGTGCTGCAACGGCTCGCCGGCGTGCTCGGCGAGCCGGTGGCGGAGCTGGACAAGCGCATCCGCCCGTGCGGGCCGAAGGTGACGCGGCCGTGCTGGCCGGGCTCGCCGTACCGGCCGATTCCGATCGCGCAGCGGGTGACCTCGCGGCAGGCGCTGCAGATCCTGGAGCGGCAGGAGGCGTTTCCGGGGGTGACGGCCGAGGTGCAGGCGGTGCGGGAGTATCCGGGCCGGTGGCACGCGGCGCAGGTGCTCGGCTATCTGCAGCCGGTCACGCAGGAGGAGCTTGAGCGCAAATCAGAGTTGAAGAAGGACTTCTCCGGCATGGACCTGGTCGGCCGTGACGGGCTGGAGTCGGTGTACGACGAATACCTGCGCGGCAGGCCGGGTGAGCGCAGGATCGGCGTGGACCGCATGGGCAAGGTCCTCGGCCTGGAGCGGCAGGTGCCGCCGACGCCGGGGGACACGCTCATCACGAGCATCGACGCCAAGGTGCAGGCGGTGGTGGAGGCGGCGCTCGCCGACGCGATGCGGCAGCAGCCGAAGGCCGACGGGGCCGCCGGGGTGGTGCTCGACCCCCGCACCGGGCGGGTGATCGCGCTGGCGAGCATGCCGAGCTACGACCCGACGATCTGGACCGGCGGCATCTCCAGCGGGGAGTACGAGCGGTTGCTGTCGCAGAAGGCGGGCAATCCGCTGGTGTCCCGGGCGATCAAGGGCGAGTTCGCGCCCGGCTCGACGTTCAAGCTGTCGTCGGTGGCGGCGATGGTGAAGGACGGCTATCCGCTGAAGGGCAAGTACGCCTGCCCGGGGTCGGTCATGGTGGGCGGGCGCGCGTTCAACAACTTCCGCGGCATCCCGCTGGGCACGATCGACCTGCACACGGCGCTGCTGAAGTCGTGCGACACGATCTTCTACCGCGCGGCGTACGAGATGTGGCAGCGCGACGGCGGCATCGACGGCAAGCCGCACATGAAGGAGCCGATGTCGCGGATGGCGCGTGCCCTCGGGTTCGGCCGCAAAACCGGCATCGACGTGCCGGGGGAGTCGCCGGGGCGGATTCCCGACCGGGCGTGGAAGAAGGAGCTGTGGCGGCAGACCAGCAAGCACAACTGCGCGCGCAGCAAGACCGGGTATCCGGAGGTGGCCAAGACGGATCCGGCGAGGGCCGCGTTCCTCAAGCGACTGGCGTACGAGAACTGCGTCGACGGGTTCAAGTTCTGGCCCGGTGAGGCCGCGAACCTGTCGATCGGGCAGGGCGACGTGCTGGTAACGCCGCTGCAGCTCGCGGTGGCGTACGCGGCGATGGTCGGCGACGGCAAGGTGCGCAGCCCGCGCGTGGGCTGGGCGATCGTCAGCCCGGGCGGGAAGATCGTCAAGGAGATCACGCCGCCGGTGGTGGGCGAGGTGCCCATCGCCGGGCATGTGCGCGACTACATCCGCAGGGCGCTCAGCCAGGTGCCGTCCGACGGCACGGCGGCCGGGGCGTTCGCCGGCTTCCCGTTCGACAAGGTGAACGTCGGCGGCAAGACCGGCACCGCCGAGGTGTACGGCAAGGCCGACACCTCCTGGTTCGCCTCGTTCGCCCCGGCGGAGAACCCGCGGTTCGTCGTGGTGGTCATGGTGTCGCAGGGCGGCATGGGGGCCCAGACGGCGGCGCCGGCCGTACGCAAGATCTATGAGGGCATCTTCGGCCTGAACGGGAGACCGCCGGCGCTGCCCGGCAGCAGGCCACCGGACCGTCCGCCCGTCATCGCGCCCGACGGCACGGTGGCGCCATGACCCGCGCCGTCGCCGCGCAGCGGCGGTCCCTCACGGGCAGGGCGCTGGAGGTGCGGTCGGCGGTGCGGCAGATGGACGGCGCGTTGCTGATCTCGGTGGCGCTGCTGTCGGTGTTCGGCGCACTGCTGGTGTGGTCCTCTACCCGCACCTGGGCGGCGGGCGCGCCCACCGGGCTGATCAACAAGCACCTGCTCAACCTCGCCATCGGCTGGGTGCTGTTCGGCGCGGTCGCCATGGCGGACGCGCGCAAGCTGCGATCCTACGCGCCGCTCGCCTACCTGGCCGGGGTGGCCGGGCTGGTGGCGGTGATCACGCCGCTCGGCGCGACGGTCAACGGATCGCACTCGTGGATCCTGCTCGGCGGCGGATTCGCCTTCCAGCCGTCCGAGATGGCCAAGCCGGCGCTGATCCTCATGCTCGCCATGCTGCTCGGCCGGCCGGTGGAGGGCACCGACCGGCCGCGCGGGCTCGACGTGCTGCTGTCGCTCGTGGCCACGTCGATCCCGATCACGCTGGTGCTGCTGCAGCCGGATCTCGGCACCACGATGGTGTTCTGCGTGATCGTGGTCGGGGTGCTGGTCTTCTCGGGGCTGCGCAAACGGTGGATCGCCCTCTTCACGCTGGTCGCCGCCGTGGGCGCGGTGCTGGTGTGGTCGATGGACGTGCTCAAGCCGTACCAGGTGGAGCGGTTCACCGCCTTCGTCGATCCGTCGCGCGATCCGCGCGGCGCCGGATACAACAGCACGCAGTCGCTGATCGCGATCGGGTCGGGGGAGGTGTTCGGCAAGGGCCTGTTCCGCGGCGGGCAGACGATGGGGCGGTTCGTGCCCGAGCAGCACACCGACTTCATCTTCACCGTCGCCGGGGAGGAGTTCGGCTTCGTGGGGTCGATCGCGGTGGTGATCCTGCTCGGCGTGGTCCTGCTGCGCGGCCTGCGCATCGCCCGCCAGTGCGAGGACAGGTTCGGGATGATGGTCGCGGCGGGCATCGTGTGCTGGCTGGCGTTCCAGACCTTCATCAACATCGGCATGACGATCGGGATCATGCCCATCACCGGTCTGCCGCTGCCGTTCGTGTCGTACGGCGGGACCGCGACCTTCGCGAACATGATCGCGATTGGCGTGTTGCAGGCGATTCACATCCGGGTACGGTCATTTCGATAGCCAGGTTCTAGCTAGGTTCTAACCGGGTTCTAGCCGGGTTCTAGTCGGGTTCGGCCGGTTGGGCGGAACATGAGAGCCGACCGCATGTTCGGCGGCTCCGGCTCTCACTGGCGCCTTCGCCGTCAAGCGAACATTCTGGGAACACCAGGAGTTGCGGGGCTTAACGAACCCTGACGGAGGACGCGCGATGCGGGAGACGGCGCACGATGACCTGGCGGGATGGGAGGCCGAGACCCGGCGGCGGGCGTTACGGCTGCTCCGAGACGCGTTTCCCGACTACCGAATCGTGTACGCCGCGGGCCGCTGGGTCGCCGCCGACGCGGGAGATCCGCCGCAGGTGTGGTTCGCCGAGACGCCGAGCAGCCTGTGCGGGCAACTCTTTCTCGCGCAGTTGCACAAGGGCGGCACCGTCGCGCCCATCGGGTCGAACCCCCGCACGGCGTGATCGCCGACTTCGGACACGGCGAGGCGGAGGCGAATCCGCCGCCGTCGCGGCGGACGGCCCGCATGTCGTGCCGCCCGCGTTCGCGGCAGGATACGCACTGATCCCACGGTTGCCGGGGTAAGGAACCCACCGATCGGCTCGACCGGCGCGGTACCCGGACAGCCCCCGAGATCACTTCGGCGAGCAGGGACGTGAAGCAAGGATGATGGACACCCCCCGTGGCTCCGGACACGGCGCCGCCCGCGGCCGGGACCGCTCGGTCCACGGCGTGGCCGCGGCCGTGCGCGAACGCACGCTGGCGGGCCGGGACGGGCCGCCGTCCGCGGTGATCGTCGGCCAGATGGCCGAGGAGATCCACGCGACCTGCCCGGACGTCACCCGCCTGAAGTGCTACCGGCTGGCGAACGGGTGGACGGTCGAGGAGGCGATCAGGCGTTTCCACGCCATGTGCGACCGCGAGGGGCTGCGCCGCCGCGGCCTCACCGAGCGGTCCTGGCGCGAGTGGGAGGCCGGCGCCCGGCCCGACCGCGACTACACCGACCTGCTGTGCCGGCTGTTCGCGACCGGCCCGGTGCAGCTCGGCTTCGCCCGCGACTACACGCCCGTGGACGGCCGCCCGCTGCTGGCGGTGGACCCGGTCGCGGCGGTGGCGAGGGAGACCAGCGAGCATGCCGAGCGGGCCGAGACGAGCGAGATCGGCCCCGGCACCCTGCAGCGGCTGCGCGCCGAGATGGTGTGGGTCTGCCGCCGGTACGTCGTCGACGCCCCGCTGCCGCTGTTCGTGGAGATGCGCCAGCTGCAGGAGCGGGCCCGCCAGGCGCTCGAACGGCGCATCCACCCGCCGCAGGCGATCGAGCTGTACTTCCTGATCGGCGCGCTGAGCGGCCTGATGGCGAACGCCAGCATGGACATGGGCCGCCGCGTCCCCGCCGATCAGCTCGCCCGCGCGGCCTTCACCTACGGCAGCATCGCCGGGCAGACCTCGCTGATGGGGTGGTCGCGCGGCATGCAGGCGTCGGTCGCGTTCTGGGACCGCCGCTACACCGACGCGGTGGAGTACGCCGAGGACGGCGTGACCCACCTGCCGCACGGGCCGGGCGCGGCCCGGCTGCACATGATCCGCGCCCGGGCGCTGGCGGTGCTGGCGCGCGAGCGGGAGGCCGTCGAGGCGCTGCGGCAGGCGGACGAGGCCAGGCACCGCGGCGAGCCCGGGGACGAGCTGCACGAGGAGGTCGGCGGGGAGTTCGCCTTCCCCGCGGCCAAGCAGCACTACTACGCCGCCGTTGCCCGGCTGCACCTGGGGCACGTCGACAAGGCGATCGAGGAGGGCCGCCGCGCGCTCGACCTGTACGCACGCGACGACAGCGCCCAGCGCTCCTACGGCTGCGAGGCGATGACCCGCGCCTACCTCGTCGTCGCGCACCTGGCCGACGACGACGAGGACAGCGCCCGGGAGGTCCTGGAGCCGCTGCTCGCGCTGCCGCCCGAGCGGCGCATCGGCCATCTCGCCACCACCCTCGACGTCGGACGCGAGCTGCTCGCCGCCCGGCCGGGAGGCGAGCGCCTCGCCCGTCAAATCGAGGGTTTCTGCTCCGTGGGCCTGACCCACACCGCCGCACGGGCGCTGCCCGAAGGGAGCCGCTGATGTCGATCGCCGCCGAGAACCCGGTCCTGCCCCGCGCGCTCGCCGCGATCGAGCTCGCCTGCGCGCAGGCCGGGCTGGACCCGGCCGGGGCGCGTCTGATGCGCGACTACGCCAACCTGGTGTACGAGCTGCCCGGGGAGAACGTCGTGCTGCGGCTGGCGGAGGCGGCCACGCCGGGCAAGTACGAGCGGCTGCTCACCTCGGTGCGGGTGACGCGGTGGCTGATCGAGCAGGACTTCCCCGCCGTCCGCCCGCTTGAGGTGCGCCAGCCGATCGCGGCGGAGGGCTTCTTCGTCACGTTCTGGTACCACGAGGGGCATGTGGGGCCCCTCCCCGAGCCGGCGGCGCTCGGTGCGATGCTGCGGCACCTGCACGCGCTGCCTCAGGTGCCGTTCGACCTGCCGACGTACGATCCCTTCGGTTCGGTCAGGCGGGCCATCGACGCCTGCCGCGTCCTGACCCTTGAGGACCGGGCGTGGCTCGTCGAGCGGTGCTCGGTGCTCGCCGAGTCCTACTACGAGCGGCTGGAGTTCGGCCTGCCGTACGGGCTGATCCACGGTGACGCCCACCGTGGAAACCTGCTGCGTACCTCTGGGCGGCTCCTGCTGTGCGACTGGGACTCGGTGAGCGCCGGGCCTAGGGAGATCGACCTCGCCCCGACCCTGACGGGCGTGCGCTTCGGGCTGACCGAGCAACAGCGCCAAGCGTTCTGCGACGCGTACGGGTACGACATGACCGCCTGGCCGGGGTATCCGGTGCTGCGGGACATGCGGGAGCTGCAGACGCTCACCGCCGTGCTGCGCAACGCGCATCGGGATCCGCGCGCCCACGAGGAGCTGAGGCTGCGCCTCACGTCGCTGCAGGCGGGCGACGACCGGCCGTGGAACGCCTTCTGAAAATCTTTGCCTAAGTCAAGGATTTTTGCGGCGGTATCCGGCAGAATGGGGTCACGCCCCTTACGCGGCGGGGAGGGTGATCGCCATGTTCCTGGTTTTCTGCGATGAGTGCGACCGGCGCATGCTGCTGCCCGCGAACCACGTCCGCGCCCTGCACAATCTCGCGCCCGGCGTGATCGCGGTCGAGATGACCTGCTACGAGGGGCATGTCGTGCTCATGATGAGCGGCAGCGACATCGACATTCCCGGCCCCGCCCCGGTGTGAGCGCCCCGGCCCGAGTGCTTGGGTGTGCGAGCTCCCAAGCGGGGCCGGGGAATCCGCCCGTGCCGGTCGCGCGTGCGTACCGGCCTGGCGGGGTCCGCATCGCGGCTAGGCTGGTGCCATGTCTGTCGAGTCACTGTTTCCCCGCCTGGAGCCGCTGCTGCCGCACGTGCAGAAGCCGATCCAGTACGTCGGGGGTGAGCTCAACTCGACCGTCAAGGAGTGGGACGAGGCGTCCGTGCGATGGGCGCTGATGTATCCGGACGCGTACGAGGTCGGGCTGCCCAACCAGGGCGTGCAGATCCTGTACGAGATCCTGAACGAGCTGCCCGAGACGCTGGCGGAGCGCACCTACGCGGTCTGGCCGGACCTCGAGGCGCTCATGCGCGAGCACGGCGTGCCGCAGTTCACCGTCGACGCGCATCGGCCGGTGCGGGCCTTCGACGTGCTCGGCGTGTCGTTCGCCACCGAGCTGGGATACACCAACCTGCTCACCGCGCTCGACCTGGCGGGCATCCCGCTGGAGTCGGCGGACCGGGGCGAGGCGGATCCGATCGTCCTGGCGGGCGGGCACGCCGCGTTCAACCCCGAGCCGATCGCCGCCTTCATCGACGCGGCGGTGCTCGGCGACGGCGAGCAGGTCGCGATAGCGATCACCGAGGTGATCCGCGAGTGGAAACAGGAGGGCGAGCCCGGCGGGCGCGACGAGCTGCTGCTGCGGCTGGCCGAGTCCGGCGGCGTGTACGTGCCCCGGTTCTACGACGTGGAGTACCACCCCGACGGCCGCATCAAGCGGGTGGCGCCGAACCGGCCGAGGGTGCCGTGGCGGGTGCACAAGCACACCGTGATGGACCTGGACGAGTGGCCGTACCCGAAAAAGCCGCTGGTGCCGCTCGCCGAGACGGTGCACGAGCGGTTCAGCGTGGAGATCTTCCGCGGCTGCACGCGCGGCTGCCGCTTCTGCCAGGCCGGCATGATCACGCGGCCGGTGCGGGAGCGCTCGATCACCACGATCGGCGACATGGTCGAGGTGGGGCTCAAGGAGTCCGGCTTCAACGAGGTCGGCCTGCTCTCGCTGTCGAGCGCCGACCACTCGGAGATCGCCGACATCGCCAAGGGCCTCGCCGACCGGTACGAGGGCACCGACACCAGCCTGTCGCTGCCGTCGACCCGCGTGGACGCCTTCAACATCGACCTGGCCAACGAGTTCTCCCGCAACGGCCGCCGCTCCGGGCTCACCTTCGCCCCGGAGGGCGGATCGGAGCGCATGCGCAAGGTGATCAACAAGATGGTCACCGAGGAGGACCTGATCCGCACCGTCACCACCGCCTACAGCCAGGGGTGGCGGCAGGTGAAGCTGTACTTCATGTGCGGCCTGCCGACCGAGACCGACGAGGACGTGCTGCGCATCGCCGATCTCGCCAAGAAGGTCATCAAGGCCGGCCGGGAGGTCACCGGGTCGCGGGACATCCGCTGCACGGTGTCGATCGGCGGCTTCGTGCCCAAGCCGCACACCCCGTTCCAGTGGGCCGGGCAGACCGACCACGAGACGGTCGACCGCAGGCTCAAGGCGCTGCGTGACGCCCTGCGCTCCGACAAGGAGTACGGCAGGGCGATCGGCTACCGCTACCACGACGGCAAACCGTCGATCGTCGAGGGCCTGCTGTCGCGCGGCGACCGCCGGGTCGGCAAGGTGATCAGGGCGGTATGGGAGGCCGGGGGACGCTTCGACGGCTGGAGCGAGCACTTCTCCTACGAGCGGTGGACCGAATGCGCCGAAAAGGCGCTGGCCGACGAGGCCGTCGATCTCGACTGGTACACCGTCAGGGAGCGCGACGAGAACGAGGTGCTGCCCTGGGACCATCTGGACGCCGGCCTCGACCGGGAGTGGCTGTGGCAGGACTGGCAGGACGCGATCGCCGGCGGCGAGGTCGAGGACTGCCGCTGGACGCCCTGCTACGACTGCGGCGTCTGCCCCTCGATGCAGACCGAGATTCAGATCGGCCCGACCGGGCGCAAACTGCTCCCGCTCACCGTGCTGTGACGTCCGTGCCCTGAGGCGTGCTCCGCTGCGCCCCGGGGCACGGAGGGGTACGGCGGGGTACGGCGGGGCCGGTGATGTCGGGGCGGGGGATGGTCCGCGATGGTCTGAAAAGCGCCTCTACCAGCGCCTTTGCGGGACGGGTCGCCGGGCGCCCCGGGCCGGGCCATACGCGATCGGCAATCAGGGGTACCAGACTTTGGCCTTATCCTGGGAGGATAAGCGGTATGTGGAGGCGTCACCTTCACATACCGACACGGACACACACAGGAAGGAACACCTGACCCTGAAGCCTGTTCCCGATGGGCCTCCACCCGCGCCTGTGGTGCAGCGCCTGCGTGTGCGATATGCCAAACGCGGTCGTCTTCGTTTCACCAGCCACCGCGACATCTCGCGCGCCGTCGAACGTGCGGTGCGCCGAGCCGGCATCCCGGTGGCGTTCAGCGCGGGGTTCACCCCCCACCCGAAGATTTCCTACGCCGGCGCCGCCCCCACGGGCGTGGCCAGCGAGGCCGAATACCTTGAGATCGGCGTCACCCGGCCCTGCGACCCGCGGGCGTTGCGTGACGACCTCGACGCCTCGCTGCCACCCGGTATCGACGTGCTCGATGTGGTCGAGGCGCACGGCGGAAGCCTGGCCGACCGGCTGGAAGGCTCGGAGTGGGAGGTGCGGCTGCCGGGGGCCGATCCGGTCGCTGTCACACGGGCAGCGGAGCGTTTTCTCGCCGCCGGAAGTGTCGAGGTCGAGCGCATGACCAAGAAGGGTCTGCGCCGATTCAACGCCCGGGAGGCGGTCCTGACGCTCGCCGTAGCGGGGGGAACAGGCGAAGCAGCAGGCCAGGAGCAGGCCCGGCCATGTGCGATACTGCGCATGGTCGTGCGGCACCTGACACCTGCCGTTCGACCCGACGACGTGCTCACGGGTCTGCGTCTCGTCGCAGGTTTCGCGCCGCCGTCACCCCCCGAGGTGACCCGGCTGGCGCAGGGACCGCTCGACGCGGCGACCGGTGAGCCTGCCGACCCGCTCGACCTTGACCGCGGCGTTCGCGGCGGCGGGACGGAATCGGCTGGGCAGCGCGTCGGCGGCGACCTAGGCGACCTATAGGACTTTGGCGCCGGCGCCCTTGGTCGGGCCCGGCGGAC
Organism: Thermopolyspora sp. NPDC052614; assembly: GCF_040678635.1. Taxonomy (NCBI): domain Bacteria; kingdom Bacillati; phylum Actinomycetota; class Actinomycetes; order Streptosporangiales; family Streptosporangiaceae; genus Thermopolyspora; species Thermopolyspora sp. NPDC052614. The sequence continues at coordinate 17,274 of NZ_JBFATZ010000001.1, forward strand.
CGCGAGAGAGACGATGGCTCCCGCGCGGCGCGGCGACGTGCCCGGGAGCTGACGGGAGAGCGCCCGCATGCTCGAGAACGAGCCGACCACAGCGGGGGCCGCAGGCCCCGGCGACAACTCGACAACAGAACAGACACCGAAGGTCACTCGGCGTCGCCGTGCCGCCAGCAGGCCGGCCGGTCCGCCGCCGGAAGAGGCCGAGCGCGCGGCCGGACTGCTGACCGAACCCGCGCCTGAACCCGCACCCAAACCGGCATTTGAACCGGCACCCGAACCGGCGCCCGGCGAGCAGGCCGACGCGGGCGGGGAGGCGACGCAGCCGGAGCGGAACACCTCGGACGGGGTGGCGCCGAGCGCGGCGACGGCGCGGCAGGACCAACCGGAACAGGCGGAACAGCCCGCCAAGCCACGACGCACCAGGACGCGCAAGACACAGGCCGCCGCCGAGGACGCGGAGGCCGCCCCACCGCGGCGCAGCCGTACGCGCAGGCAGGCGGCACCGGCGGAGGAGACGCCCCTCGCCGCCGCCGATGCGGTGACCGAGGCCGGTGCGAAACCGGGCGTTGGCACCGGCGACGAGCCGAGCGCCAAGGTGGGCACCGAAGCAGGCGTTGAGGCGGGCCCCGAGGTTGGCACGGCGGACGCGCCGGAGCCGGTGGCGGCGGAGCAGGACGAACTGCCCGAGGAGGAGCCGCTCGACGACGAGCCCCCCGGCGAGGACCTGGAGGACCTGACCGAGGAGAACGAAGACGACGCCGTCGACCAGGAGGCCGCGGCGGACGACGACGAGGATGAGGACGAGGACGAGGAGACGACGGGGAACCTGCTCGCAGACCCGTTCGGGCTCGCCACCCAGGCGCTGCGCCGCGCCAAGACGCCCGGGGTGCTCTTCCAGCCCCCCACGGCGGTGTTCCAGCCGATCTTCCAGGCGCCCGAGCCGTACCAGGCGCGTGCCCGGTGGGAGCCGGTCCGCGGGCCCGAGCCGGAGATCGACGAGATCGCCGAGGCCGACGACGCCGAAGAGGCCGAGGACGCCGTCGAGCGCGGCGAGGAGGAGACCTCCGACGAGACCGGCGGCCGTCGTCGGCGTCGCCGCAGAGGCGGGCGCAACCGCAGCCGCGGCCGGGACGGCGAGGAGACGGAGGAGTCGAGCGGCGAGGCCGAGGAGGCCGCTCAGGCCGGGGCGGACGAGGCCGAGGCCGAGGACCAGCAGCAGGCCGAGCCCGCCGAGGAGCAGGAAACGGTCGTCACCGGCTCGCGCCGCAGGCGGCGGCGGAGGCGACGCGCCTACGAGGAGGGCGAGGAGCCTGCGGGGGACGACCCGCCGAACACCGTCGTGCGCATCCGCGCCCCCCGCGTCGGCCGGCCCACGAGCCTGGACGAGGTGCAGGGCGTGCGCGGCTCCACCCGGCTGGAGGCGAAGAAGCAGCGCCGCCGCGAGGGCCGCGAGCTGGGCCGCCGCCGTCCGCCGATCATCACCGAGTCGGAGTTCCTGGCCCGCCGCGAGTCGGTCGAGCGGGTCATGGTGGTGCGCCGCCACGCCGGTCGCACCCAGATCGCGGTGCTGGAGGACGGCATCCTCGTCGAGCACTACGTCGACCGCGAGTCCAGCCAGTCGTACGTCGGAAACGTCTACCTCGGCAAGGTGCAGAACGTGCTGCCGTCGATGGAGGCCGCCTTCATCGACATCGGCAAGGGCCGCAACGCCGTGCTGTACGCGGGCGAGGTCAACTTCGACACCGCCGGCCTGGAGGGCCAGCCCAAGCGCATCGAGTCGGCGCTGAAGTCCGGCCAGTCGGTGCTCGTGCAGGTCACCAAGGATCCGATCGGGCACAAGGGCGCCCGCCTGACCAGCCAGATCAGCCTCCCCGGCCGCTATCTGGTGTACGTCCCCGACGGCTCGATGACCGGCATCAGCCGCAAGCTGCCCGACAAGGAGCGCACCCGGCTCAAGAGCATCCTGAAGAAGGTCATGCCGGAGAACGCCGGGGTGATCGTGCGTACGGCCGCCGAGGGGGCCTCGGAGGAGGAGCTCAGCCGGGACGTGGCCCGCCTGTCGGCGCAGTGGGAGAACATCCAGCGCAAGACCAAGTCCTCCAGCCCGCCCGAACTGCTGTACTCCGAGCCCGACCTGACCATCCGCGTCGTGCGCGACGTGTTCAACGAGGACTTCAGCTCCCTGGTCGTCGCCGGCGACGGCAGCCGGGACGACGTGTGGGCAACCGTGCAGGAGTACGTGCGCTACGTCGCGCCCCATCTGGAGGACCGGCTGTCCCGGTGGGAGGGGGAGGGCGACGTCTTCGCCGCCTACCGCATCGACGAGCAGATCGCCAAGGCGCTGGAGCGCAAGGTGTGGCTGCCCAGCGGCGGCTCGCTGGTGATCGACCGCACCGAGGCGATGACGGTCATCGACGTCAACACCGGCAAGTTCACCGGCCAGGGCGGCAACCTGGAGGAGACCGTCACCCGCAACAACCTGGAGGCGGCCGAGGAGATCGTCCGCCAGCTCCGGTTGCGCGACATCGGCGGCATCATCGTGATCGACTTCATCGACATGGTCCTGGAGAGCAACCGGGACCTGGTCCTGCGGCGCATGCTGGAATGCCTCGCCCGGGACCGCACCAAGCACCAGGTCGCCGAGGTGACCTCGCTGGGGCTGGTGCAGATGACCCGCAAGCGGGTCGGGCAGGGGCTGCTCGAGGCGTTCTCCACGCCGTGTGACTGCTGCGGCGGTCGCGGGCTGATCACCTCGACCGAGCCGGTGGACGGCAAGCCGGAGCCGCGCGGCACCCAGGGCAAGATGGCCATCGAGAAGGCGGTCGCCGAGAAGGTCGCGGAGAAGATGGCCGACGCCGCGGTCGCCGCCTCGGCGGTGGCCGCGCGCGACACCGTGACGGGGGCGCTGAACGCGGCCGAGGAGCCGGTCGGCGAGGTGGCCTCGGGGCGGGCCCGGCGGCGTACCCGCAGGGTGAAGCAGGCGGAGTAGCGGTGGGTTCCGGCCGTACGCCGTCCGTGTGCGGCCGGAACGAGCAAGATCGTGATCGGCGTGGGCGTCAGTTCGACCGGGGGGCCGGAAATCCGGTACCCTAATCAATCGGTGCATCCGGTGGTGCCGTCTTCCGCGCCACCCGCCACGTCGCCGATCCCGATGCGACGGTGAAGCATCTCAGCGAGAGCAGTCAGAAGAAGGGTTCCGCGGTGTACGCGATCGTCCGTTGCGGCGGCAGGCAGCAGAAGGTGTCCGTCGGCGATGTCCTCGAGGTGGACAGGGTCGCCGGTGAGGTCGGCGCCACGGTGTCTCTGCCGGCGGTGCTCGTCGTCAACGACGGCGATGTCACCACCGACCCCGCGGCTCTGAAGCGGTTCCAGGTGACCGCCGAGATCCTCGGCGAGACCAAGGGCCCCAAGATCCGCATTCTCAAGTACAAGAACAAGACCGGCTACAAGAAGCGCCAGGGTCACCGCCAGCGGTACACGCGGGTGAAGGTGACCGGCATGAACGCCGGGCAGTAGCAGGCCTGAAGGGGAAACCGAAATGGCACACAAGAAGGGTGCTTCGTCCACCCGGAACGGCCGTGACTCCAACGCTCAGCGGCTCGGCGTCAAGCGCTTCGGCGGCCAGCTGGTCAACGCCGGCGAGATCATCGTCCGCCAGCGGGGCACGCACTTCCACCCCGGCGACAACGTCGGCCGCGGTGGCGACGACACGCTCTTCGCGTTGGTCGCGGGGCATGTGGAGTTCGGCAGGCGGCGCGGGCGCCGGGCCGTGAGCATCGTCCCGGTCGCGGAGTAGATCCGCGACGTAGGAAAACGTCACACGATGAGGCGGATCGAGCTTTCGATCCGCCTCATTTGCGTGATGGCGCTCACCGGGTGAGCGCATCGTCATCAAGGGGAGCGTGAGGGCAAGGCCGTGGCTGAGTTCGTGGACCGGGTGGTCCTCCACATCAAGGCGGGTGATGGAGGACACGGCTGCGCTTCCATTCATCGGGAGAAGTTCAAGCCGCTCGGCGGTCCCGACGGCGGGAACGGGGGGCGCGGCGGCGACGTGATCCTGGAGGTGGACGCCAACACCTCCACGCTGCTCGACTACCACCACCGCCCGCATCGCAAGGCCGAGTCGGGCAAGCAGGGCATGGGCTCGCACCGGGACGGCGCGAACGGCGCCGACGTGGTGCTGCCGGTCCCCAACGGCACCGTGGTCAAGGACGCCGCCACCGGCGAGGTCCTGGTCGACCTGGTCGGCGTCGGCACCCGCTACGTCGCCGCGCAGGGTGGGCACGGGGGCCTCGGCAACGCGGCGCTCGCCACCACCAAGCGCAAGGCGCCCGGTTTCGCGCTGCTCGGCGAGCCGGGCGAGGAGCTCGACCTGGTTCTGGAGCTGAAGACCGTCGCGGACGTGGCGCTCGTCGGCTTCCCCAACGCGGGCAAGTCCTCGCTCATCGCCGCCCTGTCGGCGGCCCGGCCGAAGATCGCCGACTATCCGTTCACCACCCTGGCGCCCAATCTCGGCGTCGTCACCGCCGGGGAGGTCGTCTTCACCGTCGCCGACGTACCCGGCCTGATCCCCGGCGCGTCCCAGGGCAAGGGGCTGGGGCACGAGTTCCTCCGGCACGTCGAGCGCTGCTCGACCATCGTGCACGTGCTGGACTGCGCCACCCTTGAGCCGGGCCGCGACCCGGTCACCGACTACGAGGTGATCGAGGCCGAGTTGGAGGCGTACGGCGAGTTGGAGGGCCGGCCGCGCCTGGTCGTGCTGAACAAGGTGGACGTGCCCGAGGCGCGGGAGCTGGCCGAGCTGGTGCGGCCGATGCTGGAGGAGCGCGGGCTGAAGGTCTTCGAGGTGTCGGCGGCGGCGCGCGAGGGGCTGCGCCCGTTGTCGTTCGCGATGGCGGAGATGGTGACCGCCGACCGCGCGTCGCGGCCGGTCGAGGAGCCGACCCGCCTGGTCATCCGGCCCCCGAGGCTGGGCGAGGCCGGATTCGAGGTACGGCGCGTGGACGACGACACCTTCCAGATCACCGGGGAGAAGCCCGAGCGCTGGATCCGGCAGACCGACTTCAACAACGACGAGGCCGTCGGCTACCTGGCCGACCGCCTGGCCCGCCTCGGCGTCGAGGAGGCCCTCGCCAAGGCGGGCGCGGTGGAGGGGGTCACGGTGGTCATCGGGCCACTGGAGGGCGGCTACGTCTTCGACTGGCGGCCGGACGTCTCCGCCGAGGCCCACATGGGGCCACGCGGCACCGACGAGCGCCTGGTCTGATCGCGGGCGGCGTCTGATCGCGGGCGGCGGGCGGGCCTGCGCGGGCCTGCGCGGGCCCGGTGTGGGCCGTGGCGGCGGGGCCGGTGTGCGGGCGGAGATGGCGCCGATGATTTGGTGGAGAGCGTGACTGGTGGCAGTGGAGCCGATCGTGGGGCGGGGTTCGTGGCGGGCGCCGTACCCGATCGCGAAATGGCGCGAAATGGACGGTGAGGCAGTGGACCGCGAGCTGGTGCGGGCGGCGAACCGGGTGGTCGTCAAGGTGGGGTCGTCCTCGCTGACCACGCCGCAGGGCACCATCGACGGCGATCGGGTGGACGCGCTGGTGGACGTGCTCGCCGCGCAGCGGTCCGCGGGCAGGCAGATCATCCTGGTCTCGTCCGGGGCGATCGCGGCCGGGCTCGGCCCGCTCGGGCTGTCGGCGCGACCGCGCGACCTCGCCACCCAGCAGGCCGCCGCGTCGGTGGGCCAGGGCGTGCTCGTCGCGCGCTACACCTCCTCCTTCGCCCGGTACGGCCTGCGCGTCGGCCAGGTGCTGCTGACGGCCGACGACATGATGCGCCGCGCGCACCACCGCAACGCCCAGCGGGCGCTGGCCAAGCTGCTGGAGCTCGGCATCGTCCCGGTCGTCAACGAGAACGACACCGTCGCCACCGACGAGATCCGTTTCGGCGACAACGACCGGCTCGCCGCGCTGGTCGCCCACCTGACGCACGCCGACGCGCTCGTGCTGCTGTCGGACGTGGACGCGCTGTACGACGGCGACCCCCGGCGGCCCGGCGCGCGGCGGCTCGCCGAGGTGCGCGGGCCCGAGGACCTGGTCGGCGTCGAGCTCGGCAGGTCCGGGCGGGTCGGCACCGGCGGCATGATCACCAAGGTGCAGGCGGCGCGGATCGCCACCGGCGCGGGCGTGCCGGTGGTGCTGACCGCCGCCGCGCACGCCGCCCACGCGCTCGCCGGGTCCGACGTCGGCACCTACTTCCACCCGGGCGGGCGGCACCCGGGCACCCGGCTGCTGTGGCTCGCCCACGCCACCACCGGGCGCGGACGGCTGCACCTGGACGCCGGGGCGGTCGAGGCGATCGTGGCGCGGCGCAAGTCGCTGCTGCCGGCCGGCGTCACCGGCGTCGAAGGGGACTTCTCCGTGGGCGACCCGGTGGACCTGTGCGGCCCGCACGGGGAGGCGGTGGCGCGCGGCCTGGTCAACTACGACGCCGCCGAGATCCCCGACCTGCTCGGCAGGTCCACGCGCGAGCTGGCCGCCACGCTCGGCCCCGAGTACGAGCGTGAGCTCATCCACCGCGACGACATCGTCATACTGGAACCCCTGACCGGATCGTAGGAGAGCATGATGGCCGACTCCAAGAGGGCCGAAGCCCGCGAGGCCGACGACTTCCTGAGGGTGGCCCGCGCGGGCAAGGCCGCCGCCGCACTGCTGGCCCCGCTGCCGCGCGCGCCCAAGGACGCCGCGTTGCGGGCGATCGCCGACGCGCTGGTGAGCCGTACGGACGAGATCGTGGCGGCGAACGAGAAGGACGTCGCCCGCGCCCGCGAGGCCGGCGTCGCCGAGGCGATGATCGACCGGTTGCGGCTCGACGCCGGGCGCGTCGAGAAGATCGCCGAGGCGGTGCGGCAGGTGGCCGACCTGCCCGACCCGGTCGGCGAGGTGGTCCGGGGGAGCACGTTGCCCAACGGGCTGGAGCTGCGGCAGATCCGGGTGCCGATCGGCGTCGTCGGCATGATCTACGAGGGGCGGCCGAACGTCACCGTGGACGCGGCGGCGCTGTGCCTCAAGAGCGGAAACGTGGCGTTGCTGCGCGGATCGTCGAGTGCGTACGAGTCCAACACGGTGCTGACGGCGATCATGCGGGACGCGCTGGATGGGACCGAGGTGCCCAAGGACGCGGTGCAGCTCGTGCCGGGCGTCACCCGCGACTCGGTCAAGCACCTCATGCGGGCGCGGGGACTGGTGGACGTGCTGATCCCGCGCGGCGGCGCGTCGCTGATCAACTCGGTGGTGGAGGAGTCCATCGTGCCGGTGATCGAGACCGGCGTGGGGAACTGCCACGTGTACGTCGACGCCGAGGCGGACCTGGACCTCGCCGTGGAGATCCTCGTCAACTCCAAGGCCCAGCGGCCGTCGGTGTGCAACGCCGCCGAGACGTTCCTGGTGCACGAGGCGGTCGCCGAGGAGTTCGTGCCGAAGGCGCTGCGCGCGCTCGCCGAGGCCGGGGTCACCGTGCACGGCGATCCGCGCATCGTCGAGCTGGCCCGCGGGGTGGACGGCGTCACGGTCGTCGAGGCGACCGAGGACGACTTCCGCACCGAGTACCTCTCCTACGACATCGCCGCGGCGGTCGTCGGCTCTCTCGATGACGCGGTCGCCCACATCCGCGCGTACGGCTCGGCCCACACCGACGCGATCGTCACCCGCTCGGTCGGCAACGCCCGCCGATTCGTCGCCACCGTGGACTCCGCCGCGATCGCCGTGAACGCCTCCACGCGCTTCACCGACGGCGGCGAGTTCGGCTTCGGCGCGGAGATCGGCATCTCCACGCAGAAGCTGCACGCGCGCGGGCCGATGGGTCTGGCGGAGTTGACCTCCACCAAGTGGGTCTACACGGGGGAGGGCCACCTGCGCACCGCCTCCGGCACGGTGATCGCCGGGCGCTGACCCGCGTCCGGAGCGTCCGGCTCGGCGCGGCGGCGGATTCGGGACAGCCCGGTCAGAAGTACTGAAAAGGGCGTTCCGGACCCGGGGGCCGCGCCGCTCCTGAGACCGTTTTCGGCGTGCCGCGCGGGTTTTTAGGTACTGGAACGCTAACCTTTTACCTCCTATGGGTGGACGGCGGGCGGGCAACCTCGGGCGGGTCGGCCCGTACACGCTCTACGAGCGCCTCGGACGCGGCGGCATGGGCGAGGTCTATCTCGCCCGCGACCGCCGCGGTCGGCCTGCCGCCGTGAAACTGCTGCGCAGCCAGATCGAGGACGACCCGGCGGCGCGGATGCGGCTCGACCGCGAGGTGCGCGCGCTGCGCCGGGTGGAGAGCCCGTACGTCGCCAGGGTCATCGACGCCGACCTCTCCGGGGACCGGCCGTACCTGGTGATGGACTACATCCAGGGCGACACCCTGCTCGACACGGTACGGCGCGGCGGCCCGCTCAGCGGCGCCGGTCTGCTCGAACTCGCCCACGGCCTGGCCGCCGCGCTGGCCACCATCCACGCGGCGGGGGTCGTGCACCGGGACCTCAAGCCGGCGAACGTGCTGATCGGGGCGGAGGGGCCGGTCCTCATCGACTTCGGCATCGCGCACGTGATGGACGCCACCCGGGTGACCGACACCGGCGCCTTCCTCGGCACGCCCGGATACGCGGCGCCGGAGGTGTTCGCCGGTGAGCCGGTGGGCGAGCCCGCCGACCTGCACGCCTGGGGGGCGACGGTGGCCTTCGCGGCCACCGGGCGCCCCACCTTCGGCCGGGGCACCGCCGAGGCGCAGATGTACGCGATTCTGAACGGGCAGGCCGACCTGGCGGGCGTACCGGCGGCCCTCCTGCCGCACATTCGCGCCGCCCTGCACCGGGAGCCCGCCAAGCGCCCCACGGCGGCGCTCCTGGCCGGACGGCTCGCACGGCTCGTACGCGCCGCCGCTGCGGAGCGGACGTCGCGGCGACGCAGGCCGTCCTCGCGCGACTCCTGGGCCCGCCGCGGGGAGGGCCGGAGCCCGGACGCGTCACGGAACGCGGACGGAATCTCGCCCGCGGACGGCTCGCACGATTCGGACGGCGCGCCACGGAACCCGGACGTGCGCAACCCGGTGGACGCGCGGCACCCGGACGCAGGCCGGCTCGCCGGGGCGCGGAACCCGGACGGCGGGCGCACCCCGGGCGGACGCGACCAAGGGGTAAGGGACCCCGGCGCGAGGGATTCCGATGGCGGACGATCCTCGGGCGCGCGGAGCCCGGATGGGGGGCGGGATCCGGGTCCGCGGGATTCGGACGTTGAACGGTCCCCGGGTGTGCGGGCCTCCGACGTGGGGCGCGTGCCTGGTGGGCGGGATTCCGACGGTGGCCGGATCTCGGGTGTGCGGGCCTCCGATGTCGGACGCGTGCCTGGTGGGCGGGATTCCGACGGTGGCCGGATCTCGGGTGTGCGGGCCTCCGACGTGGGGCGCGCGTCCGGTGGGCGCGACTCCGACGGCGGCCGGATTTCAGGTGCGCGGAACCCGGAGGCCGGGCGCGTGCCCGGCGGGCGGGATTCCGACATCGGACGGTCGCCCGCGCGGGACGGCGACGCGGCGCGGGACCATGGCGTACGCGATTCGGATGGTGTGCGCGCCGCCGCCCGGGTCCGCCCGCGTCGTCGCCGCGCCGTGGCGGCCGGGCAGCCGGGCGACCCGGCCGCCGAGCCGCGCCCCGGGGAGGGCTCCTCCGGGGTGGGCGCGGGCGTCATCCTCGTCGCGCTGGCGGTCACGGCCGTGCCGAGCGTGGTGGTGTCGGTGGTCTGGGCCCCCGCGACGTTCCTCATCACCGCGGGCCTCGCCGTGCTCGCCCGTGCCCTGTGGGGCGGTCATTGGCTGCTGCGCGGGCGCAGGCCCGGCCGTGCGCGCGGCGTGTTGCGGGTGCTGACCTTCCCGCTGGCCCTGGCGGGCGCGCTCGTCACGGCCGTCGTCTGGCCGGGCCTGCCCGCCGTGGGCAGCGCGGCGCTGAGCCTGTGGCTGGCCTCGGGCATGCGCGAGCCGCAGGAATGGTGGAACCTGCCCGGTCCGATCGCGCTGGCGGGCGTGGTGTTCGGCATCGTGTGCGGCGGCCTCGTCGGGCGTGAGGTCGAGCGCGCCGGGATGCGCATGCCGGAACTGCGCAAGGAGGGCCTGCGCGCCCTCGCGGTCCTCGGCGGCTTCGTCGCCGTCTGCGCGGCGGCCGTCCGGGCGGTCGCGGTGTTCTTCTGAGCACGCTTCTTCTGAACACGCTTCTTTTTGGGCGCGGTTCTTTTGAGCACGCCGTCCGGGCCGACGACCACCCCCGTGCGACTCCCGTGGCGCTTGAGCGTGCCCGGACGGCCGCCTCGACCCGCGCTAGTTGTCCCTTCGGGCGAACCGGTTGAAGATGCGCTCGCCCGCGCTCACCGCGCCCTCGGCGACGTCGCGCAGCACGCCGATGAAGGGGTCCTGGGACTGGGACCACGACTCGCGGTAGGACCGCGCCGCCTCCCGGATCTCGTCGGTGATCTTGACGTTGTGGTCGTCCTCGCGGCGCGGGTAGTTGCCGGCGAGGATCGCCTCGTACTGGCCGCTGCGGCGCCAGCGGTCCAGCTCGGCGACGCGGACGACGGCGAACGGGTGCGTGGTGCCGAGCAGGTTGAGGACCTTGAGCAGGCCGTCGCGCACGTCGCCGGCGGTGTCGTACTCGCGGGCCTGCTCCAGGAACGCCTCGATGTTCATCTCGTGCAGGCGGGTGCCGCCCGCGAGCTTCATCAGCGCCCGCATGCCGGCCTCGGGGTCCTGCCCGCACAGCAGGCCACCCCGGTCGCACGACAGCTCGGACTTGCGGAACCACTCCTCAAGTCCGGCGACGATGGCGCGCAGACCGATGTAGCCGAGCGGGATCCAGGCCACGCGGGTGGCGAGCCGGGTGAGGATGAGCAGCATCGTGCGGTAGACGGCGTGCCCGGACAGGATGTGCGCGGTCTCGTGGCCGACCACGAAGCGCAGTTCCTCCTCGTCGAGGAGGTCGAGCAGGCCGGTGGTGACGACGATGAACGGGTCGTCGAAGCCGATCGCCATCGCGTTCACCGAGGGATCCTGCTGGACGTAGATCTCGGGGATCCGCGGCAGGTCGAGGATATAGGCGGCGTCGCGCCCCATATCATGCAGCGACCGGAACTGGGTGTCGCTGGTGCGGACGGCGGAGGCGAGCCGCATCAGGCGTAGCCGGCGCTCGCTGACCAGGCCGGACATCTGCTTGAGTACGGTGTCGAATCCACTGAGCGAACGCATAGCGACCAGTGCGGACCGGTCTGCTGGGTGTTCGTAGGCCCGGGAGCTGATGCCGGGAAGTTGTACGCGGTTGCGATCCGGAGTGGTCGTCATGGTCGGCATGCTACGTCGGCCCACGTTCGTCCGCGCGGGTTTGCGGAGGGCTGGATTTCACCATCGACGGGGCATAGACGTGCGATCCCTCCCGCGTGGTCGTCACACACGGTGACGTTGGTGGTGAGGTTGAAGGTACGGGGGTGCCTGCGGTCCACTGCGCGGCCCCAGTTATCGTCACTCTCATGAGAAATGGGGCGGCGATCCGGCGGCTGGGCATCATGGGCGGAACATTCGATCCGATCCATCACGGGCACCTGGTCGCGGCCAGCGAGGTGGCCCACCACTTCGACCTCGACGAGGTGGTGTTCGTGCCGACGGGCCAGCCGTGGCAGAAGGAGGAGCGCACGGTGTCGGCGGCCGAGGACCGCTACCTCATGACGGTGATCGCCACCGCCTCCAACCCGCGCTTCTCGGTGAGCCGGGTGGACATCGACCGGCCCGGCCCGACGTACACGCTCGACACGCTCCGTGACATCTCAGCCGTATACGGCCCGGACGTGGAGCTTTACTTCATCACGGGCGCGGACGCGCTGTCCCAGATCCTCAGTTGGCACAACGCGGACGAGATGTTTGAAATCGCGCACTTCGTCGGGTGTACGCGCCCCGGCCACGTGCTGCACGACCCGGGGCTGCCGGAGGGCAAGGTGAGCCTCATCGAGATCCCGGCCCTGGCCATTTCCTCCTCCGAATGCCGCGAGCGCGTCGCGGCCGGAGAGCCGATCTGGTACCTGGTCCCGGACGGGATCGTCCAGTACATCGGCAAACGTCACCTCTACCGGCGCGGCGACGGGTGAATGAGTACCCCGTTACGCTGGTGACAAACGGGGTTGTACTAACGGGGAGAGAGTGGGCACCCTGAAGGAGTAGACAGCCCGTAGAGGGTTCGCTCACCCAGGAGGACGAAACCACATCGTGGCAGCATCCGAAAGATCGATCGAGCTGGTGCGGGTCGCCGCGGAGGCGGCGGCGGAGAAGCTGGCCGACGACATCATCGCCTACGACGTGAGTGAGCAGCTCGTCATCACCGACGCGTTCGTGCTCTGCTCCGCCGCCAACGACCGACAGGTCCGCGCCATCGTCGACGAGATCGAGGAACGGATGCGGGTCAGGGCCGACGCCAAGCCCGTGCGCAGGGAGGGGGAGCGCGAAGGGCGCTGGGTGCTGCTCGACTTCGTCGACGTCGTCGTACACGTGCAGCACGAGGAGGACCGCCACTTCTACGCCCTGGAGCGGCTGTGGAAGGACTGCCCGGTCATCACGCTCCCCGAGACCGTCGCCCAAGTGGCGATGCAGCGGGCCCGCGGCGGGGCCGTCACGTGAGCAAGCGCGTGGTCTGCTGGCGTCACGGCCAGACCAGGTGGAACGTCGAGCATCGTTTTCAGGGCCACACCGACATCCCGCTGGACGAGTCGGGCGTGGCGCAGGCCGCCCGGGCGGCGTCGCTGCTCGCCTCGCTGAAGCCGTCAATGCTGGTCGCCTCCGACCTGCGGCGCGCGTACGACACCGCGGCGTCGTTGAGCCGGCTCACCGGCCTGGAGATCAACGTCGACAAGGACCTGCGGGAACGTTCCGGCGGCGACTGGGAGGGGCTCACCTCTCAGGAGATCAAGGAGCGGTGGCCGAAGGAGTACGCGATCTGGACGATCCCGAACGGCGAGCCCGCGATGACGGTCGCCGTCCGGGTCGCCGAGGCGATCCGGCGCTGGGCGGACCGCCTCGACGACGACGGCGTACTCGTCGTCGTCTCCCACGGCGCCGCGATCCGCTTCGGCCTGGCCCACCTGCTCGGCCTGCCCGAGGAGCTGTGGCACGCCCTCGGCGGGCTGAGCAACTGCTCCTGGTCGGTGGTACAGGAGGGCCGCTCGGGCTGGCGTCTGATGGAGCACAACGCGGGCACGCTGCCCGAACCGGTCCGCAGCGACGACATCGCGGCCCAGACCGACGAGGGCTGACCCGGATCGACGACGGGCGGTCCGGCCTCGGAGAAGTGGGTTGACCTGGTACGAGGAGGGTCAATCCGGACTGCGGAGAAGGGCTCACCGGGCGAAAGAGGGCTGACCCAGAGCGCCGAGGGCTGATCGCGTGACGTGGTCAGCCCTCGCAAGGCACGACATCAACCTGTCGCGGAGCGAGGAGGCTCTGGTGGGGCAGGGCGTCGGCCTCTTGTGGGGTAGGGCGTCGGTCTCCTGCGGGGCAAGGACATCGGCCTCTTGTGGGGCGGGATGTCGGCCCCTTGTAGGGGCAGGGTGCCGGCCGCTGGTGGGGCAGGGCGCCGGTCTCTGCGGGGCAAGGACATCGGCCCCTCGTAGGGCAGGATGTCGACTTTGCGTAGGGCAGGACCGCTGGCCCTCGCGGGGCGAGGGGGAAGAACCTGCACCGCGATTGAGGCTAACTCTGGATATTTCCGGAGAGTGCACGTTTATCCGGGTATTTCTCCCCGCATGGATGACAACGTCAGCGTGGGTGTAGAGGAAGAATTTCACATCGTCGATCTCTCCAGCCGTCGCCTCGTGCCGCGTGGGGCCGAAGTGATCGAACGGCTGGCGGGTGGGCGTTACACCGCCGAGTTGCAGCGGTCGGCGGTGGAGACCAACACCTTGCCGTGGGTTTACCTCGGCGACCTCCGCAAGGACCTCACCGAGTTACGGGCCCGGATGGTGGAGGCCGCGAGGGAACTCGGGCTGGCGCCGGTGGCGGCCGGCACCGCCCCGCTCACCACCCCCGAGACTGCAGAGATCACCGCCGGTGAGCGGTACGAGTATCTGCACAACCACTACCAGCTGATCGCCCGGCAGCAGATGGTGTGCGGGCTGCAGGTGCACGCCGATGTCGCGGACCGCGATCTCGCCGTCGCGGTCGCCCAGCGCGTCCAGCCGTGGCTTCCGGTGTTTCTCGCGCTCACCGTGAGCTCGCCGTACTGGATGGGGGCTGACAGCGGCTACGACAGCAGCAGGACGGTGGCCTGGCAACGCTGGCCCACCGCCGGGCCTGCCGGTCCGTTCGCGAACGCGGCCGAGTACGACCAGGCCGTCGCCGACCTGGTGCGGGCGGACGCGATGCTCGACGCGGGCATGATCTACTTCGACGTGCGGCCGTCCGCGCACGTGCCCACGGTCGAGCTCCGGGTCTGCGACGCCACCCCGCTGGTCGAGGACGTGATCCTGATCGCCGGCCTGTTCCGGGCCCTGGTCATCAAGGAACGCGACGCCGCCGCCGCGAACGAACCCCTTCCGCCGGTACGACCCGCCCTGGCACGGGCGGCCACCTGGCGCGCGGCCCGCTACGGCATGGACGGCGACCTCGTCACCGTCCTCGATCCGGTGCCGATCCCCGCCCGCGAACGCGTGGAATCCCTGCTGGAGGAGCTGCGCCCGACCCTGGTGGCCCTCGGCGACTGGCCGATGGTGCGGGAACTCGCCAACGCGGCCCTGTCGCGGGGCAGCTCGGCGGCGCGCCAGCGCGCGGCCTTCGCCGAACGCGGCGAACTCGCCGACGTCGTCGACCTGCTGACCACCGAGACGGCGAGCGGCCTTGGCCTCCCGTGACCGGCACCGTGGCCGCTTCACTTCGTGAACGGCTTCGGCTTCGTGAACGGCTTCGCTTTGTCAACGGCGGAGCGTCCTGAGGCCTTGCATCGGTGCGTGAGTCGCCGACGATTCGGTGGCGATGGCGGAGCCGGGAGTGGCACTCTGCACGGCACTTGGACGATCACCGCGCATGATCGCGAGGTATCCGTCGTGGAACCCAAGGGCCGGATTTCGGTGTGAGGCACCGGCGCTGTGGCCGCATTGCCTCGCCGTGGCGGTGCGGTGGCGTCAGCGGTGGGTCCACTCCTCCTCGTCGAACAGGGGCGGTTCGGTGAGGGGAAAGGGCACCTCGTCGTCATGACCGGAGGCGCCTGGGACCGGATGGGAGGTGCCTGGGGGTTTCCGCATGCCGGGCTGGTCGGTGCCTTGCCGGGCGGTGGCCTCTGTGGTGGGCTTCGTGGTTGGTCGAGCGGCGGGCTCGGCCGTGAGCTGGGCGTCGGGCTCAGTGCCGTGCTGGGTGCCGTGCTGGGCGTCCGCTTGGTTTTCGGTGACGAGGGCGAGGATCTGGTCGCCGTACTTGTTCAGTTTGTTCTCGCCGACGCCGTTGACGGCGGACAGGGCGGCGACGGTGGTGGGAGTGTGCAGGGCGATCTCGCGCAGGGTGGCGTCGTGGAAGACGACGTAGGCCGGGACGCCCTGTTCCTTGGCGGTGGCGGCGCGCCAAGCCCGTAGGCGCTCGAACAGGTGCTGGGCCTCGGGGGGCAGGTCGGCGGCGGCGACTCGGCGGGATTTGCCGGTGGCGTCGCTGCGGGAGGTGCTGCCCTCGGCGCGGTCGGTCCTGGTGGGGTCGGTCACGGCGCGGTCGGTTCTGGCGGGGCGGATGGGGCGCTCGGGGTCGCGGCGGAGTCGTACCTCGCGGCGGCGGCGCAGGACCTCGGCGCTGTCGTCGGTGAGCACGAGGGTGCCGTAGTCGCCTTCCACGGCGAGCAGCCCCTGGGCGAGGAGTTGGCGGACGACGGCGCGCCACTCGCCCTCGCCGAGGTCGGCGCCGACGCCGAAGACGGTGAGCGTGTCGTGGCCGTGCTGGACGACCTTGGGGGTGCGGCGGCCCAGCAGGATGTCGATGACGTGGCCCGCGCCGAACTTCTGGCCGCGCTCGCGGCGCAGGCGGTACACCGCCGACAGGAGCTTCTGAGCGGCGATGGTGCCGTCCCACGACTCGGGTGGGTTGAGGCAGGTGTCGCAGTTGCCGCAGGGGTCGCTCTTCTCGCCGAAATAGTCGAGCAACCGGACCCGGCGGCACTCGACGGTCTCGCACAGCGCGAGCATGGCGTCCAAGTGGCCGGCCAGCCTTCGCCGGTGGGCGTCGTCGCCCTCGGAGGTGTCGATCAGCTTGCGCAACTGCACGACGTCCTGCAGGCCGTAGGCGAGCCAGGCGGTGGACGGCAGGCCGTCGCGTCCGGCGCGGCCGGTCTCCTGGTAGTAGCCCTCCACCGACTTGGGCAGGTCGAGGTGGGCGACGAAGCGTACGTCCGGCTTGTCGATGCCCATGCCGAAGGCGATCGTGGCGACCATGACGAGCCCGTCCTCACGCAGGAAGCGGGCCTGGTTGGCGGCGCGGGTGGCGTTGTCGAGACCGGCGTGGTACGGCAGCGCCGTGATGCCGTTGGCGGCGAGGAACTCGGCGGTCTTCTCCACCGAGGACCGGGACAGGCAGTAGACGATGCCCGCGTCCCCGGCGTGCTCGGAGCGCAGCAGCCGCAGGAGTTGCCGCTTGGGGTCGGTCTTGGGTTCGATCCGGTACTGGATGTTGGGGCGGTCGAAGCTCGCCACGAAGTGCCGCGCCTGCTCCAGGTTGAGCCGGGAGGCGATCTCGGCGTGCGTGGCCGGCGTGGCCGTGGCGGTGAGCGCGATGCGCGGCACCTTCGGCCATCGCTCGTGCAGCGCGGACAGGGCCAGGTAGTCGGGCCGGAAGTCGTGACCCCACTGGGCCACGCAGTGCGCCTCGTCGATGGCGAACAGCGCGATCTCGCCCCGGTCGAGCAGCCGCATCGTCGCCTCCGAGCGCAGTCGCTCCGGCGCCAGGTAGAGCAGGTCGAGCTCGCCGCCGAGGAACTGCGTCTCGACGAGCCGCCGCTCGTCGAGGTCCTGTGTGGAGTTGAGGAACCCCGCGCGCAGGCCCAGATCGGTGAGCGCGTCCACCTGGTCCTGCATGAGCGCGATCAGCGGCGAGATGACGACGCCCACGCCTCTGCGGACCAGCGACGGGATCTGGTAGCACAGCGACTTGCCGCCGCCGGTCGGCATGAGCACCAGAGCGTCGCCGCCGGAGACCACATGCTCGATGATCTCCTGCTGGCCGTCGCGGAACGTCTCGTAGCCGAAGACGCGGCGCAGCACGTGAGCGGATTGGCTCGCCCCGGTGCCGATGTCTGGGGAAGTCACCCGGCCACTCTATGAGAACCCGGAACGCCGCCGGGCCATGCCACGGACGCCTGTGGATAACCTGCGCGTGTGGAGAGCTGTGCGGAGAGCTATGTGCAGAGCTGTGTGGAGAGCCGTGTAGAGGAACGGGCGATGGAACGTCGTGACACCGGCGGGGGATGCCGACGGAAATGTTGGCCGTGCGGGTATTTCGCGATGTCGAGGCTCCTCATTCCCTAATGACGCGTCTGATGTCTCAGGGCCTGCTCGCAGGCCTTTCGAGCGGGAGGGCTCATGTCTGAAGTGGGGGAGAAGGCAAAGAAGCGTCCGGGGGCGGATCATCGGCCGTCATCACCGGCCGGAGAGTCCGCCGCCAGGACGATGGTGGCCGCCCAGACGCCGGAACCGGCCGAGGCGCCGGGCACGGCGCGGACGTACTTCGCCGTGGTCAACGCCGACGGGTCGCTCGCACGGGGGTTCCACGCGGTCTCCTCACAACGTTTCGGACCCGGGCTGTACGAGGTGATATTCGCTCACGACGTGAGCCGCTCGGCGTACATCGGGGTGATCGGCGGTTCGGGGAGCGTGGGGATCGAGACCGCGGCCCACATCACGGTCGTCGGGCGGTCCGGCGTGCCCAACGGGGTGTTCGTCACGACGACCGACAGCTCGGGGACGTACGTGGACCGTGGTTTCCACCTGGCCGTGCACACCTGAGCCGGGTGGTGGAGAAGATGGGACACTCGCCGGAGACCACGCCGTCGGGCGCCGAGGCCGATGCGATGCGGGAGGTGGCGCCGAGCGCGGCGCCGTCGCCGGAGCCGTCGCCGTTGACCGTGGACGACGTCCTGCGCATCGCGGGCTTCACCGATCGCACGCCCACGCGCGAGGCGATGATCATCGCGCACGCGTACCACCGGATCGCCCTCGATCTCGCCGAGCGGCTGGGGAGGGACGCGGCCAACTGGTTCTGTTTCGCGGTGTGGAGTTCGAAGGCGATCGGCGAGAGCCTCGACCTCACCAAGGACTCCCCGTTCCTCGCCGAGCTCGGCGCCCGGCTGAATGTGCCGGGATGGTTCAGAGGGCACTTTCGGTCGATCATGCTCGGGTTGCTCGGGCCGACCTACCAGCTCGCGCTGGGGCTGGCCAATCGGTCGATCTTCCTGGAGACGGGCAGCTTCGCGGCGAGTCTCTGGCGGCCGGACTCCGGCGGGACGGGAGAGGGGACGACCTGTGCCCTGCGCGTGTCGCCTCCGGGCGGCCAGACGACCGTCGGCGACGTGCCTGCGGGACATGCGGCGGCGCAGGCGTCCGCGCTCGCTGCGGTGAGGACGGCGGAGCCGGTCGATGCCGACGGGCCGGGAGAGACCCCGTCGAGGGCGGGGTCGTCCGCGGTCGAGGCCGCCGGCGGGCGGCGGCCGGTGCGGCTGGTGCGGCGGCCGGAGTTCCTGTCCGAGTTGCTCGCCCCGGCGGATGAGGAGTATCTCGACATCTCGGCCAGGATGTTCCACCAGGCGGCGGACACCGAGGATCCGGCCGAGCGGGCGGAGTTGCTGCTGGGTGCGAACATCGCCCTTTCCGCGTACGAGCAGGCGCGGGCGCAGAAGGCGCTGGAGCTGGTGCTGTACCGGCCGATCCGGTGGATGCTGCGGGTTTCGTGGCGGTCGGTGCTCGCGACGCTGACCAGGCGGCCCTTCCACCGGCTGCGGCTCTACATCTCCCCGCACGAGGACCAGCCGTTCCTGGTGCGGGTGCTGGAGGAGGGGTGGGCCAGGCTGTACACCCGGTACGTGATGTCGCTGCGCACGCCGGTCAGCGAGATCCGGCTGGGCAAGCCCCTGGTGCCGCCTTCCGGGGTGGACGCGCGTGCGGTCCACGCGCCCATCGGCAACGCCGAGGTCCGCGAGCTCGCGGAGCGTTTCGCCGCCTCGACCGCGGACGGCGCCACGTCGGGCGTGGCCAACTGGCTGTCGTACCGGGAGCGGATGCGGTTCATCGTCAGCTATTTCCGCATGTATCTCACGGTTCCGGACATGTTCCGCCCGCCGTTCGATCCACCGGCCGCCGACGAGCTGGCGGCGGAGCTGCGGCTGGGAGAGGTCCCCGAGCCGTACGCGGAGTGGTTCGAGAAGAAGGTGCGCGACCACGAGGAACGGGCGTCGCGCCCCGGTCTGCGCGGCCTGATCGTCCGCCAGTTCTACCGCTCCCCGGTGACCATCGACCCGGACGCGGCCGAACTCGCCCGCCTGGACGTCACCGAGTACGCGGTGCCGCGCCCGATCCGCCCCGCCGCGCCGTAGCGGAACGCGGCGCGCGGCGACGCCGCGGCCCGGGCGCGGGCGCTCAGTCGAGGAAGTCGGCGCTGACCTCGCGGGTCTCCAGCATGCCGCGCAGCCGCCGGAAACAGCGGGCGCGGGAGGGGCCGATGCTGCCGATCGGCCGGCCGAGCTTTCGCGCGACGTCGGCGTAGTGCGGGTCGCCGGCCTCGGTGAGCGCGCGGAACAGCGCCCGGTGCGCGGGCGGCAGCTCGCCCACCACCTCGGTGAGGGTACGGCTCAGCCAGCTGCGGGCGAATTCGCGGTTCGCGGCGGCCACGTTGTCCACGGGGCGGTCGATGGTGCTCAGATCGGCCGTGCAGACCTCGCGTCGCCGCCGGATGAGCCGGAGGCATTCGCGGGTGGCGATCGTGAGCAGCCACCCGCCCAGTTTGTCGTCGTGCTCCAGCCGGTGCAGGTGCTGCAGGGCGATCAACCAGGTCGTCTGGATGACGTCCTCGGCGTCGTCGTGGTCGAGGCGGAACCGGCGCACCCGCGCGCTCAGCAGGGCGTCGTACCGCTCGACGAGCCGCCGCCACGCCGCAGCGTCGCCGTCGCGCGCCGCGGCGACCAGCTCCGCCGTGTCGTCGCCGGGTGGTGCGATCGTCGTTGGCTGCATTCGGGCCTCCAAACCGGCAAGGTCACTGAAACGCCCTGATCGCTCACCTTGAGAGACCGTGCCCGGAACCTCCGTAATCCGCTGTCTCTCCGGTGACAGTCCGCCTGTTCTTCTCGGCACACCGCCCGTACGGCCCGCCCCGCCGTACGCCGAAGGGATCACCGACCCGGAGGATCACAATGGCCGCGAATCGGCCTACAGTGCTGCCATGAGCGCGCAACCGCCGGTAATCGGAGGGCCCGGTCGGCCCGGTGCCGGGGACGCCCAGGGCGTCGCCGAGCTGCTGCGCACGATTCCGCTGTTCCGCGTGCTCGGCGACGACGGCATCGCCTCCGCGGCCCGGGCGGGCATGACCAGGCGCTACAAGGCAGGGCAGATCATCTTCCACCGCGGCGATCCGGGCGATTCCCTGTACGCCGTCCTGGAGGGCCTGGTCAAGGTCGTGTTCGCCGCCGAGCACGGTGACGAGATCGTGCTCAACACCCTCGGCCCCGGGGAGACGTTCGGCGAGCTGGCGTTGCTCGACGGCTCGCCGCGCTCGGCCTCGATCGTGACCGCGCGCCCCACCTACGTCTTCGCCTTGCCCCGGGCGCAACTGCTCGCGCTCATGCGCGAGCATCCCGCGCTCGCCGACGAGTTCCTGCACATGCTCGGCGGGCTCGTCCGCAGCCTCACCGAGCGGGCGGCCGACCTGGTCTTCCTCGACCTGGCCGGACGGCTGGCGAAGCTGCTGCTGCGGCTGGCCGACGCGCCCGGCGGCGGCGAGGTGCGCGACGGCGCGGTGGTGGACGGCGGCCTCACCCAGTCCGACCTGGCCGCGCTGATCGGCGCCTCGCGGCCGGCGGTGAATCGCGCGCTGCAGTCGCTCGCCGCCCGGAAATTCATCGAGACGCGCGGCCGGGTCATCGTGCTGCGCGATGTCGCCGCGCTGCGCCGCCGTGCGGGAATGTCGGGAATGTAACGCAAATCCCCCTCGCCCTCGCACCGGTGAGCTATATCCTTGCCCCTGTATTCGTACAAGATCCCGAATGCCGTTGATTTCGGGGAGACCGGCGGGATGAGAAACCGGCGAGGCCAGCGGGGGAGTTCTTAGCGATGAGCGTCCACGATGCCGCCGACGACGCCGCCCGGAAGGCGGGCGACGCCGAAGCCTGTGAAGCGATCGAGCGAACGACGGAGAACGGCTCGGCGGACGAACCGGAAACCGAGCCGCGTTGGTCCGAAACCCATTTTCGCGGGTTGCGGCGGCGCACCGATCCGGAGGTCGAGGCGTTCATCGCCGAGTATCGGCGCGCCCATCCCGAATTGGCCGACGCGCGCTCGCTCGTGCGTTCCCTCATCGCCGAATTGGGAGCGGCGAAGGAAAAGGCGCGGGCGTCGGCCGCCACCGGTTCGGACATCGCCTCCGACAACAGTTTGGATGGTGACGATCCACGCCCATTACACGCTTTCGGCTTCGATGCCGCGCTGCCGGAGTGGGGCAAGGAGGCCGAGCTCCTGCGTAAGGGGCAGGACGCCTTCCGGGACTACGGTCTCTACCAGTCGGTCGCGCTGTTCTTCGCCGCCCTTCCCATGGCGTACGCGGAGGTCTCCAGCGCCAAGGTGCTCGCCGGCGTCTCCGACCTCGCCACCGGCAACCTCACCCGCCGCGTCGCCGAGACCGGCCAGATGCTCATCGACGTGATGGGCCTGCGCGGCCCCGGCGGCCTGGAACCGGGCTCGCCCGGCCACGCCACCGCCATCGGCCTGCGCCTGCTGCACGCGTTCGTCCGCGTCCTGGTGCTGGAGGACGGCGAGTGGGACACCGAGCGGTACGGCCCGCCGGTCAACCAGGAGCTCCTGCTTGCCACGCTGATCGACTTCTCCGTGGTGACCTGGGAGGCGATGGAGCGCCTCGGCGTCGATCTCACCCCCGAGCAGCGCGCCGCCAACCTTTACATCTGGAGCGTCTTCGGGTACCTCATGGGCGTCGAGGTATGCCGGGACCGGCCGCTCACCCTCGACGACCTCGACCCCATCAACGCCCACCTCGGCCGCCGCCTGGAGACGAGCGAGGAGGGCCGTCGCCTGATGGCCACCCTGCTGGCCGAGATGGAGAACTTCATGTATCTCGGCTTCCGCAAGGTCCCCCGCAGCCTCATCCACTGGATCTTCCGGGACGGCGAGCACGGCGTGAACCGGGTCCCCCACCTGCTCGCCGTACCCCCGCCCGCCTGGTGGGCGACCGCGCTGTTCGCGATCTCCCACGCCGCGCACCGCCACGCCTGGCTGCCGGATCCGGCGGGCCCGGTGCTGCGCTGGCTGATCCGCAAGGCCGGGCGGTATGTGATCGTGTCCTACGCCGACCGGTACTCCGGCGGGCAGGCGCCGTTCCGCGTACCGCCGGAGCTGTCGCGCGCCTGGGGCATCCGGCCCTCGCCGCTCGCCCGCAGCGCCCGCGCCGTGCGGCGCCGGATCCGCCGGGCCGTACGGGCGCCGCTTGGGCGATAGGGACGACGGCGGTGCCGAAGGGAGACGCGGGACGGTGACGGCCTCCGCACCTGGGACGATCCCCCCGCCGGGCACGGTGACCACGGCCACCCTGCTCTACACCGACGTGGTCGGCTCCACCGCCACCCGCACCCGGCTCGGCGAGGAGCTCGCCGACCTGCACTTCCACCGCCTGTACCGGCTGCAGCACTCGATCGTGACCGCCGGGGGCGCGATCTTCACCAAGAGCCTGGGGGACGGCCTGATGGCCGTGTTCCCGTCCGCGACGGCCGGCCTGGACGCGATCACCGCGGTGGAGCGGGCGATCGCCGAGGAGAACGAGCACGCGCCCGACCCGATCGCGATCCGCGCCGCGCTCAGCGTCGGCGACGTGTCGTGGCGGCTCCAGGACGTCAGCGGCCTGCCCGCCGTCGAAGGGGCCCGGCTCGTCGACATGGCCGAGGGCGGCCAGGTGCTCTGCACCGACCTGGTACGGCGGATCGCCCAGGGGCGCAACCGGCACGAGTTCAAGGACCTGGGCCCGATGCCCGCCAAGGGCCTGCGCGAGCCGCTGCACACCTACGAGCTGCTGTGGCGCAACGCCGCCGCCGACCGCGGCGTGCCGCTGCCCGCGTGGCTGGAGGGCAGCCACGTGCTGCCGTTCGTCGGGCGCGAGGGCGAGCTGACCGTCCTGGAGGACGAGCTGGCCGCCGCCGAGTTCGGCGGGCGCGTGGTCATCCTGCGCGGCGAGCCGGGCGTGGGCAAGACCCGGCTCGCCGCGCGGATCGCCCGCCGCGCCGCCGAGCGGCGGTTCACCGTGCTCGCCGGGCGCTGCACCGACCCGGCCAGGCAGGCGTACGAGCCGATCGCCTCCGCCGTGCAGCGGCTCGCCCGCACCGACCCGGCGCTGCTGCTGCGCGCGGGCGTGGGCGGCGGCACGAGCGGCTGCGGGCACCTGGTACGGCTCGCCCCCGCGCTGGCCGACCCGCCCCTCGCGCTCACCGTGCCCCCCGCCACCGAACCGGTGTCCGAGCGCTACCAGATGATGGCCGCCGCCCGGACGCTCATCGAACGCCTCACCTCGGTCCGCCCGGTGCTGCTCCTCGTCGACGACCTGCAGTGGGCCACCGCCGAGTCGCTGCGCATGCTGCGCGCGCTCATCGGCAACCGCGGCGACCTTCCCCTGCTGGTGCTCGCCACCTGCCGCCCGGTGCCGCCGGACGCCGACGACCCGGCCGTCCGCGAGCTGCGCCGTCTGGAGGCCGACGCCGAGGTGCTGGGCGTCGGCTGCTTCGGGCTTGAGGAGGTGGCCGACGCGTTGAGCGCCGTCGGCGGGCCGCGCCTGCGCGACGTGCGCGCCGACGCCGCCCGGCTGCACCAGGTGACCGGCGGGAACGCGTTCCTGATCAGCGAGGTGGTGCGGGAGCTTGGGTCGAGCGAGGAACTGGAGCGGCTCACCGTGCCCGGCTCGGTCACCCGCATGGTCGTCGCCCGCCTCGCCCAGCTCGCCCCGGCCGCCCGCGAGCTGGTGCATCTGCTCGCCGTGGCCGAGCGGCTGGAGTCGGCGGAGCTGCGGGAGGCGCTGCGGGCCGACGAGGAGCGGTTCGTCGCGGCCGTCGAGGAGGCCGCCGCGGCCGGACTCGTGACGGTGACGGCCGACGGGCAGTGCCAGTTCGCCCACGATCTGACCAGGGACGCGGTGTACGGGTCGCTGTCGGTGCCGCGGGCCGCGCTGCTGCACGGGCGGGTGGCCGACGCGCTTCGCCGTACCGACGAGGGGATCATGCGGGCGCGGCCGTACGTGGTGGCGGGGCACCTGCTCGCCGCCGCCGAACGCGGCCGGGACCCGGGCCGCGTCGCCGAGGCGGTCGAGGCCGCCGGGCACGCCGCCCGGCACGCGCTGGCCCGGCTGGCGCACGACGAGGCCGTCACCTGGTACCGGCGGCTGCTCGGCCTGCTCGGCCAGGCGCCCTCGACGGCCGCCGCCGCCCGTGCCGAGATCATGGTCGAGTACGGCACGGCGATGTGGCTGGCCGGGGACCCCGACGCCCGCGTCGCGCTGGCCGAGGCGGGCGATCTGGCCCGCGCGTGCGGGCGCGGCGACCTGATCGTGCGGGCGGCGCTCGCCGGCGACCGCGGCTTCTTCAGCCAGACCGCCGCCACCGATCCCGGGCGGATCGCCCTGCTCACCGAGGCGCTCGGGCTGGTCGCCGAGGACGACGTGAGCACCCGGGCGCTGCTCACCGCCCAGCTCGCCGCCGAGCTGACCTGGGCGCCCGACGGCGAGCGGCGGTTCGCGCTGAGCGACGAGGCGGTCGCCCTCGCCCGCCGGTGCGGCGACGCGCGCACGCTCGTGCGGGTGCTGGGGCTGCGCAGCCTCACCGTGGTGCCCGTGTATTCGGTGCGCCAGCGGGCCCGCGACGGCGACGAGATGCTGCGGGCGGCCCGCCGTACCGGGGACGACCTGGCCCTGTTCCACGCCACCTTCCAGCGCACGGTGCCCATGCTGGACACCGGCGACGTCGAGGCCGTCGCCGAGCTGCTCGACGCCGCCGACGCGCTCGCCCGCGGGCTCGCCCAGCCGCACCTGAACTGGCTGATCGACTTCTCCCGGCCGGGGCTGACGCTGATGCGCGGCGACATCGCCCGCGCCGAGGCGCAGGCCGAGCGGGCCCTGCGCACCGGCATCGCGCTCGGCCGCCAGGAGGAGGCGATGGTCTTCTACATCGAGCAGATCACCGAGATCCGCCGCCTGCAGGGCCGCCTCCCCGAACTGCGCGACCGCCTGCGCGACGCCACGCAGGTCGCCACCGCCCGCGACCCCGCCCACTTCGTGCCGCGCCTGCTGTGCGAGCTCGGCGACGAGACCGCCGCCGACGCCCTCGACCGCGCCGTCGCCGTGCACGGCCCCGTGCCCCGCGCCGACCTCGCCCAGCGCCCCGCCCTCGACAACCTCGCCGTCGCCGCCCGCCACCTGCGCCGCCCCGACCTGGCCGGCCCCCTGTACGAGATCCTCGTCCCCTACGCCGAGACCTTCGGCCACACCGTCATCGCCCACCACTGCGGCCACCACTACCTGGCCCACCTGTCCATCGCCCTCGGCGACCCGGAGCGCGCCGCCCGCCACTTCGCCTCCGCCGCCGAGGTCCACCGCCGCCGCGACGTCCCCCTGCTGCTCGCCGAATCCCTGCTCGACTGGGCGGACCTTCTCGACGACACCCCCTGCCCCGGCCCCGCCCCCGACACCCTCCGCGCCCAGGCCGCCGCCGCGATCACCAACCGCGGCGCCCTCCTTTTGGAACGCCGCCTGAACAATTAATGCCTGAACACACGCGAATACCATCCGATGGATTGGTACGCTTTGCCTCCGTGATCATGAAGCGATTTAAGTTCAGCCCGGTATGCCTGGCCATGGCGCTCGCTCTGGCCGGGGCGACGGGTTGTGGCGAAATCCAGCAGGGAATCGCGGACGGCGTACAGGCGGGAGAAGCCGAAGGCTCGGTGAAGGTCCTCGGGCGCCTCGCCATTGAGCAGCTCGCCGGAGTCAAACTCGCCGACGACCTTGACTGCGAGTCCGGGGAACTGACCGGCACCAAAACGCCGATAGAATGCACAGGTCAGACCGCGGACGGAAGGAAAGCGTCGGTCAACGGAATCGCGACCTCCGCGGAGCCCCAAAAAGCGGTGGTCAAAGGCAAGTTCACCCTCGTCTTCAACGGCAAGAAGCTCGGGGAATTGGACTGCATCGGATTCTGCTCGAACGGCGGGCGGAGCGGCGACTCACCCGGTACGGCGGCCGTCGAGCGCCTCCACCCGCTGGAGCAGTGACCAGAAGGCGTCCAGCACGTCGCTCAGCCCGCTGACAATGGTGCCGCCAACCCGATACTCGCCGAGCGCCGCGGGCACGGGCGGCACGATGACCCCGCGAACCGCCGACAGCACCAGCGAATGACCGTCCCGATCCACCGCGATGGCCATCGTCGACCGCTCCCGCGCGACGGACATCGCGACGTCGCCGCGCCGGTAGTAGCCCTCCCGCACGTTCGCGGCGAGCGCCAGCCCCGCCGGGCTCGTGGCGGTCTGCACGGCGACGCCCTGGAACACCAGGGTCATGCCGTCCAGGCGGGTGGCGGGGGCCTCCACGTCCTCCAGCGGCGTCAGGTCCTTGATGTCGGGCAGGGGCATCGCCCTGACGCCGCGCGAGAGCAGCGTGAAGTACCGCTGCGGCTCCTGACCCGCCACGTCCCAGAGCGCAGGAGCGACGGGAAACAGGCTGTACCCCGGCGGCCCAGGCGGATCGGCCAGCGTGTTGTACACGGTCGCCAGGGTGGGCTGGAACCGCTGCCCGCCCATCGCGGCCAGCAACCCGTGCACCGCCTTGGCCATCGGCCCCTGCCCATGATCGGGGCAGGCCGACGTGTCCTGGAATCGCTCGCGATCCACGAGGGACCTCCTCTTACCATCACCGGGGGACCGCTTCCATTCGCACTGTGATCGAGCGGAAGCTTTGAGTAATGATTGCATCACGAGCCGACCATCCGCAGCGGTTCACGCGGATCGCTTGGATGTACGTGAATGATCTTCGTTGCTGCTCGAGGAACGGTGTGCAACCCGGACCCCGCCACTGCGTTCGAGATGCGAGTGTCGCTGAAGGCCGCTACCATCTGTGTTCGTTCGGCTCCGGACAGACATCCGTCGGGGTTGGATTCGTCGGCGATGCAGCCTGCGCCCGCCCTCTGATCGCAGCCGGGAAGTGCGAAGATGGTCGTCATGAGCATGAAACGGCAGGGCGAGGTCTTGAACGAGCTGGCCGAGGCGATCCGGAACATGCGCCTTCCGGAGGTGCCGAACATCCAGCGGGCCTCGGTCGAGCCGTATCTGGACGCCGACGGCGAGGCGGCGCTCAAGGCCGTGATCGTCGTGGATTCGCCTGATGAGGACGGATGGCCCGCCGAGCTCACGCACGCGCTGCGTAGACAGGTGAACAGGCTTGCCGCTGAACGCCAGATCGATGAGCACGTGTACGTCACCCTGTTCACGCAGGAAGAGTTCGAAGCCCGGGAGAACGCCGACGAACCGCTGGATGACAACAGCACGGGCGTGATCGACCAGAACCTGATGCAGGACCAACAGGACAGGGCGTGAGGCGAGATTTCAAGGCGGACGACTACCTTCACCTGGCTGACACTCTCGCGGGGCGTACCGCGGGCCGCGGGCGTCCTCGGACCGCATACCTGAGGCGTGCCACCTCAACGGCCTACTACGCCCTCTTCTACGAGCTTGTCCAGCACGGCGCGAGGCGCGCGGCGAGGATGGGGCCGATCGAGCATCAGCGGGCGATCGGGCGCTGGTACGCCCATGGCAATTTCAAAAAGGCCGCTCGATGGGTGGAGGACATCGTGGCGGGCCGCACACCACCCACCCCTGTGCGGCTCCTTTTGATCGATCCCGTCATCGGCGGCGTACCGACGGATCTGGAAGTGCTCGCCAGTGCCTTCAATGAGCTTCTGGAAGCCCGGCACGGTGCCGATTACGACCCCGACTTCGACGCAACCCGCCTCGGCGCTCTTGGCCACATCAACACGGCACGCTCCGGAATTGAGGCGATCAAGCGCATGGACAAGGCCGACCTCCATCAGTTCGACATGTTCCTGCTGCTTGCCCTTGGCGGCGATCGGATGATCAAGAACAACTAGAGGGTCGAAATCGAAGGTCGCGCCCGGCGGGCTCCGTGGTCTCGGATGGCGGCGCGCTAGGCGGGAGGGCGTAGGCCATGCTGGAACCGAGATCGGGACGCCGGGGCCTTGGGCGGCGCGGGAGGATGACCGTCGGTGATGAGCGGGAGGCGTCGGACGGTCGTGCCCGTGGGGAAGCAGGAAGCCGAGAGTGGGGAGGCCGCCCCGCCGTCGGGCTGTAGCAATACTGGAAGTTGGGGTCCTCGATTACCGTGGTAACACGGTCAAACCTGCTCAGAGCTGGGTGCGGCCTCCCTCTACGGCCGACTCGGTGTCCGTCGGGAATCGCGGCGCGCGATCCGGTAGGGCGTGGTCCATGCTGGAGATCGGGATGGATGACGCCGGCGGTTGGTGGCCGCCGCGGGAAGAGTGGCCGACGGTGACAGGGTGGGAGGCGTCGGGCGGTGGTACCCGGGGCGAAACAGGACGCCGAGGGCGGGGAATCCTCTTCGCGATGGGGCGGTCGGTCGCGGCGGCTGGCCGAGGTGGCGGTCGCGGCCGTCGTCGGGGTGCTGCTCGCGGGGGCCGGGGTCGTCGCCGGTGTCTATGAACCGCTGATATGCGCGGGTTTCGCGGTGGGCTGTCCTCCGCATGGAGTTCGCGGGGAGATTCCCGTGCCGCGGGCGTTGAGCGGGGGGGAGGTGGCGACGGGCGGCTCGTACGTGGGGCTCGGGGACTCCTACTCGTCGGGGGAGGGCGTCTACGACGAGGAGATCGAGAAGGTGCCGCTGAACGAGGGCGCGGCGCGGTGCCGCCGGTCACGCGAGTCGTACGTGCTGGCGGTGGCGAAGGCGTACCGGTTCGGCGACGTGCGGTTCTGGGCGTGCGGCGGCGCGACCACCGGGAGCTTCCTGAAGGGGCAGGGCGGGCAACCGCCGCAGCTTGACCGGGTCACCTCGTCGGTGAGCCTCGTGACGCTCACGCTCGGAGGCAACGACGCGGGCTTCTCGACGGTCCTCACCGAGTGCTTCGTCAAGGTGTCCTGGTCGTCCGGATGCGTGGATCAGGAACCCGAGGTCAGGCGGCGCATCACTGGGCTCGCCCGCACCCTGTACGACGTCCTGGCCGGAATCCGTAGCAGGGCGCCGCATGCGCGGATCATCGTCGTCGGCTACCCCCGGCCGTTCCCCCGGAATCCCGCCGACGACGTCGCGGTTCTGGGGCCCGTCCCCGCCTTCAGCGTGAGCGTCGAGGACCAGCGGTGGATCAACCGGATGACCAGGGCCCTCGACGATGAGATCGGGCGCGTGGCGAACGGGCTGGACCGGATGATCGCGGCGTTCCGCGGGCAGGGCAGTGTGGAGTACATCGACGGCTACGACGCGTTCGAAGGACACGAGGTGGGCACCGCGGACCCGTTCGTGCACGGCGTGCTCCTCGAACCCGGCCTGCCGCCCGTGAACAGGAACAGCTTCCACCCCACCCACGGCGGCTACCGGCGGCTGGCCGACCTGGTGAAGCAGCGCATCGCCGCAGGCCCGGGACGGCCGATGTACAACTACCGCATCGAGCGGCACTGACCGCGCGTACGGCGGCGTTCCCCCGGCCTACTCGGGCGACCAGGTCTGCGGCCAGTCCTCGTCGAGCAACTCGGCGGGATCGAACTCCACCGGGAACGGACGCATGATTTTGCCGGTCTGCCCGCCGCGAAGGCTTTCGACGAGCCGGTACGCGCCTTCGTGCGACTCGTGCACGAGGATGGCGGGCACCTGGTGACCGTGCGACTGGCCGGGGAACGGCTGTAGTTCCACCCGCCAGTAGAAGGGGATGCCCGCCTCGGCGTACACGGACGGCTTGGTCACCCGGTCGAGATGGCGACTGCCGCGCGAGACGATCTCGATCACGCAGAGCAGCTCATCGGCCTCCAGCCACGTCCGCCCCTTGGTGGAGACACCCTCCCGCACCATGACCAGACTCGGGATCAGGCCGTTCTCATCGCTGTTGAACAGCCGGACGTTTCCGGCGGTGCGCACCTTGATCCCTTTGGGAGCACGGCGGGCCAGCAGGGTCTGGAGGTTGTCGCCGAACTCCTGGTGATCGTATCCAGGCGCGGGGCTCATGATGAGCGTCCCGTCGAGCACTTCGAAACGGTGATAGCCGTTGTCGAGCGTGAGCAGGTCGTGGATGGTGTAAGGACGATGATCCATCGTGCTCTTCGCCACCGCTGCTTCGGCCGCCATTGATCGCCACCTCTCATCAGCGCCGGGATAGTCTCGCACGGTGACGACGTTCGTGCGGTGCGTATTTCACAACTGCTTCCCCGCCGAGTCCGCCCCCATCTCCACGGTCGCGACACCGGGGCGCGCCCGGTAGGTCTTGTGACTCGGTCACGGCCGCGGCCGGCGCCTGGAGCGGGGCCGGCCGGCCGAGGTCAGGGGCGTAGGTCTCGCCGGGTGAAGCCCAGGACGCCGAGAGCCAGGCCGCCGAGGGCGAGCGCCAGGCAGGTCGTCACGCCGGTGGCGTCCCAGGTGTCGGTCATCGGCATTCCCAGGTGGGCGGTGAGGGCGAGTTGCCGTACCTGGTCGGGGAGGTCGAGGGCCGGTGCGAGGAGGTCGATCAGGTACGTCGCGACCACCAGTACGGCGGCGGCCGGGGAGGCCCACGAGGGCCGGAGCAGTCCGCCGATCGCGAAGCCGACTCCGGCGATGGCGGCGGCGAACAGGCCCAGGGCGAGGGTGCCGGTCATCGGCGTGAGTGCGTCGTCGCCGGCGATTGCCGCGCCTACGCCCACGCCCGCGGCCATGATCGCTGTCATGAGGGCGATCGCGGCGAGTACGCCGAGGCCGGTGCGTATGGCCCAGGCGGCGCGGGACAGCGGTGCGGCGAGCACGACCTCCAGTCGTCCGGAGGTCTCGTCGGAGGCCCAGCCGGAGAGGAGCGTGACGGCGGCGAAACCGGCCACGATGTAGAGCAACTGGACGAGCAGTTGGAGGAAGCCGCCCGCGGTGGCCAGATCGAAGCCGGGGAACACGCGGTGCAGCGTCTCGGCCAGTTCAGGGGACCTGGCGAACTCGTCGGCGAGGGAGCCGCTCGCGGCGGCCATGGCGAGTCCGAAGGCCGCGACGCCGAGCCCCCACGCGGCGGCGAGGGGCAGGCGTTCGCCGAAGGAGCGTCCGGCGGGGCCGCGCAGGCCGAGGGCGAGCGGCGGCAGGCCGGGGACGCGGAAGGCGGTCGTCGCGCCCAGGTCGCGGCGGGCGAACGCCTCGACTCCGGCCAGGAGGAAGACGGCGGCCAGGAGGGCGACCGGGGCCAGGGAGGCCCAGTCGTACCGGCCCGCCAGCGGGAGGTGATCGGCCGTCCACGCCCAGGGGGTCAGTTCCGCGAGCGGGTCGAAGGCGGGGACGAGCGTGCGGTAGTTGTTCAGCAGCGGCCCGGCCACCAGGACGAATCCGGCGATCCACGCCGCCGCCGCGCGGCCGGTGAACTGGGACAGCAGGAACGCCAGGCCGCCGAAGGCCAGGGCCATCACCTCGATCCAGAGCGCCAGGCCGAGCGCGGCCTGGAGCGGCACCTCGTCGCCGGGCAGCTTGGCGAACGCCGCCCCCGCGAGCCAGGCCGCCAGCGCCATGATGACCGCCACGCCGGTCAGCAGCGCCACGTGCGCGGCGACCTTCTCGGCGGCGACGCGGCGGCGGCTCAGCGGCGCCGCGGAGACGATGTCGAGGCTGCCGCCGCGCGCCTCCCCGGCGAGGGTGCGGGTCAGGGCCAGGATCGACCAGATGGCGGCGGCCATGAGGAAGACGGGGCCGTACTTCCACTCGACGTAGCCGCCCATCGTGCCGACGTTGACCGCCTTGCCGGCGATGCCCTGGGCGGCGGGGCCGATGTCGTGGGCGAGGCGGACCAGCTCGTCGCGCGCCCGCTGCGTCGGGTACGCCGAGCCGACCCCGGCGGAGACGGCCAGCAGGACGCCGCCGAGGAGAACGGCCTCGACGGTGAACGCCCGGCGGGAGTCGTGCAGCGACTTGCCGAAGACGCTGCCGAGGCCGAACAGGCGGGTGCGCAGCGGGAGCGGGGCGGCGGCGGCAGGGGCCGCCAGGCGGGGCAGGTGCATGGTCATCGGGGGCTCATCTCCGTGGTGGCGGTGCCGTACTGGGCGAGGAACGTTTCTTCCAGGCTTGGCTCGCGGGAGACGAAGTCGAGGAGTTCGTGGTGTGCCGCCGCTCGGACGACGGGGGTCATCGGGCCGGTGACGCGCATGCGCAGGGTGTGGTCCTCGACCGTGACCTCCGAGACGCCGGGCAGGTTCGCGAACTCGGCCGCCGGGACGTCCGTGGCGAAACGGAGCTCGACCTGGTGGTGGGCGAGGTCGCGCAGGGTGTCGACGCGGCCGGTGCGGACGAGGCGTCCGTCGCGGATGATCGCCACGCGGTCGCAGACGGCCTCGACCTCGGACAGGATGTGGCTGGACAGGAAGACGGTGCGGCCTTCGTCGCGGGCCTCGCGGACCAGCGCGTGGAAGGTCTGCTGGACCAGCGGGTCCAGGCCGGAGGTGGGCTCGTCCAGGATCAGCAGCTCGGGGCGGTGCTGGAAGGCGATCACCAGGCCGATCTTCTGCTTGTTGCCCTTGGAGTACTCCTTGAATCTGCGGGACGGGTCGATGTCCAGGCGTTCGATGAGCGACTTGCGGTAGGCGGGGTCCACGCCGCCGCGCAGGTTGCCGAAGTACTCGATGGTCTGTCCGCCGGTGAGGCGGTCGTAGAGGGTGAACTCGCCGGGCAGGTAGCCGACGCGGCGGTGGATCGCGACCGGGTCCGCCGTGACGTCCACGCCGAAGAGGCGGGCGCGGCCGGAGGTGGGACGGATGTGTCCGAGGAGGGTGCGGATCGTGGTGGTCTTTCCCGCGCCGTTCGGGCCGAGGAAGCCGAAAGTCTCCCCCTCCTCCACGCGCAGATCGAGGTCGATGATGCCGCGGCGGGAGCCGTAGCCCTTGGTGAGACGGTCGGTCTCGATGACGGCGGTCATGCCGTACCCCCTTGTGCGGGTGAGGCGGTGTCGAACGCGTCGATCCATTCGCGGATGACGGTGGCGTAGTCGGGTAGTCCGAACGTGCCCGGGCGGATGCCGAGGAGACGTTCGAAGGCGGTGCCGAAGGCGGCGAGCGCGGCCACGATCTCCTCCACGGTGACGGCGCCCGCCCGGTGGGCGGTGTACATGTTCATGGCCGTCTGGTTGGCGCCCATGACGAGCGTGGCGAAGACCAGGGCGGTCGCGTCGGGGTCGTCGCCGGGGGTGAAGGAGCCCTCGGCCACGCCCTGCCGGACGATCGCGGCGATCAGCGGGGTCATGCGGGCGATGACGGCGCGGTAGAACTTCTCCCGCATCAGGACGTTCTCGTCGGACGCCCAGACGCTGACGAGGGCGATGATGAGGTCCTTGCGCTCGGTCTTGTAGGTCGCCAGCCCGGAGAAGACCGCGTTGAGCTTCTCCAGGGCGGGCAGGCGCGGGTCCTCGACGACGGGGGCGAGCGCCGCCGTCCCGGTTTCGACCATACGCTGCACGACGCCTTCGAGGAGGGCGGTCTTGGAGCCGAAGTAGTGGTAGAAGGCGCCCCTCGACGCCCCGACCGCGTCGATGACGTCCTGGATGCTCATCCGGGTGTAGCCCTTCGTCTGGATGAGGCGGCTCGCCGCGTCGAGGAACTCCTCGCGCCGGGCGGCGTGGGCTTCCTGATCGACCGTGCGGGCCATGCGCGCTCCTTAATTAAACCGACCGTCGGTCTGACTATAGCGCTCCGGTTCGCCAAGGGTTAGAGCCGTCGGCATGTACGCCCGATTGCCGGGTACACGCGGCATATGCCGAGCCAAGGCCCATCCGCCGCCCGTCTCGCCCTTCGCGACAGGTTCCTCGACGAGGCCGCCCGTGATCTGCTGAAGCACGATCGCAGGCTGGCCGGGCTGGAGGTCGAGGTGTGCTTCGACGGCGGGGTGGCGCACGTGCGGGGCGACGTGGCGGCGGAGGGGGAGCTGGAACTGCTGCGCGCGCTGCTCGGGCGGCTGGACGGCGTGTACGCGGTGTGGGACTGGGTGCGGGTCGGCGGCAGGGCGCCGGTCGTGCTCGACCTGGGGTGCGGGGAGGTCAAGCAGGATCCCGAGCACGTCGGGGTGGACGTGCGGCGGACCAAGGCGGTGGACGTGGTGGCCGACGTGTCGGCCGGGCTGCCGTTCCGCGACGGGGCGGCCGACCGGGTGTTCGCCGTGCACGTGCTGGAGCATCTGCCCGACTACCTGCCGCTGCTGGCGGAGATCCGGCGCGTGCTGCGGCCGGGCGGGCTGCTGCACGTGCTCGCGCCGTGGTGGCGGCACGTGAACGCGGTCGCGGACCCGACGCACGTACGGATGATCGACGTGCAGACGATCAAGGGGATCTGCCGGATGTGCTCGTGGCATCCGGTGCACGCCGGGTGCGACGGGGCGACCGTGTTCGCGGACCTGCGGCCGGTCGGCGACGGGTACGAGTGGGATGAGGTGCACGCCGGCCGTTTCTTCGACTGAGCGTGTCTGTCTTCCGCCTCTGGATGGGAGACCGGGCGGGGAAGCCGATAATCTACTCGGCGTGCCCAACGTCTCCGACTTCGCCGCGCCATGATCGGCCCGCTCGCCACCGGCCTGATCGTCGGCTCGCTGGTGGTCGCCCTGATCGCGGTCGTCACGGCGATCCGCAACCGGCCGATCGGCGTCGTGCTGCTGGTCGGGCTCGGTCTGCTGGAGGTTGCCCTGCTCGTGCAGGCCGTCATCGCGATCGTGCAGCTCATCGGCGGCAAGCAGGTCGAGCAGACGGTGGTCTTTCTCGGCTATCTCGCCACGACGGTGGTGGTCCCGGTGTTCGGGGCGTACTGGGGCATGGCGGAGCGCACCCGGTGGGGCACCGGCGTGGTCGCGGTGGCCTGCCTCGCGCTTCCGGCGCTCGTCGGGCGGCTGCTGCAGCTGTGGTCGGGTACGGCGTGACGCATGGCCGGCGCGACGGGTGAGGGCCTGCGGAAGGACGGCGGCGAGCAGGTGAAGGACTCCGCGAAGGGCGGCGTGGGGACCGGGCCGGGCCGGGTTCTGGTGGCCGTGTACGCGCTGTTCGCCCTGGCGGCGGGCGCGCGTGCCGGGGTGCAGCTCGCCACGCGGTTCGACGAGGCGCCGCTGGCCTATTCGTTGTCGGCGTTCGCGGCGTTGGTGTACATAGTGCTGACGGTGGCGCTGATCCGGGGGGCTCGCCGTACGGCGTTGGCCGCCTGCGTGATCGAGCTCACCGGGGTGCTCGTGGTGGGCACGTTCAGCCTGCTCGATCCGGAGGCGTTTCCGCGGGCCACGGTGTGGTCGGGGTACGGCAGCGGCTACGTGTTCATCCCGCTCGTGCTGCCGGTTCTCGGGCTCTTCTGGTTGTTCCGGCATCGAAAAGGCGACTAGCGCGTCCGGCGGCATTTCGGTTGTGGGCGAGCGGGTGGCCTGGCGGTCGCTTGAGCGGCCGCATCGGGCGGGCGTGGTGACCTTCCACCGCCCCCGGCGGAGGACCTCGTGTCCGTTCTGTTATGCTGAGCAAGTCATCCCATGACTCCATGATGGGACGGACGCAGTGCTTCCGGCGTGATCAGCCCCGGCCACCGGCAGGCGGCACCGATCGTCGCCCGGCACCGGCCTCCTGCGGCCGCCATTCCGTGTCTTGTGCTTTCACGCCAATGAGCCGGAGCGGCAAGCGGACGTGCCGGGGCCGACGACAGGTTCCGCGTACCGGGTGGCCCGGCGACCGCGACCGGGAAGCCTGGCCGCGTGGCTCGGGGGCCGGCGGGCATACCGCCACCTGATCTCCGGTACGGCTCGCGCGACGCGACGCGGGAGCCGTACCGGTCCCGAGACGACGACGTCGTGCTCCGGGGCGCCCCGATGCCCGCGCCTTCCGGAACAGGCGCCTCCTGCGCCGAGGAACACGCCGTCGGCCCGCTGCGCGAGCATCAGAGCCGTCCGCGAACGGAGGGTCTGAGGGTGATCGCAAGGAGCGTCACAGATCGTCCGGTTCCATCCGGGCGGGGGACCGTACGCCCAGGGCCAGCCACTGGCCGCCGACCCCGGCCATCAGGCGGCGGTCGCGGCATTCGGCGAGGAACGCGCGCACGGCCTCCGCGTCCGCGCCGTGGGCGGCGCCCGTCGCGACGGCGGCGCGCTCCCCGGTGACCCGGTCGCAGCGCAGATAGACGGCGCTTCGCCAGCCGGGGAGAGGGTGGCCGGTCGTGCGCCCGCCGCGGGAGTCGAGCAGGACGAAGTGACCGTCGACGTGGCGGAGCAGGGCGAGCGTCCCCCGGGGGCCGGTCCTGATCCACTCCCGTACCCGGTCCAGGGCCGGGGCCGCGTAGGAGAGCGGGTCCACGCCGTCGGCGCGGTCGTAGTCGAAGAAGCAGGCGATCCTGCGCAGGGCGGGCTCGGGGAACGGGTACAGGTGCCGGTAGACGGCCATCGGACGGACGTTGACCAGGCCGAACGCGGCCGGGTCCGCGTGGTAGGGGCTGAAGCGGTCCAGCCGCAGGGCGTGCACGCCGCCCGGCGGCTGCAGGAAGTCGATCGAGTCGATCAGGGCGCGGATGCCCTCGTAGTCCTCGGGGGTCTCGCCGGGGAACCCGTACAGCAGGTTCCATTCCGGCCGGACGCCGAACTCACGGCACCACTTGAGGAGCTGGATGTTGCGCAGCGCCGTGGTGCCCTTGCGCATCAGCGACAGTACGTGGTCGCTGAGGCTCTCCAGGCCCGGCTGGATCCGCCGGATTCCGGCCGCGGCGAGCATCCGCACCTGGGCGGCGGTGAGGTTCGCCTTGACCTCGTAGAACAGGTCCATCGGCGCCCCGGCAGCCGCGAGCGCGGGCAGCAGGGTGCCGAAGTAGCGCATGTCGAGGATGTTGTCCACGACGCTCGCGGCGGTGGCGCCGTGGCGGCCGCGCAGGTACTCGATCTCGGCGAGCACGCGCCCGGGGCTCTTGGCCCGGTACGTCATCGTGCCGCCGTTGAGGCCGCAGAACGTGCAGTGGCGCCGCTCGCCCCACCAGCAGCCCCGGGAGGTCTCCAGCAGCAGCTCCGGGGGGATGTCCGCGACGCTCGCGCTCGCCGCGTGGTCGGCGAGGTAGGCGTCGAAGCGGGGGAACGGGAGCCGGTCGAGGTCGCCGATGGGCGGCGCGGGCGGGGTGCGCACGCTCGCGCCGCCCCGGCGCAGCACCAGGCCCGGAACGGTCGCCGGGTCGGCGCCTTTCCGCAGCCGCCGCAGGAAGGCCGGGAACGTCACATCGCCCTCGCCGCTGCAGACCACGTCGACGAAGGGAAAGCGGGCGTGCAGCTCGTGGCCCATCTCGCCCTCCCAGTTCGCGCCGCCGAACACGATGACGAGCCGCGGGTGCAGCCGCTTGACCCGGCGGGCGAGCGCGAGCGAGGCGATGTTCTGCTCGAACGTCGAGGTGAAGCCGAC
Source organism: Thermopolyspora sp. NPDC052614 (assembly GCF_040678635.1). Lineage (NCBI taxonomy): Bacteria > Bacillati > Actinomycetota > Actinomycetes > Streptosporangiales > Streptosporangiaceae > Thermopolyspora > Thermopolyspora sp. NPDC052614. The sequence goes on from NZ_JBFATZ010000001.1 coordinate 55,147, forward strand.
CACGTCATAGTCCTGCCAGGCGATCGACCGCAGGCAGTCGTCGAGGAACGGCTCGCAGTGCGCCCGCAGCCGCCGCAGCCGGTCGAGCGTCCGGCCCGGCCCCTCCCCGGTACGGCCCAGCACCCGCGCGGCGTAGTCCGCGTCGGCGTCCGGGCGCTCGCCGTACAGGGCGGGGGTGAACAGCCAGTCGCCGGCGAACGCCGTGGTCGGCAGCTCGTCGGTGATCCACTGGTAGTCCTCGGAGCCGATGCGGTCGGCGAGCCGGAAGCCGAGATAGCGGACGTCACAGGCGAAACCGTCGCGCAGCAGCCCGGCCTGGAGCAGGCTGAGCCCGAGCGACGGCCTGTCCAGGGCGTGCCAGGGCATGCTGAGCAGCAGCACGCGCGGGTACACCGGCGGCGGCGGGCTCACACCCGGATGTAGCGGTGGTGCATCTGGCCCGTGGCCACCATCGCCTTCGCCGCGTTCACCAGTCCTCCTCCGGTCGCCCGGTCGTACGCCCCCGGGATGGCCGGGTGGCTCATGCCGGGGCGGTCGAAGCAGTGCCCCTCGGCGACGTCGCGGGCGTGGTCGCGCAGGCACCGGCGGATGGTGTCGCGATTCGCCTCGGGAACGGCCTGCTTGATCAGGGCGCAGACGCCGGCCACCTGCGCGGCGGCGGCCGAGGTGCCGCTGATCGCCGCCCACCCGTCGTCCGCCGCGGCCGCGTCGGCGGAGCGCTCGGCGTACGTCAGCCGCATCCGGGAGCCCGGATGCAGCGGCACCATGAGATATCCCTCCCCGGACGGGGGCTCCCCGGCGGGGCGCATGCCGACCAGGCCGCTCACGTCGGGGACGTCGCGGTTGGGGTAGACGCCGCTGGTGAAGCCGCTGGCGTAGTCGGACGCGCGGAGGCGGCCGTTCGCGTCCCGGTACGCGCCGCCGACACAGATCACGTCCGGATGCTGCCCAGGAAAGCCGAAGTGCCCGTTGCCGGCGGCGGCGACGACCACGATGCCGTCATGAGCGGCGTGGGCCACCGCCATCGCCAGCACCCGGTCCGCGGCGCTCAGCGGCCCCCGCTCCACGTCGCCGCCCCAGCCGATGACGATGACGTGGGGTCGGCTCCGGGCCGCCCGGATGAGGGCGCCGGTGGCGCTCGCCTGGTTCATCTTCACCGGCATGAGGCGCGCGTCGGGCGCGACGGCGAGGAGGTTCGCGGCCAGGACGGTGCCGTGGCCGAGCGCGTCCTCGTCCGGATGCTCGGCGCCCGGCCCCAGCCGGACGGGGTCGATCCGGTAGCCGCGGTCGATGAAGTACGGGTGACGGTAGAAGCCGGTGTCCACGATCGCCACGGCGACGCCCGATCCGGTGTATCCCTTGCGATGCGCCCGCTCCGCGTTGCAGGCGAGCGCCACGTCGCCGGGAACGGCCAGATGCCAGGCGTCCCTTTTGGGGGGAATGGAGCCCTCGAACAGGAGCCGGGGCCGTTCGATCGCCACTCCCACCAGCACGTCGTCGAAACCGGTGCCCGCGGTGGCGATGAGACCCGGCACGCGGGCGTCCACGCAGTCCACGAAGGACACCGCGCCCTGGACGCCGTCGGACTTCATCACCATCCGCTCCTGGACCAGCAGCGAGCAGCCGAACGCCTCCTCGAACAGGGACGGCGGCCCACAGATGCCGATCGCGGGCACCCGTTCGTCGTAGACCGTGAACCCGCGCTCCCGCAACCGGTCCGCCGCCTCCTCGGCCAGCTCGAAGTCCGGGACGAAGGCCAGGACGTTCTCCTCCGTGACCACATCATGATCGAACAGTGACCGCCTGCCATTCGCGGGCCACGGCACCGCCTGGGCGTACAGAGTCTCCGGTAAGGATCCGGCCTCGGGCATCCGATCAACTCCTCCAGCGACGGGGACGGACCCGTTCCGGGGCAGGCGAAACGTCCGCGGCGCGTGCACGCGCCCACGGTGATGACGGCTTGCCCCCACGGCGTCCTTGGGTCAGTAGACGGCCCCGGGCCGGGATCTCGCCCCAGGGTGCGACCAAGGGAAAACCCTGGGGTCGGGCCGCATACCGGGCGTAGCACTGGGTCGCACCCTGAGGCGCCGCCCGCCCGTCACCGCTTACCGTCGGCAGCGCGCACGGAGGGAGAGCGATGACGGAGGGCAAGCTGAGCGACGGTTTCCGCCGGCACGTCGCGCGGGCGGGCGAGGACGAGGTGATCACGGCGCTGGTCCGGACCACGCCGCTGGAACCCGGCCGCGAGACGCTGCGCCGGCTCCGTGCGATGACGGAAGGCGAGCGCCTGGCCACGGCGAGGGCGGAGCTGCTGTGCCTGGTCACCGAGCGGTACGGCCACGGGGAGGCGTTTCGGAAGAATCTCCGCGACGAACTGCGGGAGCGTCAGGCGCGGGTGCTCGCCGCCGCCCCCGAGGCGTACGGCCTGTGGCTCGCCGACGCCGTCGCCGTCTCCGGCACGCCCGCCGAACTGGCGGACCTGGCCCGCCACGAGGACGTCCTGCGCGTCGAGGCGAACCCGGTCTTCCGGATCCCCGAGTTCGCGCAGACGCCGATCGAGCACGCCCCCGGCCCGGTCGACGGGAGCGCCTGGGGCGTCGCCGGGGTCGGCGCGCCCGAGGCGTGGGGCGGCTTCGGCCGGGGCGACGGCGTCCTCGTCGGCCACCTCGACACCGGCGTCGACGACACCCACCCCGCCCTCGCCGGCAAGGTCGCGGCGTTCCAGGAGTTCGACGCGCTCGGCGCGCAGGTCGTCTCCACGCCGCACGATTCGGACGCCCACGGCACGCACACCGCCGGGACGATCGCGGGACGGACCGCCCGCGGCGTGAACATCGGCGTCGCCCCCGGAACCCGGCTGGCCTCGGCGCTCGTGCTGCCCGGCGGTTCGGGGACGTTCGCCCAGATCGTCGCAGGCATGCAGTGGGCCGTCGACGAGGGCGCGCACGTGCTCGGGCTGTCGGTCGCCGCGCCCGGCTACCACCCGATCTGGAATCTGCCCGTGCTCAACGCGGTGCTGGGAGGGGTGGCCGTGGTCGCCGCCATCGGCACGGGCGGGCAGGGGGACAGCGCCGGTCCCGGCAACGATCCCCTCGCCATCGGCGTCGGCGCCACCGACCCCGGGGGGCTCGCCGCCGCCTTCAGCGGCGGCGGGCTGCTGTCCCCGGCCTGGTTCGGGCACCGGATCCGGTACGGCAAGCCCGACCTCAGCGCCCCCGGGGCGCGGATCGTGTCGGCCGTCCCCGGCGGCGGCCTCGCCGCCGTCACCGGCACCTCCCCGGCCGCCGCGCACACGGTCGGCGCGGTCGCCCTGCTGCAGTCCGGCATGCCCGCGCTCAAAGGGGACCCGTTCGCCACGCGGGCGATCCTGCTGGGCACCGCCCGGCGGTGCGGGGAGGCGGGCAAGGACCAGCGCTTCGGCTTCGGCCGCCTCGACGCCTACGCCGCCGCCCGGCAGGCGGCCGCCTTCCGCTGACCGGCTACCGATCCGATCAGTGGCCGCCGAGGCGTACGGCGAGTTGGGTGCGGGAGCGGACCCGCAGCTTGGGGTAGATGTGACTGAGGTGGTATTCGACGGTTTTGACGCTGACCACGAGCTCGCGGGCGATCTGCCGGTTGGTGAGGCCGCGTGCGGCGTGTTTCGCCACGGCCAGTTCCCGCGCGGTGAGCGCGTCGTGCGCCCGCTCGGCGGCCGGGCGTCCCCGGCCGAGCCTGCCGCACGCCGCCAGCTCGCGCCCGCATCGTTCCAGGTACGGCCGCGCCCCCAGCGACTCGAACGCCGCGTGGGCGTGCTCCAGCCGCTGCGCCGCCTTCGCCCGCTTGCCGAGACGGCGCATGTAGGAGCCGTAGTCGAGTTCGGTGAGCGCCGTCTCGAAGGGCATGAGGGTGCCGCCCGGCGACTCCAGCGCCCGTTCGAACGCGGCGAACGCGTCGTCCGGTCTCCGGCGCGCGGCGAGCAGGTTCCCGCGCGCTCGCGCCACGGCGGCCTGCCGGCCGGGGTCGGTGGCGCGCCGCTCCAGCGGGCCGAGCAGGGACTCGGCCTCGTCCAGCCGCCCCGTCGCGGTGAGCGCGTCCACGAGCAGGTGCTCCCACGCCAGCAGGTGGTGATCGGGGCGCGGGCCGGCGATGACGGCCTCGTGGTCGCCCCGGACGGCGGCCAGATGCATGGCCGCCGCCGCCACGTACCCTCGGGCCAGCGTGTTTTCGGTGAGCGGCCCCGACGCACGCGCCGCGCGCAGGCACGCCGCGGCGGTCTGGGCGTCTCCCCGGGCGGCGTGGACGAGCGCGGCGACGGCGTGGCACAGGGGGGTCAGCAGCAGGTGGTCGGCGTCCTCGGCGAGCCGTACCGCCGCCGCGCAGTGACCCAGGATCTCATCCCACGCTCCCCGGCGGTGGTCGGCTTCGGCGCGGGCGAGGCAGGCCAGCAGCCGTACCCGGACGGAAAGCCGAGGCCCGGCCGCGAGCACCCCGTCGAGGTCCCGCACCGCGCCGGGGATGTCGCCCAGGGCGAGGCGCAGCCTCCCCCGGCCGGCGAGCGCGTCCAGATCCGCGACCGACGCCGAGCCGGGGTCGGGAAGGGCCATCGGGCTGCAGCCGTGTCCGGCCGAATCGCGGCCAGCCGAATCGCGTTCCGCCGAACTGCGGCCAGCCGAATCGTGTCCTGCCAAACCGTGTCCTGCCGAATCGCGGCCAGCCGAACCGTGTCCTGCCGAACTGCGGTCCGCTGAACCGTGTCCCGCCGGGCCGGTCAGGGCAAGGCCGTGGGCTCGGGCGGAGGCCAGCGCGTCGACCGTGAGCGCCGCAGGCGCGGTGCGCCGGGCACGGTCGCTCCATTCGACGGCGCCGCGTCCGTCGGCGCGCACCGCCCGCAGCAGCGCCAGTTGCCCGGCGACCTTCGCGGCGAGGGCGGCGTCGGACGTCTCGGCGTGCCGCCACGCCTCGCCGAGCATCGCCTCGGCCTCGTCGACGCGCCCCGCGTTCAGGCTGAGCGTGCCCAGCACGTACGTCCGCCACGGCGAGGCGCGCAGCCCGGACACCTGATCGGCCACCCGGGACGGATCGGCGTCGCCCATGATGATCCGCCCCTCGGCGGCCTCCAGCGCGAACCGCTCACGATCGGCCCGGTGGGGGGCGAGCCGCGCGGCCGCGCCCAGGTGCCGGGCCGCCTCGGCCCACTCCCCGGCGGCGGACCGGGAGCGGCCGAGCTCCGCGAGGGCCTTGGCCAGCCCGGCGTCCGGGCCGGCCGCTCCCCGCCCGCGATGCCACAGCGCGGTCTCCGCGTCCGGGGCGAGCGCGGCGGCCCGCCGGTGCAACTCGGCACGCCGGGACGGGCTCAGATACTCCTGATACACGGCGGCGCGGGTGAGCGGACAGGGGAACAGCACGTGCCCGGTGCCGAACTCCTCGGCCAGCAGCCCGGCGTCGATCGCCTCGTCCAGCGCCGCCAGCGGGTCGTCGACCCCCGCCACCTTCGCGGCCAGGTGCAGCGGGCTGCGGTCGCCGAGCACGGCGGCGGCGGCCGTCAGGCTCGCCCCGTCCCGGCCGCACCGGGCGAGCCCGGCGAGCACCCGCACCGTCAGCGAGTGCGGGGCGGGCAGCGGCAGGTCGAGCTCCTCCAGCCGTTCGGCGGACACCTGTCCCAGCAGCGAACGCAGGTGCATCGGGTTGCCCAGGGTGTGCCGCCGCAGCCGGGCCGCGGCCCGCGCCGACGGGCGGCGGCCCTTCACCCGCTCGCACAGCTCGGCCACCGCCGCCTCGTCCAGCCCGGCGAGCCGTACCCGCGTGGTGCCCCCGGCCTCGAACAGCCGGCGCGTCTCGTCCGGGATCCGGGCGTCGGCGAGGTCACGGACGATCATCATGACGGCCAGCCGGGTCTCGCGCCGCCGCCGCAGCGCGTAGCAGATGGCGTCGAGCGAGGCGTGGTCGCTCCATCGGACGTCATCAATGATCACGATGACCGGGCCGGTGCGTTCCCGGCCCGCGATCTCCTTCAGGAGCGCGGCCCCGGCGGCGGGCACATCCGGCGTCCGCGGCAGCGTCCGTTCGCCCCCGCCCGCCAGCAACTGGTCGAGGATCGCGTACGTCAGGCCCGCCTCGGCCCGCGCGCCGGTCGCCCGCAGCACCTGGCGCTCCCCGGCCAGGGCCGCGAACCGCTCCGCCAGCGCCGTCTTGCCGATCCCCTCGGGACCGGCGACCACCACGAACCGGGGGCGGCCCCGCCGGGCCTCGGCCAGCACTCCGTCCAGCAGTTCGAGCTCGGCCGTACGGCCGACGAAGGCGTGCCCGGCGAGCTCGGGCCGCCGGTCGGTAGTCTCCGAACCCGCCACGGGGTCTCCCACGAAACTCATCGGACACCTCCGGGGGATGAGATCACCGGGCCCCCGCCGCCCCGGCGCGCGTCCCGGGCGACCCGGTTCAGCACGTTGCCCGCCGAGTGCCGTACGGACGGGAGGCGATGGTCGTCGGCGGCCCGCCTGAGCGCCTCCGACGCCGGACCCGGCAGGCCGAGCCGTCCGGCCGAGGCGGGGGCGTCCAGCCTGCCGAGCGCGCCGACCAGTTCCAGCGCCACCGTCTCGTCGTGCTCGCCGTCGAGCAGCTCCGCCAGCTCGGCCTCGGCGGGGACCGGTTCCGCGGGGACCGGGTCGTCGGTCAGCCGGGACGACTGCCACGCGTACCCGATCGCCCGGATCGCGCCCGTCCGCAGCATCACGTCCACATCGGGGCGGGCCAGCGGAGCCAGGGCGTCGATCACGGTCGGGTCGCCGAGCCGGCCGAGCGACAGGGCCGCGGTGACGCGCGGCGCGGGTCCGGCGTCATCGTCGAAGAGCAGCCCCATCAGGGCGTCCCGCACGTCGTCGTCGCCCCGCCTCGCGAGTTCGCCCAGCGCCGACGCCGTCAGCATGCGCACCTGCTCATCGCCCGCGTCGCCGTCCGATCCGCCGGTACGGCCGAGCAGGTCAAGCAGCGGCGGGACGGCCCGCCGGTCGCCGACCAGGGCGATCGCCTGCAGGACGATCTGCGGGCCGGTCACGGTGGCGAACTCGTTGGTCTTGGTGGCGATCTCAAGCAGGCGGGGCACGGCGTTCTCGCCCAGGGCCGCCAGCTCCCGCGCGACCACCGCCGGCGGCACGCCGAAACCGGGGGTCCGCGGATCCAGGGGGCGGTCCCGTACGATCCGGTCGACCTGCTCGATCAGCGAGGGCCGCTGGAGGTGGCCCAGCAGGATCCGGGCGGTCCCGGAGACCCGCCAGTCGTCGTGGTCCGCCGACTCGCGGAGCCGGGGGAGGACGTCGTCGCCCTCGGCCAGCAGGCGGTCCCGCGCCGCCGTGTACCGCGCGCCGGTCTCGGTCACGCAGGCGCCGAACCGGCGCTCGAACTCCTCGGCGATCATCGCGAGACCGCCTCCCACCACCAGTAGGGTCCGACGTATCCGGCGGTCGCCTCGGGCGGTTCGCGTACCACGTTGGTCGCGCAGTGCAGCCCGCCGCCCGCCACGTGGTACGGGTCCCAGACGTCGATGAAGTGGACCGTCAGCGGGGCGAGCACGCTCACCGCGTACGCTTCGAACAGGTCGATGTTGTCCTCCGGAATCCAGACCCGGCTCCAGGACCGGGTGGTCGTGCCGTTCGGGTCGAACAGCGCGGCGTTGGCCGGGTGGTGCCGGATCGCGTCCCGGTCCACGTCGTAGACGTCCGCCAGACGGTCGAGGTCGGTCCCCCACGTCGCCCAGTGCCAGTGGCCCTCCAGCCTGTCGAGGACCGCGTCGTCGAGCTCGGGCACGCCCATGATGTGGAGGATTCTCCGTACCCCCGCGCGGCCGAGGCGCGGGCCCAGCGGACGCGGGACCATCAGGTGCTCGCCCACGACGAGCATGTTCACCATGTTCGGCGTCAGCGCCGACGTCCGGTGGACGACGGCCATGTCCGCGCCGGCGCCCGAGCTGGTGATCATCCCGAGCCGCTGCGCGGGGAACTGCGGAAGGGCGTGGAACAGGACGGGCAGTCGTACGATCGCGTCGTCTCCCAGCCGCAGGCCGTCCCGCAGCCGCCGCTCGATCGGGTCGAGCCTGCTGGTCTGCAGGTCGGCGTTGGTGACGCCGTGCGCGGCCAGCGCCTGCGTCACGCTCAGGTCCGCCGGAGGCCTGATCGCGGGGGCCTGGAGGCCGTCCGGATCCTCCTCGGGGTCCGGGTCCTCCGGTTTGCTTGTGTTCTGCGGCGTCGGCGGTTCGGCCAGCAGCCGGCCCCGGAACATCGCGGTCACGGGACCGGCCTCGGGTTCACGGACGGCCAGGGCGCTCGCCTCCGTCAGCAGGTCCACGGCGAGCCGCGCGGACGCCACCACCATCCTCGCGCCGCCGGACGGCGTGGGAACCACGGTGACCAGTTCGTCGACGTGGCCGACGCCCAGCCAGGTGGTGTCCAGCGGCAGCAGCGGCTGGACGCCCTGCGCCGCCAGGAAACGGCGGTGGTCGGCGCGCACCGATCGCACGTAGCGGACGGCGAGCGTCTGCTCCTTGCGCCGGATCCGGAAGACGCGCAGCGCGCGCTCGTAGCCGTCGGCGGACGGCAGGGGCCGATCGGTCACCTCCCACTCCCGTCCCTCGTCGACGACGGTCACCCGTACGGGGTCGCGCAGGGCGAAGGCGGTCCGGGCGAAGGCGTCCGCCAGGGCGGGCGTCCGGCCCGCGTCGAGGTCCGGCACGAGGGTGAGCGGCAGGTCGAAGACGGGGCGCTCGTGCTCGCCCAGCATGATCTTGCCGAAGGGGGCGGGCCCGTGCGCGGGCACCGGTGGACCGGCGGCGCCGGCCGGCAGCGTGGCGGTGCCGGCGGCTACCGGCGCGGAGAGTTCGAGGTTGCCGCCGAAGTCGGTGGAGTCCACCGGGGCGGTTCGGGCGAGGTCGTCGAACAGGCCCATGTCCGAGTCCGGCAGCCGCCGGACCCATCCGGTGAGTTCGCGGTCGCGGGGGCTGTGCAGCAGGAGGTGCGACCAGCCGTGCGGGGCCCAGCAGTAGCCGATCTCGCACTCGTCCTGCAGCCACAGCTCCGGGAACCGCCTGCCGTCGACGATGTGCAGCAGCCCGGCTCGTCCCGGCCGGAACACGGGGGACACGGGGGACACGGGGGCGTCCGGGTCGGGCGCCGCGGCCGGGCCGTACCCGGACCTCAGTGCCGCCGCGAGGTCGGCGAGCGTGGGGTGGTTGCCGGTGAGGTCCTCCTGGTCCAGGTAGTGGACGTAGACGCGCCGCGCCGGCCGCAGGTTCGACAGCAGCAGCCAGGGCGCGATCGAGAGCCGGATCGGGGCGTCCTCGCCCACCGCCCTGCCTTTCGCGTCCCGGTAGGACCGGGTCAGCAGGATCTCGCCGCCGGGGGAGGACGGCGCGCCGGGCAGGGTGACGGCCTCGACCAGCAGTTCCAGGTCCCCGGCGAAGGGGATCGGCAGGGTCACGGCCTCGGTGACGGCGGCCGAATTCGCGGCGGCGCCGAGCACCCGCTTCCAGCGGCCGGCGCCGTCCGGGGCGAACAGGCGCACCCGCCTGGCGTCCTGCGGGGAGAGGCTCAGCTCCAGCCACCGCCTCGCGGCGCCCCGACGCCGATCGCGCGGCCGCGGGCGAGGCGGGGAACCGCCCATCCCCAGGTTGAGGCGTGTCAGCTCCGCGATGTCGCCGGGGAAGACGAGGTCGTCGTCGCAGAAGTCCCGGCGGTCGGTGTTGTCGGTCTCGGGTATGGCGTCAGGGTCGTCGACGTCGAGATTGGCCAGCACGATCAGACGCGCGGGGACGGCGCGCGCCGCCGCGCCGATGTCGCCGATGTCTTCGTGGTTGGGCATGTAACTCTCCCCTTGCCGACGCGCGGGGGCGCGTCCAAGTGGTCTTGCCATCCAAAGAATGACTCCCGGGGTTGGACAGCCCACTGGAGTGCGCGCTGGAGTCCGGCCCTTATCGCGTTCCAACCGCGGCGTGGAGCAGGCGGCGGGCGGGCGGCGGGCGGCTCTGGGCCGACGCCTTGGAGCGGTCTATGTTTGCAAGGTACTGCGCGCGGCGGCGGGAGACGGGATGGGCGATCAGGGTGACCAGGTTGTCAGATTCGAACTCCTGGGACCACTGCGCGCATGGCTGGGGGACACCGAGCCGGCTCTTGGATCCGTGCAGCAGCGGACGGTCTTGGCGGTGCTCCTGCTCAACGCCAACCGGCCGCTCAGCCGGGAGCAGCTCATCGAGGGCGTCTGGGGCGCGGAACCTCCCACGTACGCGCTGAACCTGGTGCAAAAGCACATTTCCGGGCTGCGGCGGGCGCTGGAGCCGGGACGCTCCCCGCGGACGCCGTCGCGGCTGCTGTCATGGACGGACGCCGGATATCTGCTGGCCGTACCGGCGAACCGCGTCGACCTGGGGATGTTCGACGCGGAGGTGGAGCGGGCCCGCGCGGCTCGGGCCGAGGGCGACGTCGCGGGGGCGGCGCGGGCGCTGCACGCGGCGCTGAAGCTGTGGCGGGGGCCGGTCTGCGACGGCCTGACCGGCCCGCTGGTGGAGGCCGAGCGGGAGCGGCTGGGCGAGCGGCGCGTCGATGTGCTGGAGGACCGCATCGATCTGGATCTGGCGCTCGGGCGCGACCTGGAACTCGTCAACGAGCTGCGGCGGCTCGTCGCCCGGCACCCGTGGCGGGAGCGGCTGCGCGTGCTGCTCATGCTCGCCCTCTACCGGTCCGGACGGCAGGCCGAGGCGCTCGCCGCCTTCCATGACGCGCGCCGCCACCTGATCGACGAGCTCGGCATCGAACCGGGGCCGCAGCTGCGCCGCATCCACGAGCAGATCCTCGCCGCCGACCCCCGGCTGGCCACCCCGCCCGTCGCCATCGCCCCGGCCGGTCCCCGGCTGCCGCCGCCCGCGCAGCTGCCGTACGTGCTGCCGGACTTCGTCGGGCGGGAGGACGAGCTGCGGCGGCTCGACGCGCTGTGCCTGGCCGACGGGGACGGCCCCAGCCGGCCCGTGGTGATCAGCGCGCTCGGCGGCATGGCCGGGGTGGGCAAGACCGCCCTCGCGGTGCACTGGGCGCACCGGGTGCGGCACCGGTTTCCGGACGGCCAGCTGTATGTGAACCTGCGCGGGTTCGACCCGACCGGCGCGGCGATGGCGCCCGCCGAGGCGATCCGCGGCTTTCTCGACGCGTTCTCGGTGCCGCCCGAGCGCATCCCGGTCACCCTGGAGGGGCAGGCGGCGCTGTACCGCAGCCTGCTGGACAACCAGCGCATGCTGCTCATCCTGGACAACGCCGAGAGCGCCGAGCAGGTGCGCCCGCTGCTGCCCGGCTCGCCGACCTGCCTCGTCCTGGTGACCAGCCGCGACCAGCTCTCCGGCCTGGTCGCGACCGAGGGGGCCAAGCCGCTCACCGTGGACCTGCCGCCGCAACCCGAGGCACGGCTGCTGCTGGCCCGGCGGCTGGGCGCGGAGCGGCTCGACGCCGAGCCCGAGGCCGTCGAGGAGATCATCGAGCTGTGCGCCCGGCTGCCGCTGGCGCTCGCCATCGTCGCGGCCCGCGCCGCCACCCGGCCCACGGTGTCGCTGGCCACGCTCGCGGACGAGCTGCGCGCGGCGGCCGCCCGGCTCGACGCCTTCCACAGCACCGACCGGTCGACCGACATCCGCTCGGTCTTCTCGTGGTCGTTGCAGCGGCTGAGCCGTACCGGGCGGCGGCTGTTCCGGCTGCTCGGGCTGCACCCGGGGCCCGACATCACGCTGTACGCCGCCGCCAGCCTCGCCGGGGTACGGCCCGCCGACGCCCGGGCCGCGCTCGCCGAGCTCACCCGGGCCCACCTCGTCACCGAGCACGCGCCCGGCCGCTACACCCTGCACGACCTGCTGCGCGCCTACGCGGCCGAGCTGGCGCGAGGCATGGAGCCGCAGGACGAGCGGCGCGAGGCGGTGCACCGCTGCTGCGACCACTACCTGCAGACGGCCTTTCCGGCCGAACGGCTGATCAACCCGCTGCGGGACGCGCCGGACGTGGCGCCGCCCCGGCCCGGCGTCATCCCGGTGGACATCACCGCCGCCGAGGAGGCGATGCGCTGGTTCACCGGCGAGCACGCGGTGCTGATCGCCGCCGTACGGCAGGCCCGCGAGTACGGCCTCGACGTCTGCTGCTGGCAGCTCGCCTGGGCCGTCACCACCTACCTGGACCGGCGGGCGCACTGGCGCGACCTCGCCGCCGTCGAACGCGACGCGCTCGCCTCGGCCGAGCGGGCCGCCGACCGGCTCGGGGAGGCCGTGTCGCATCGCGGCCTCGCCCGCGCCTACGCCCGGCTGGGCCGGTACGACGACGCCGACCGGCACCTGCGCCTCGCCCTCGAACGCTTCGAGGAACTCGGCGACAAGGCCGGCCAGGCGTACGCGCACCGCAGCCTCGCCGCGCTCATGGAGAACCTGGGCCGGTACGCCGAGGGGCTCGACCACGCGCAGCAGTCGCTTGAGCTGTACCAGGTCGGCGGCCACACGGCCGGGATGGCCGACGCGCTCAACGCGGTCGGCTGGTTCCACGCCCGGGTCGGCGATTACGAGCGGGGGCTCGTCTCCTGCCAGGAGGCGCTGGCCCTGTGCGAGGAACTCGGCGACCTGGGCGGCCTGGCGCAGACCTGGGACAGCGTGGGCTTCGCCCACCACAACCTGGGCGACCAGGCCCAGGCCATACGGTGCTACGAGCAGGCGCTCAAGCTCTTCCGCGAGCTCAGCGACCGCTACAACGAGGCCTCCACGCTCATCCGGCTCGGCGACGCCCACGACGCCGCCGGCGCGATCGAGCCCGCCCGCGCGTCCTGGCACCAGGCCATGACGACCTTCACCGAAATCGGCCGCGCCGAGGCCCGTGAGGCCCGCGCCCGCCTCGCCCGCCGCCACCGCCCACCCGGCGGCAGCCGTACCACCACGTCCGCCCCGCCGCCGGAGCGCTAGGGACATCCCTGAGCCGGTCCCGGACGCGGTCCGGGTGGTGCGCGCCTACTTTCCGTAACGGGTCATAAATCGTGCTACGCCCTTTCTGGGGCGTGACGGGAGGAAAATCATGACGAAGAGGCGGCTGGTTCCTGCCTTGCTCGCGTCGTCGGCGGCTCTGATCATGACCGGTGCGCAGGCGATGCCCGCCGCCGCGGCCGGTGCCGCGTTCGCCGACGTCGGCACTTGTTCCCGGGTCGGCGTCGAACTGCGCTACACCGCGGCGCCCGGCGTCGACAACGACGTCCTCGTCCGCCGGGTGGGTCCCTTCATCGTCGTCTCGGACGGCGCGGGCGAGGTCGTCCCGGGCAACTGCACGAACTTCGGGGACGACGCGAGGGTGAACGCCGGGGGCATCCGGCGGGTCCGGGTGCTCACCCTCGACGGGGACGACACCGTGCGGATCACCATCGGCGCGGCGGCGATCCTGCGGGGCGGCGCCGGGGAGGACGAGCTTCGCGGCGGGCCCGGCGACGACGACATCCGGGGCGGGGCCGGCAACGACGATCTGCGCGGCGGCGCCGGCGTCGACCAGATCCGCGGCGAGGGCGACAACGACGAGATTCGCGGCGGCGACGGCGACGACGACCTGCTCGGCGGCAACGGCGACGACGACGTGCGCGGTGAGGGCGGTAACGACGAGGTGGCGGGCAACGCCGGGAACGACGAGTTGTTCGGCGGCATCGGGGATGACGCGATCAACGGCGGGGCCGGGGACGACGAGATGCTCGGCGGTCCCGGCAACGACCAGATCAACGGAGGGCAGGGCACCGACACCCTCAACGGAGGGGCGGGTGCCGACGACTGCAACGGAGGCCCGGGCCCCGAGACCGTCACCAACTGCGAATGATCCGTGTTCCACGGGCCGCGGGCCGGAGGCGGCCGACCGGCGTGAGCGACTCGCCGGTCGGGCGCCTTCGCCGATCGCGGGTCGCTCCCGGCGGGGTCTCGGAGGGGGAGGCCCCGCCGGGGTCGTCTCGTCAGCGGGGAGCGGTCTCGTGGCCGTGGCCCTCGCCCGCGAAGATCCGTAGCTGGAGGGCCAGGGTTGCGTAGTAGCCGACCAGGGTCGACAGCTCGAACAGGGCGCGCTCGCCGAGCGTCGCGACCGCCTTGTCGTATTCCACGTCCGCCAGACGCCCCGTGCGGGCCATCGCCGACGTCACCCGTACCGCCGCGAGTTCGGCCGGATCCGTCAGGTCGGGGATGCGGCCCTCGCGCAGCGCGGTCAGCTCGTCCTCGGTGAGGCCGCTGGCGCGGCCGACCGCCTCGTGGGCCTCGCGTTCGAAGTCGCTGCCCCAGTGCGCGGCCACCACGAGGATCGCCATCTCGCGTACCCGATCCGGCAGCGACGAGCCGTAGCGCACCGCCGCCCCCAGCGCCTGCAGGGCGTCGCCGACCGGCGGGCTCAGCAGCATCGCGTTGAACGGGCCGCGCAGCCGTCCCTCCTCGTCGCTGAGGGGGAAGAGCTGGGGGCCCGCCGCCCGGGGCCCGCCGGTGATGGCCCGATGGAGTTCGGTCTGCTCCGCGTCCAGCTCGTCCGGCGTGAAGCGGCGCAGTCGCCCGGTCACGCGGGCATCCTGACATCGGGCCGTACCACGGCAGGCCTCCGCTTTTCGTCGGCATCAGGTCTCGTCGCGATGATGTCAGACCCGGTCGCCGCGATCACCCGGTGGGCCGCCCGCGGCGGAGCAGCCGGACCAGGCCTGCGCTGGCCAGGACGCTCACGCCCAGGTGGGCCGCGACGAGCGTGATCTGGTAGACGCGCTGGAACGGGGTGAGGTCGGCGGCGTAGCCGCCGTCGTAGAAACCGGAGAGGAAGGCCACCAGCCCGGCGATGGTGAGCAGCAGGCAGCCGGCGATGGCCACGGCGCGGCGGGACCGGGTGGCGGCCACCACCATGACGATCTGGGCGATCATCATGGGGATGGGAGCGGACAGCCGCGCCTCCGGGCCGAGCGCGTCGAGGAAGGTGGGGTTCAGCCCGGCCGCGACCGAGATCCACGCGCCGACCAAGTCTATCGCAAGCAGCAGGCCGACGCCGCAGGACAGGGCGGAGACGAGGGAACGAGGGGCGGGGGTGGCCGGGGCGCGGACGGCGGTGGCTGTACCCGGATCGGCGGATGCGGGGGAAGCGGCGGGGCCGTGCGCGGGGGCGGCGGTGCCGGAACCGGCGGGGTGATCGACCCTGATCGGGCTCGACGTGCCGCCGGAGCCGGGTGCATCGGGGGTGTGGGCAGCGAACATGATGGTCTCCTTCGGTTGTGCGCGGCTACCGCGGACCAGGGCGGAGGCGCTGATGTGATGCCGGCTGACGGCGATTGACCGATTGACATGGCAACCGTGCGGCCGGAGGCGACCGGGTGTCTTGGGTCCACGGTCGGTGAATACAAGGGACAAATCGTCCCGTGACGTTGGGACAGCGCCGGTGACACGATGTGCCGTGTGAGGGACAAATCGGTCTGGCGGGCGGTGACGGCCGGAAGCGCGCTGATAATCGTGGTCGTGGCCGCCGTGGTCGTCGAACCGCGGCTCGTGGAGCTGGGCGCGGCCGGGATCGTCGAGCGCTTCGACGCGTTCCGGGCGGTCGCCGGTCTGGCGTTCGGGCTCCCGGGCGTGATCGTGGTCACCCAGCGGCCGGGCAACCGCATCGGATGGCTGATGGTCGCCATCGGCGCGGCCCAGGCGGTGGGCGTCGCGCTCGGCTCGTACGGCCTGCTCGGCATCTACGACGGCGGACTGCCCGGGGACGACTGGGCGATGTGGGTGTCGAACTGGATCTGGGTCCCCGCCTACGTCGCGGTCCCCACCCTGTTCCCGCTGCTGTTCCCGGACGGCCGGCTCCCCTCGCGCCGCTGGTGGCCGGCCGTCGCCGCCGCCCTGACGGGAATGACGCTCGGCACGCTCGAATGGGCGCTGCGCTCCGTGGCGCTCACCGACATACCCGGCCTCTTCCCGCCCGGCTACGTCGGGCTGTTCCCCGGACTGAACGGCCTCCCGGACGTCGGCGACGCGATCGCGGCCTGCTGCCTCATCGCCGCCTCGGCGGCGTCCATCGCCTCGCTGTTCGTCCGCTACCGGCGGGCCGGCGAGGGGACCGGCCGGGAGGAGGGCGAGCTGGTACGCCGTCGGCTGCAGTGGGTGCTGGCCGCCGCCCTGCTGACCGCGGCGCTGCTCGGCCTGGGCTTCCTCATCCCGGGCGGGCCGGTGCTGGTCACGCTGGCGGCCGTGCCGCTGCCCGCCGCGGTCGGCGTCGCCGTCGTCGTGCACCGCCTGTGGGACCTCGACCTGCTGCTGTCACGCGCGCTCGCGTCCGGCGCGGTCGCCGTCATCCTCCTGGCGGCGTACGCCTTGGCCGCCTTCGCGCTCGGCGACCTGCTCGGCGCGGGTCTCACCGCCGTCGTCGTCGCCTTCGCCGTGCATCCGCTGTACGTGCGGGCCGTGGCGAAGGCCAACCGCCTGGTGTACGGCGACCGCGACGACCCGGCCCGCGCGCTGCGCCGCCTCGGCGCCCGGCTCACCGACGCCGGTACGGCGGGCGAACTGCTCGACCGCATGGCCGCCGAGATCGCCCGCACGCTGCGGATCCGCTACGTGGCCGTCGAGGAGTCCGGCACGATCGTCGCCCGCGCGGGCGCGCCCGGGCCGGTCGTAGAGACCGTGCCGCTGCTGCATCAGGGCGAGCCCGTCGGCTCCCTGATCATCGGAGAGCGGGCACGGCCCAAGGTGCGCGCCCTGCTCGCCGAGCTGGCCCCGCACGTCGCGGTCGCCGTACACGCCCATCGGCTCAGGGCCGACCTGGAACGTTCGCACGCCCGCCTGCTCGCCGCCCGTCAGGAGGAGCGGGACCGCCTGCTGTACGAGCTGCACGACGGCCTGGGGCCGACGCTCGCCGCGCTGGCCCTGCAGGTGGACCGGGGCAGACGGCTCGTGGAGGACGACCCGGAGGAGGTCAAGCGCCTGCTGGGCGACCTGTCCGCCCGGATCCGGGTGACCGTGGACGACGTCCGCGCCATCGTCAACGACCTGCGCCCGCCGCCGCTTGACGACCTCGGCCTCGCCGGGGCGCTCGTCGAGCTGGGCCGCGGCTTCCAGGGCGACCTCGCCGTCGAGGTCGATACCCCGTCCGATCTGCCCGTCCTGCCCGCCCCGGCCGAGCTGGCGGCGTACCGGATCGCGGCCGAGGCCCTCACCAACGCCGCCCGGCACGCCACCGCCTCGCGCTGCGTGGTCCGGCTGCGCGCGGCCGAGATGCTGGAGCTGGAGGTCGACGACGACGGCGTCGGCGTGTCCGAGACCGCCCGGCGCGGCTTCGGCCTGGCGTCGATGCGCCGCCGGGCCGAGGAGCTCGACGGCACCTTCGACCTGGTCGGCGGGGCCGGGGGAACCCGCGTGGTGGTACGGCTGCCGCTCGGCGGCGTGCGATGACCCGCGTCGTGGTGGTGGAGGACCACCCGATGTTCGCCGAAGGGCTGGTCGCGCTCCTCAACGACCTGCCGGGGGTCGAGGTCGCCGGAACCGCCGGAACCGGCGAGGACGCCGTCGAACTCATCGACCGGACGCTCCCCGACGTCGTCCTGATGGACCTGCGGCTGCCCGCGATGAGCGGCGTCGAGGCCACCGAGATCATCACCCGGCGGCATCCGGGCGTCGTGGTGCTGGCGCTCACCATGCTCACCGACGACCAGACCCTGCTCGCCGCGATCCGCGCCGGAGCCCGCGGCTACCTGCTCAAGGAGGCCACCCCGGCGGAGATCGCCCGCACGGTGGAGGCGGTCGCCGCCGGTCAGGTCGTCTTCGGCCCCGGCAGCGGCGAACGCGTCCTCGCCGTCCTCGCCGGCGACGGGCTGGGCGCCCGGCCCTTCCCCGAGCTGTCGGACCGCGAACTGGAGGTCCTGGACCTGCTCGCCGACGGCCTCACCAACCAGGCGATCGCCCGCCGCCTGTTCCTCAGCGAGAAGACGATCCGCAACCACGTCTCCAACATCTTCACCAAGCTCGGCGTCCCCGACCGGGCCGCCGCCGTGGCCCGCGCCAGGGACGCGGGGCTCGGCGGCTGACATCCGGCGGGCGCTCGTGCTCGCCGTAGCGGCCGGAAACGCCGTGCTTGCGGCCGACTCGGCGAACCCGTTGCCCGGTGGGGGGCGGTGTGTCGTCGTGCGGCGGGTCTCCCGTTGAATGGGTGGCCTCGCGGTGTGCGCTGCGGGAGCCGGGCTTTCAGCCCGCGAACGGCCGGGAGGGCAGGCCCGCGCCCGCGCCGGGCACGACGAACGACTCGGCGAACCCGTTGCCCGGTGGGGAGCGGTGTGTCGTCGTGCGGCGGGTCTCCCGGTGAATGGGTGGCGTCGCCGTGCGCGCTGCGGGAGCCGGGCTTTCAGCCCGCGAACGGCTGGGAGGGCAGGCCCGCGCCCGCGCCGGGCACGACGAACAGCGACCCGGCGTCGGGCTGGACTGCCAGCACCGCCTCGGAGAGGCCCTCGGAGGCGGTGGTGACGTACAGGTCGGTCAGGTCCGGCCCGCCGAAGGCGCAGGCGGTGACCCGGGAGGCGGGAAGGTCGATCACCTGGTCCAATTCGCCCTCCGGCGTGTAGCGGTGCACGCCGCCGCCGTCCCACAGGGCCACCCACACGCAGCCGTCCGCGTCCACGGTCAGGCCGTCCGGCTGCCCCCTGGTCACGGCCGCGAGCGTACGGCGGTTCGAGATCGTGCCCGCTCCGGGCTCCACGTCGAACACGTCGATCCGGCGCAACGGCGTGTCGATGTAGTACATGAGCGTCCCGTCGGGGCTCCACCCGGTGCCGTTGCTGATCGTGACGTCGTCCAGCACCGTGGTGAAGGACCCGTCGGCCTCCACCCGGTTGAGCCGCCCGCCGCCCGGCCGCACGTCGTAGGCCATCGTGCCCGCCCACAGCCTTCCGGCCGCGTCCACCGCGGCGTCGTTGCCCCGCCGCCCCTCCACCGGCCACTGCGTCAGCCAGCGGAACGCGCCGTCCGGGTCGAGCAGGCCGACGCCGTCGCGCAGGTTGAGGACGAGCCCGCCGCCCGCGCGCGGCTTGGCGGCCCCCACGTGCTGCGGCGTCTCGACCACCGTGTCGGCCCCGGTGGCGGGGTCGTAGGTGTGTACGCGGCAGGCGAGGATGTCCACCCACACCAGCCTTCCGGTGCGGTCGTCCCAGGTGGGGCCCTCGCCCAGCGTGGCGCGGGCGGGCAGTGCGACTTCAGCCGTTCGAGGCATGGCGGTCTGCGTGCCTTTCTGTGGGTGTGCGCTTCTGTGGGTGTGCGCTTCTGTGGGTGTGCGCTTCTGTGGAGATGTGCGCTTCTGTGGAGTGTGCGCTGCGCTGCGGCGGGCCGGACCTGCTGCGTCCGGTTCGGGACGGCGACCGGGACGTTGCCCGTCCCGCCGAATTGATCGTATCCGCGCGGTCGGCCATACCGATCGGGACAGGACCGGCGCACGCGGGCGCGTCGTCGTACCGCTCGCGCGGGCGGTGCCCTAGGCTCTCGCGAGCGGGGGGAGACCGGTGCAATTTCGACGTCGTCGACGGAGGCTCGATGAGCAGTGCGTCCCTCACCCTCGACCCCGCCTTCACCGTTGGAACGGTCGATCCGCGGCTGTTCGGCTCGTTCGTCGAGCATCTCGGGCGGTGCGTCTACACGGGCGTCTTCGAGCCCGGCCACCCGGCGGCCGACGAGCAGGGGCTGCGCCGCGACGTGCTCGACCTGGTGCGGGAGCTCGGCGTCACCCTGGTGCGCTACCCGGGCGGCAACTTCGTCTCGGGCTACCGCTGGGAGGACGGCGTCGGCCCCGAGCGTCCCGTACGGCTGGACCCGGCATGGAGGTCGATCGAGCCCAACGCCTTCGGCCTGGGCGAGTTCATGACCTGGGCCCGCCGGGCCGGGGTGACGCCCATGATGGCCGTCAACCTCGGCACCCGGGGCGTGCAGGAGGCCTGCGACCTGCTGGAGTACGCCAACCACCCGGGCGGCACGGCCCTGTCGGAGCTGCGGGTGACGCACGGCGCGCTTGAGCCGTACGACATCCGCCTGTGGTGTCTCGGCAACGAGATGGACGGGCCGTGGCAGACCGGGCACAAGACCGCCGCCGAGTACGGCAGGCTCGCCGCCGAGACCGCCCGCGCCATGCGCATGATCGACCCCGGCCTGGAACTGGTCGCCTGCGGAAGCTCCGGCGCGGGAATGCCGACCTTCGGCGCGTGGGAGGCGACCGTGCTGGAGGAGGCGTACGACCAGGTGGACTACATCTCCCTGCACGCCTACTACGAGCCGCTCGGCGGCGACCTGACCACGTTCCTCGCCTCCGGGGCGATGATGGAGTCCTACATCGAGGACGCCGTCGCCACCTGCGACCACGTCCGCGCCCGCCTCAAACGGGACAAGCGCATCCAGCTCTCGTTCGACGAATGGGGCGTCTGGTATATGTCCCGCCCCGAGTCCGAGCCGCCCACCGAGTGGGAGCACGCCCCGCGCCTGCTCGAAGACCACTACAACGTGATGGACGCCGTCGTCGTCGGCAGCCTCCTCATCGCCCTGCTCCGCCACGCCGACCGCGTCAAGATCGCCTGCCAGGCCCAGCTCGTCAACGTCATCGCCCCCATCAGGACCGAGCCCGGCGGCCCCGCCTGGCGCCAGACCACCTTCCACCCCTTCGCCCAGGCCGCCCGCCACGGCCACGGCGAGGTCCTCCGCGTCGAACCCGTCTCCCCGCCGGCCGGCGACGTCCCCGCCCTGCACGCCACCGCCGTACGCGCCTCCGACGGCACCGTCACGCTCTTCGCCGTCAACCGCTCCCAGACCGACGCCCTCGACCTCACCGCCACCGTCCGCGCCCTCGGCGACGTCCGCCTCCTCGAACACACCGTCCTCGCCGACCCCGACCTCGACGCCCGCAACACCGCCGACCACCCCGACCGCGTACGCCCCCGCCCCGTCGGCACCTCCGCCGTAGGCGGCGGCACCCTCCGCGCCGTCCTCCCCCCGGTCTCCTGGAACGTCATCCGCCTGGGCTGACGCTCAATGCGTTAACGGTTCCCGACCACCCCCGCGCTTCCGATACACTTGCTTCGTCGCAAGGGGCTATAGCGCAGTTGGTAGCGCGCCTCCATGGCATGGAGGAGGTCTGGGGTTCGAATCCCCATAGCTCCACCCCGCGCACAAGGCTCGAACCCTTGCCAACAGATCGTTGGCTTTGGTTCGGGCCTTGTCGCTGTCTTCGGCCCAGCTCGGGTGCCCGTGGTCCATCGTCGCGGAGAGCGTCTCGTCGAGGTCGACGACGAGTCCGGATCGCCCATCCTGCGCGAGCTTGCGTTTGAAGGCGGTGATGTCGGTGGTCGTGTCTTCACTCGCTTTCCCTACTGGTGCGGGGTTGGTCGGAGGCCTGTGCGGGTGAGGCGTTCAGGACTCGCACCCACCCGTCGTTGCCGTTGACCCGCACGCGATCGCCGTCGCGGATCAACGTGGTCGCGTTCTGCACGCCGACGACGGCGGGGAGTCCGTACTCGCGGGCGACGACCGAGCCGTGGGTCATCATGCCGCCGACCTCGGTGACCAGGCCTTTGACGGATACGAAGGCCGGTGTCCAGCTCGGGTCGGTGTACGTGGTGACGAGGATGTCGTCGTCCCCGAAGTTCGCCTCGTCCAGGCTTGTCACAACGCGGGCGCGTCCCTCGACGATGCCGGAGGACGCCGGCAGCCCTTTCAGAGCGCCTTCCGGGACGCCGCCGGCCTCGTACTCGGCGAAGATCTCCTCGCCGTCGGAGGTCATCACGCGGGGAGGCGTGAGCCGCGCGTAGCCGACGTGGTCCTGCCGGCGTCTGGTGATCTCCGGCTCGTCGACGCGGCCGGTGCGGATGGCATCGCGCAGCTCATCGAAGGACAGGTAGAAGACGTCCTCGACATCGCGGATCGCGCCCCGGCCCTGAAGTCGTTCGGCTTCGCGGAGGAGGGCCTGCTTGATGACCCAGTAGCGCTGCACCAGCATGTACTTGGGGTACTCGCGGTATCCGATGAACGCGCGCAGCTGCGCGATCTTCCGCTTCGTCCTCTTCGCCTTCCGCCTCCCGCCGGGGAGCCGTTCGAGGCGGGCGAGGATGTCCTGCTCCTTGTCGCGCGCCGTCCGGAGGCCGCGCGCGAAGAGCTCGGCACGGGCGCCGGGCTCATAGGTCCTGATGTCCGCGAGGATCATCGGCGTCAGCGCGCTCGGATTCTCGGCGAACCGGGGCCGAGTGATGTCGATCTCGCCCGGGCACCGCATCCCGTACCGGTCGAGGTACCGCTGGACGGCGGAGGTCGTTTCGTCGCCGCCGGGCAACCGGGCGAGGTCGTCCAGGAAGGTCCGTGGATCGGGTTCGCGGAGGTAGTCGACGACCTCGGGGTGGCGTCTGACGACGTCGGCCACGTCCACCAGGTCGAGACCCATCTCGGAGGTGATGTTGTGATCGACCGACATCGACAGCGTGTTCGCGGTGCCCTTCTCGCCCAGCCACTTCTCGACGTGTTTGTCGATCCACCTCGACGCCAGAATGCCGACGTAGACGATGGACATGCTGTGTGCGTCGTAGATGGCCTGTTGGATGAGCCTCTGTTCGTGTTCGATCCGAGTCAGCAGCGCCTCGCCGGTGAGGCCGGCAAGGCGGCGGCGCAGTTCGCCCACCGCCGCGTCGTTCTCGGCCATCGCCTGCGGGACGAGCGAGGCGTCGTCGCTGCGCGACAGCCGCATGAGGTGCTTGAGGAACGACCAGGAGAAGTACCCCGTCCCCAGCCGGAGCGCTCGCTTGCCGCGCGGCAACGAGGCGATGAATCCGTCGCGCGAGACGAGGCGTTCAAGGGCGTTGTGGATCAGTGGGTCGACGCTCTTCATCGACGCGAGCAGCACCTTCCTGCCCACGGCGCTGCGCAGGTCGGTCGAGACGTCGAGGTACAGCCGCCCTCCGATCGCCACCAGCGGCACGTCGGGGAATCCCCGTTGGAAGAACGACAGGCCCAGCGGCTTCATCGCGTCGGTCATCATCTGCTGGTGGCTGAACGAGATGTAGACGTGCACGTGCCCGTCCGTGACGGTCGGGACAGGGTAGAGCGTGGTGATCGGGCGGCTCTGCACGATGAAGATGCCGCGCTCGTCCATGCACCACTCGGTGTCCTGCGGGTTGCCGTAGTGGGCTTCGATGCGCTTGCCCACGCCGGCGAGGTCGAGGATTTGCCGATCCGTCAGCGCCTGCCGATCCTGACGGTCGGGCGTGACCTCCGTCTCGATGACGCCCTGGTCCCCGTCCGGGTAGATCGCGAGCTTCTTGGTCGAGATCGTCTTGTCGACGATGCGATCGTCGCGGACCTTGTAGTTGTCGGCGGTCACCAGCCCGGAAACCACAGCCTCTCCCAGGCCGTAGCCGGCGTCGATCGACACGGTACGACGGTCGGAGGTGATGGGATCGGCGGTGAACATCACACCCGCCGTCCGCGGGAACACCATCCGCTGCACTACGACGGCGAGCAGCACGTCGCGATGGTCGAAGCCGTTCTGGATGCGGTACGTCACGGCGCGGTCGGTGAACAACGACGCCCAGCACCTTCTGATGCCGTCCAGCAGAGCCTCACGCCCGACGAGGTTCAGGTAGGTGTCCTGCTGGCCGGCGAAGGACGCGCTTGCGAGGTCCTCGGCCGTCGCGCTGGAACGCACCGCGTACGCCTGATCCGCACCCAGTTTCGCCAGTTCACCGCCGACCGCCTCGGCGACCGCGGCGGGAATCGGGGCCGCTTCGATCGTCCGACGAATCTCGCCGCCGGCCTCGGCGATCGCCCGGGTGGCGTCTTCGCCGCGTGCGCCCAATCCGATCCGCGTGAGGCGGTCCAGCAGTTCGGGCAGCCCCGGCGTCCGCGTCACCACGTGGCGGTACGCCTCGGTCGTCACGCAGAAGCCGTCCGGCACGAGGACACCGCGGATCCGGGAGAGTTCGCCGAGATTGGCCCCCTTCCCGCCGACCAATGGCGTCATCGACGCATCGATGTCGCGGAACCCAAGTACAAGTGTGTTCATCGGGTGTCCTTCCATTCCTGGCGCTTGCGGCATCGCCGGAGCGATGGGCGCCGTCACCGTCCGGTGCCGACGCCTTCCTTGATGAGGTTGATCGCCGCGCGCAGGTTCTCCACATACCGGGCTCGGTTGTTCCGGTTCCGGTAGAGCTCGCTGATACTGAAGGTCGAGATGAGGTCGATGAGCAGCCGTGAATCGACATCGGGTTTGATGAGGCCGCGTTCCTTGTCGCGCTCGACGAGCCGGACGAATCGCTCGGATGACTCCTGGCGGACCGCAGCCGCGATCTCACTGTCGTCGAGGTCGATTCGCATCCCCGCCTCGGCATAGTCCAGTTCGCCCTTGTCGGCCGCCATCGCGACCTCGGTCGAGCGCAGGATCAGCTCGAAGACATCCGCGTCAGGATGCTCATCCCGGACCTGGTTGAAGACGGCCGCCTTCCGATCCGCGATGACCTCGATCATGTAGTGATAGACGTCGTTCTTGTCCTCGAAGTACTGATAGAAGCTCCCCTTCGAGATGCCGGCCTCTTTGACGATTCGATTCACCGAAGCCTCAGCGAATGGCATGGCCGAGAACTCGCGAATTGCGGCCTCGAAGACCCTGACGCGCTTGTCCTCGCTGAGGTTGAAAAACGTCTGCTTCGGCATGTCGCTCCCAACGGCACCGGACCTATGACCAGGTGGTCACTCCATGCCCCACGAGCGTATGACCACCTGGTCACATCGTCAAGCGCGACGATGACGCCCTCGCCACGACGGGTCGATATCCGCGACCTAGGATCGGGGCATGCCCTTGACCGCGAGCGACGTGGATCGGTTCGAGGCCGCGAGGCCGCGTCTGGAGGCCATCGCGTATCGGCTGCTCGGCTCCGCCGCGGAGGCGGAGGACGTCGTGCAGGAGACGTTTCTGCGCTGGCAGGCCGCCGATGTCGAGCGCATCGAGGTGCCCGAGGCGTGGCTGACGAAGGTGCTCACCAATCTGTGCCTCAACCAGCTCACCTCCGCGCGGGCGCGCCGGGAGACCTATGTGGGGCAGTGGCTTCCCGAGCCGTTGCTCGGCGGTGATCCGATGCTCGGTCCGGCCGACACCGTCGAGCAGCGTGAGTCGGTCTCGTACGCGGTGCTGACCCTCATGGAGCGGCTCAGCCCCAACGAGCGGGCGGTGTACGTGCTGCGGGAGGCGTTCGACTATGCGCACCGGGAGATCGCCGAGATCCTCGACATCACCGAGGCCGGCAGCCAGCAGATCTACCACCGGGCCAAGAAGCACGTCGCGGACGGGAGGGCCCGTGCCCGGATCGATGAGGCCGCCGCTCGGCGGATCGTCGAGGAGTTTCTGGCGGCGGCCACCAGCGGGCAGGTCGAGCCGCTCGTGCGGCTGCTGACCGCGGACGCCGTCGCGGTCGGTGACGGCGGGGGGAAGGTCCCGGCCCGTGCCAAGGTGGTCGAGGGCGCCATGGCGGTCGCGAGGTTCCTGCGGGGGCTGTTCAAACCCGGTACGGCCAAGCGGGCGGCGGCGGGCGGCACGGCCGACGTCTACCTGTGGGCCGCCAACGGCGAGCCCGCCGTCGTGGCCGTCGTGGACGGGCGGGTCGTCGGCGTCATGTGCCTGGAGATCACCGCCGAGGGCGTGGCCGCAGTCCGAAACCAGGTCAATCCCGACAAGCTGGAACGCGCGACCGCCCAGTGGGCGGCCGTCGATCACGGGGAACCCTTGTTCAGCGTTTTCTGACGCCGGTGTGAGGTGCTTCACATCGTGCTCCCGTCAGGAAACGGCGCGCCGCCCGGTTCAAGGGGCACAACGCACAAGACAGGAGCACGGACATGCAGCACCGCATCGTCGTCCTCGGGGCCGGGTACGCCGGAGCCATCGCCGCCGGGCGTCTGGCCAAGCGGCTCCGCCCCGAGGACGTGGCCATCACCCTGGTGAACGCCGAGCCCGACTTCGTCGAACGCGTCCGCATGCACCAACTGGCGACCGGTCAGGCGCTCAAACCCCGGCCGTTGCGCGAGATGTTCGCGGGCACCGGCGTCAAGGTGACGATCGCGAAGGTCACCGGGGTAGACGTCGATCGCAGGACCGTCGCCGTCGCGGACGCGAACGGCGCCCGCGAACTCGCCTACGACACGCTCGTCTACGCCCTCGGCAGCGGCTGGAACCCCCAGGGCGTTCCCGGCGCCGCCGAATACGCCTACGAGATCGCCGGCCGTCCCGGAGCGCTGCGGCTGCGCGAGCGCCTGGCCCGGCTGGAGGCCGGGCAGGCCGTGGTCGTCGTCGGCGGCGGTCTCACCGGGGTGGAGGGGGCCGCCGAGATCGCCGAGGCCCGCCCCGACCTCGACGTCGCCCTCGTCGCGAGCGGCGGGCTCGGCGACTGGCTCTCGCCCAAGGGCCGCGAGCACCTGCGCAAGTCCTTCGGCAGGCTCGGGATCACCGTGTACGAGCACGCCGCCGTCACGGAGGTCGCAGCCGACCGCGTCACCACCGCCGACGGCACGGACATCTCGGCCGCGGTCACCGTATGGGCCACCGGCTTCGCGGTTCACCCGATCGCGAAGGCGACCGCCCTGGAGGTCTCCGACACCGGTCAGATCGTGGTCGACGGAACCATGCGCTCGGTCTCCCACCCGGATGTGTACGCCGTCGGCGACGCGGCCATGGCGAAAGGTCCCGGCGGCAAGCCGCTGCGGATGTCATGCGCCTCGGGAGGGCCGACCGCCTGGCAGGCGGCGGACGCGATCGCCGCGCGCCTGACCGGCAGGAAGGTGCCGACCACGCTGATCCGCTACTTCAACCAGTGCGTCTCGCTCGGCCGCCGGGACGGACTGATCCAGTACGTCACCGCCGACGACCGCGCCGTGAGGTCGGTCCTGACCGGGCGGATCGCCGCCGCGTACAAGGAGGTGGTCTGCAAGGGCGCCGCCTGGAGCGTCGCCAACCCCACCCTCGGCCTGCCGAGCCGGCGCCACCGCATCCTGCCGGGGCGCGCCACGGCCGGCGTGAGCGTCGCGGACGCCGTCCGCTAGCGCGATGTCGCACACCCGGGTCGGGCACCGTCACCGGGGCCGGTCGGCACGGCACGCCGACACCCCGGAGCGGTGCCCGAAGGGCGGGCCCGGCGGAGCGATGCGGGGCATCGCGTTCGGCGGATTTCCCGAACCCGCCGCGGATTACGTGGGTGGCGGTTTCGCGATGGGCATCGCGACTTCACCGGCAAGGGCGTCCGTACGCTGCTCGCGGTGGCCCGAAGTGCCCGAATACTCCCTCAAACCGGAGTACGTCTCCTGACGGCCGGGCGATCCCGCGCCGATCACCACCCGGCCGCGCCGGCGAACGAGGTGGGGGCCGGGCGGTAGCCGAGGACGCGTTCGGCGGCGGAGATGTCCAGGGTGCGTTCCGTGGCCAGATGACCGACCGCGTAGCGGGTCAGCGTCGGCGGCCGGGAGCTCCGTAGCAGGCGGAAGGTCGTCTCCGTGACGGCGGCGAGCGGCTCCACCAGGCGGGCGGGCAGGTAGCGGGGCTCGGCGTCGAGGCCGCGTTCGCGCAGGATCGCCCGCAGGGCGTCGTCGAGGACCAGCGGCTCGGGATCGGTGATGTTGAACACGCCGGTCTCGACCGGGCCGGAGGCGGCGAGCAGGCAGGCGCGCACCAGGTTCCCTACCGACGTGAGGCTGATCCGCTGGCGGCCGTCTCCCACGGCGAACAGCCTCCGGCCGCGTACGGCGGCGAGCACCCGGGGCAGCAGCGTGGTGTCGCCCGGCCCGTAGACCGCGTGCGGGCGCAGCACGATCGCGCGCCCGGCGAGCGCGAGCTCCGCGGCGGCCTTCGAGGCGCCGTAGGCGTTGACGTACCTTCGGACGGGCGCTTCGTCCTCGGTGGCCCGCACGGTCGGGCGGAACGGGTCGTACACGCTCGCGGTGCTGACGTGCACGAACCTGGCGCGCGGAAAGGCGGCGGCGACGTTGCGGGTGCCCGTGACGTTGGCCGCCCAGATCTCCCGCGGCGGCCCCCAGTCGGTGACGCTCCCCGCGCAGTGGATCACCGCGTCGACCTCCGGGAGGGCGCCGGGCGGCGGCGCGGTGATGTCCCACGATCGGTAGGGGGCACCGGCCACGTGCGCGGCGGCGACGCTGCTCCGCCGTCCGAACGCGTACGTCTCCCAGCCGCGCGCCACCGCCGCCCGGCACACCGCCCCGCCGACGAACCCGGAGGCTCCCGTCACCGCCACCCGCATCGACCCACCGCCCACGTCAGAGTCTCCGTCGTCATCATGCGGGCCGTACGGGTGAGCCCGAGAAGCCGGACCCGGCGAAGCGACGCGGTCACAGCACCGGCGATCGACCCCGCGACCGGCTTCGCCAGAAGCGATGGCGGGGGACCACAGGATTTCATGTCGCCGTCGTGCCGCTGAGGATGGCGCGCAGGGCGGCGCGGTCGAGCTTCTCGGTACGGCCCGCGCGCGGAAGCGACCCCAGCACGACGACGCGGTCCGGCAGCGCACCGGCGTCCACGATCTCGGGAAGGGCCTTGCGCAGCCGGATCTCGTCGAAGCCGGACGAGGCGGGCACCACCGCGAGCACCACCTCCTCGTCGCCGGTCTCCGGATCGGCGAGTCCCACGATGGCCGCCTCGGCGACCCCGGGCAGCGCGGCGATCGCGGGCTCGTACAGGCCGGGGTAGATGTTGAACCCGTCCCGCAGCAGCATGTCCTTCTTCCTGCCGAGCAGCACCAGCCGTCCCTCGGCGTCGATCCGCGCCAGATCGCCGGTCGCCACCTCCCGCAGGGGCGGCTCGCCCAGGTAGCCGCGCGCGAGGTGCGGGCCGGAGACGAACAGCTCGCCGTCGTCGGCGACCCGCACGCCGACGCCGGGCAGCGGCGGGCCGAGCAGGTCGCCGTCGAGGTGGGCGAGCTTCTCCTCGGCCGTGGCGACCGCGATCGGCAGGGCCTCGGTCATCGCGTACACCGACAGCACGTTCACGTGCGGCCCGGCCGCGATCGCCCGGCGCAGCACGGCGGGCGGCGCGGGCGCGGTGCCGAGCAGCAGGTGACGCAGCCCGCCGGGCAGCCTCGCCGGGCCGTCGAGCAGGGCGGCGAGCCGTACCGGCACGCAGAAGGCGTGGGTGGCGTTCCGCTCGGCGAGTTCGGCCAGGTAGCGGCCGGGGTCGCCGGGAAGCGACCAGGTGGCCCCGGCCATGAGCGCCGGGAGGCCGAGCATGAGCTGGTCGGTGTGCACCACGTCGCCCGGCCCGAGCGGGAAGATCTCGCGCAGCATCGCCGCCCCGCGGGCCAGCGACTCGGAGCTGTGGACGACCCCCTTGGGCCGCCCGGTCGTGCCGGAGGTGAACACCACCACGGCGGGCCGCCCCGGCTCGGCGTGCGGCTCGGCCGGGTCGCCGTCCGGCAGCCGGCGCAGGGACAGGGCTCCGCGCGGGACGCCCGGCAGCCAGGGTCCGGTGTGCAGGTGGCGGAGGGTACGGCCGGGCAGCGGGTCGGCCAGCCGGGGCAGGAGCAGGCCCCTGCGACGGGCGAGCGCGCGCAGCGGCCCGCTCAGCAGGTACAGCGGCGACTCCGCGATCACCCAGCGGGGCCGGGCGGCGGCGAGGCGGCCCGCGAGCACGGCGGGGGCCAGCCCGGGATCGACCAGCATGATCATCCCGCCCGCCGCGACCGTGCCCACGGCCGTCACCACCGCGTCGGGGCCGGGCCGCACTGCGAACAGCACAGTCTCGCCCGCGTCCAGCGGGCCGAGGGCGGACCGGACGGCGAGGACGCGCCGGGCGAGCTCGCCGTACGTCAGGGTGCGGCCCCGCCCGTCGATGATCGCGACGGCGTCGGGGGTACGGCGAGCGGCCGAGAGCACCTCGGACACGATGTCGTGCCCGGGGTCGTGCTCGCGATCGTGCCCGGGGTCGTGCTCGGGGTCGTGCCCGGGATCGTGTTCGGGCTCGAAGGGCGGAAGCGGCGGAGTCATCGGGCTGCCTTGATCCATAGGTACCGGTACGTGGGGAGAAGCACGCCTCGGGCGGCTCGGCGGCCCACCACCTGGGGCGAGTGCCGCAGCACGACCTCGGCCACCGCGCGGATCTCGGCGAGGGCGAGCGGATAGCCGATGCAGAAGTGCGGCCCCGCGCCGAACCACAGGCGGCGCACCTCCGGCGGATGCCGGAGGGAAAGATCGAAGGGGCCGTAGGCGCGGCAGCAGTTATGCGTGGCGATCACGATGCGGTCGCCGGGCCGTACCCGGACGCGCCCGACGCGGGCGGGGGCGGACACCGAGCGCAGCATCACCGGGGTCGGCGTGGTGACCCGCATGGCCTCCTCGACGGCCGCGTCCAGCCCGTCGGCATCGACCGTGACGCCGTGGTCGTACAGGAGCGCGACGAACCGGGGGACGAACGTGGCGACCGTCTCGGTGCCGGTGAGGAAGAACGCGCCCGCCGCCCCGCGCGCCTCCGCCTCCGACAGGCCCAGCGCCCGCATCCGCCCCATGACCGTGGACTCCTCGCCCCGGCAGTACGCCGCCGAGGCGATCTCCCCGATCCGGTCGAGCACCCGGCGGGCGGCCGCGATCTGCCGGTCGGAGAGCCGCCGCGAGCGCAGCGACACCATCGCGACGACCCGCTCCCCCTCCTCGAACAACTCCCTGGCCGCCGCCTCGCCCACCTCGCCCAGGCCGATCACCCGGCAGATGACCGCGCCCGCCATCAGCCGCATCGTGTCCACCAGATCGACGGTCTCACCCGCGCCCAGCCGTCGGTCGAGGCCGGCGAGCGGCTCGCGCAGCACGTCGGCCACGAGCGCCCCGGTGTACCCCGGCGTGAACAGCGGCGAAAGCCTGCGCCGCAGCGCCAGGTGGGCCTCGCCCTCCATGTTGAGCAGCACCGACGGCCCGAGCACCGGCGTCCACAGGTCACCGGGCGAGCCCGGCCCGTCCTTGCGGAACCGCGCGTCGGTGAGCACCTCCCGCGCCACCGCCGCGTCGTTCACCACGACGCCGAGCCCCGGCACGCGTACGGCGGGACCGAGCCTGGCGAGCAGCCGGAGCAGGGGATAGGCGATCGGGTGCGCGGCCAGGTAGAGCCGGGCCTCATGGTCCGGCCATGCCGTGATCCAAGCGCGTCGTGGGGTGGGCTGGGGGGAGTGGCGAGGCGGCCTTGTGCCGGTGGTCATCGGTCACCTCCGATAAGGCTCGCCACGTACCGAGAGGGGAGTCGGAGCAGGGGATGCGCGGCCACCTGGGCGCGTTGCGGAGCGGGTGGGGCAGGTCGGCGAGGTTGCCCTATGCCGGTGGTCACCGGCGACCTCCGGTAAGGCCCATCGCCCGTCGAGAGAGGAACCCGGCGGGGGTGGGCGCTTCGCTGCCAACGGCGTGGGCACTCACGAAAGACCTCCTGTGGTGCGGGCCACGTCGGCCTGCTGTCGGGCCACGTTGGCGCGGGCCTCGTACTCACATCGCCGGAGCGGCACAGGCCGAAGCGGGACCCCGCACCGGCGACGGCGGGCATCTCCCCCGTGTACGCGGTGAAGTACGTCACCGGATGTCGACCACGTCGGGACGGTAGCGGTGGTCGGCGTACCAGGCGAGGGTGCCGATCAGGCCGTACGCGCGCAGGCGGCGCACCGAGCCGTAGACCACGACGTCGCGGCGGGAGGCGTACGCGGAGGTGACGCGCCGGACCGCGTTGACCAGGGCGCGGTCCTCGTGCACCTCCTCGATCGCGGTGCGGGGAAAGCCGCCCGCCCGCACGTACAGGTCGGCGGTGATCGCCACGGCGCAGCCGGGCATCATGACGTACGGCCCCAGGTAGGCGGGGTCGCGGTTGCCCGGCCGGATCCGGCCAAACGTCGCGGCGACCTGCACCACGGCGGGGATGAGCCACCGCTCCCACAGCTTGAGGGGGAACTCGTCGGTCCTCGGCCGCAGCCGCCCGCCGACCATCTCCAGCCCGTCGCCGAACGCCCGGCGGATGTTGCGCACCCAGTCGCGCCGGGGCAGGCAGTCGGCGTCGGTCCTGGCCAGGTGGGTGGCGCCGTGCGCGATCGCGTGCCGCATGCCGGTGTCGGAGGCCGCCCCGGTGCCCTTGCGGGGTTCGGTGATCACCTGGACGCCGAGGTCCCGGACGATCTCGGCGGTGCCGTCGGTGCTCCCGTTGTCCACGACGAGCAGGGTGAAGTCCTTGTCATCCTGCTCGGCGAGCGCGCGCAGGGTCGTGGCGATGCCCGCCGCCTCGTTGTACGCGGGCACGATCACCCACAGGTTCATCGGGGCCGCCATCACATCTCCGCGAGCATGACGCCGAGGCTGATCCCGCCGCCGAGACCGAGCAGCGCCACCCTGTCCCCGGGCGACCAGCCGCCCAGGGCGAGCTGTAGCGGCAGCGTCGCGGAGGCGCAGTTGCCGTGCTCGGGCAGCGTCACCACCAGCCGGTCCTCCGGGATGTCGAGCAGCCGGGCGAGATGGCGCAGGTACGGCAGGGCGACCTGGTGCACGGCCACGACCGCGAAGTCGTCCCAGGTCAGCCCGGTCCGTTTGAGGGCGTTGCGGAAGATGTCGGGGCCGACGAGCTCGAACGCCTCCTTCAGGCGCCGCCCGTCGCCCCGGAAGTACCCGTACTCCGGATCCCGGGGATGCGCCGTCCCGCCGCCGGGCAGCGTCCCGATCGCCCAGGCCGTGGAGTCCGCCGCGAAGTCCCGGTAGAAGACGCCGCGATCCGGGTCGGCGGTCATGACGACCGCCGCCCCCGCGTCCGACAGCGTGAACCCGGCGAACGCGTCCACGAACTGCGCCCGATCCCGAATCCGCCAGCGGATCGCCCGCGACGGCACCTCCCCCGTGCACACCAGCACCTTGCGGTGCACCCCCGTACGGATCAGCGCCTCGGCCACCTGCATGCCGTTGAGCACGCTGTTGCAGGCGTTCTTCACGTCGAACACCGGGCACGACAGGCCGAGCTTGGCCGCGACGATGTGCGCCGTGGCGGGTTCGACCATGTCCTGCGACGCCGAGGCGAAGATGAGCAGATCGACGCCGTCGAGCTGCGCCGGGTCGAGTTTCCTGATCGCCTCCACGGCCAGATCCGAGGCCTGCTGATCGTCTCCGGCGACGTGACGCCACCGGACGCCGGTGAGGCGTTCCACGATGCCCGCGTGGGGGACATATCCCTCGATCCGCCGCTCGACCTCGTCGCTGCCGAGCCTGCGATCAGGCAGATAGGTCGCGACCCCGGTGACACGGGCCTTCATCCAACCCCCAGCACTTACAGCCCATATGTCCGCTTTTGCGGTGTGCCGAAATGTACCGGACCCGGGTTGCAGCGCACTTGCGATCGTCTCGGAGCCCGCGGGAACCGGCCTCGCCGACGCGCAAGCCCGGCGAAGAGGCCCGGCGATGAGAACGAGGCGCTCCCGGTATGCCTACCGCCCTTGGCGAAGGGCACAAGCATCCGGGCAGGGTTCGTGCCGGCGTACGAAGCGGGCGGGCGGCGGGGTGCCTAGCGTTCGGTTATGCCTCCGGCCTCCCCCCGCCTCACATGCGACGACCTGTTCCGGCTCGCGGTGCCCTCGGACCCCTGCCTGCGCCCCGACGGCGGCGCGGTCGCGTACACGCTCGTCACCGCCGACCGCGACGCCGACGACCACCGTTCGGAGATCTGGCTCGCCGCGCCCGGCGAGCAGCCGCGCGCGCTGACCCACGGACCGAACGACTCCTGCCCCCGCTGGTCGCCGGACGGGCGCACGCTGGCGTTCCTGCGGCCCGTCGACGGAAAGGCGCAGATCCATCTGCTGCCCATGGACGGGGGCGAGCCGAAGGCGATCACCGCGGCGGCGCTCGGCGCGGGGACGCCGGTGTGGTCGCCGGACGGGAGCAGGATCGCCTACGCGGGCCCGTACGCCGAGAAGGAGATCGACCCGCACGCCCCGGTGGTGGCCGACCGGCTGGAGTACAAGGCCGACGGCGCCGGGCTGCTGCGGGGCGTCACCATGCACCTGTTCGTCACCGACCTGGCCACCGGCGAGACGACCCGGGTCACCCGGGGCGACTTTCACGCGGGGGAGCCGTCCTGGTCCCCCGACGGGCGGCGGCTGGCGTTCGCGGCGAGCATGGACGACGACCGCGACCTGGTGCTGAGCGCGGCGGCGTACGCGGTCGAGGCGTCCGGCGGCGAGCCCGAGCGGCTCACCGGCCCCGAGCTGATCTGCGCCGGCGTCTGGTGGCTCGGCGAGCGGCTGATCGTCGCCGCGCTCGACGCGAAGCGCCCGATGGGGCACGTGCGCCTCTACGAGCTCGGCCCCGACGCGCGCGGTCTCTGCGCGCTCGACCGCAACGTGATGACCGGCGCGCCGGGCTATCCGGGCGCGCCGCCGCGACTCCACCAGGGCGAGATCGTCTTCTGCGCCCGGGACGGCGGCTTCACCCACCTCTACCGCCTCGACGGGACCAAGCTCGTCGGCGGCGACCAGGTGGTGTCCGGGGCGAGCGCGGCGGCCGGGCGGATCGCCTACGTGGCCGCCACGCCGTACAGCGCCGGAAACCTCTACCTGATCGACGACGGCGGCGAGGTCGAGACCCTGGCGGCGTACGAGCCGCAGGGCGTGGAGCTGTACACGCCACAGACCCGGACCTTCACCATCGACGACGGCACCACGGTCGAAGGCTTCGTGCTGCGCGACGAGTCGCGCACCGGCCCCGGGCCGCTCCTGCTCGACGTGCACGGCGGCCCGCACAACGCGTGGGCGCCGGTGTTCGACGGCGTGCACCTCTACCACCAGGTGCTCGCCGCACGCGGGTGGACCGTCCTGACGGTGAACCCGCGCGGCAGCGACGGGTACGGCGAGGCGTTCTACACCGCCGCCCTCGGCGCCTGGGGCATCGCCGACGCCGGCGACCTGCTCGGCCCCATCGACACGCTGATCGCGGAGGGCGTGGCCGACCCCGACCGCCTCGCGGTGACCGGCTACAGCTACGGCGGCTACATGTCCTGCTGGCTCACCACCCGGACCGACCGGTTCAAGGCGGCCATCCTGGGCGGCTGCCTCAGCGACCTGACCAGCTCGGCCGGCACCTCCGACCTGGGCCACATCATCGACGAGCACGAGATCGTCGAACGTCCCGCAGAGCAGTCCCCGATCACCTACGTGGACCGGGTGCGCACCCCCACCCTCCTGCTGCACGGCGAGGCCGACGACCGCTGCCCGGTCGGCCAGGCCGAGCAGTGGTTCGCGGCGCTGCGCGAGCGCCGCGTGCCGGTCCGGATGGTCCGCTATCCGGGGGCGAGCCACCTGTTCATCATCAACGGACGTCCCTCCCACCGGGCGGACTACAACGAAAGGATCATCGCATGGCTGGAGCACTGGATCCCCGCCGCTGGCGGACCCGCCTCGCCGAGCTGATCGAGAAGTACGAGGTCCCCGGCGCGAGCCTCGCCATCGAGCACGACGGCGAGGTCTACACCTTCACCGCCGGGGTGCTCAACGTGGACACCGGCGCGCCGGTCCAGCCCGACTCGCTGTTCCAGATCGGCTCGATCACCAAGGTCTACACCACCACGCAGATCATGCAGCTGGTGGAGCAGGGCAGGCTCACCCTCGACACCCGGGTGATCGAGGTGCTGCCGGAGTTCAAGGTGGCCGACCCCGACGCGACCGAGAACGTCACGATCCGGCACCTGCTCACCCACACCTCCGGCCTCGACGGCGACCTGTTCCTCGACACCGGCCGCGGCGACGACTGCGTCGCCAAGTACGTCGAGGCGTGCGCCGACCTGGCGCAGAACCACCCCGTCGGGGCCACCCACTCGTACTGCAACTCCGGCTTCATCATCCTGGGGCGGGTCGTCGAGAAACTGACCGGAAAGGTGTGGGACGCCGCCCTGCGCGAGCAGGTCATCGAGCCGCTCGGCCTCACCCACACCTGGACCCTGCCCGAGGAGGTGCTGCGCTTCGGCGCCGCCGTCGGCCACCTCGACGGCAAGGTCGCCCCGGTGTGGCACCTGATGCGCTCCTGCGGCCCCGCCGGGACCATCTGCGCCCGCCCCTCGGACGTCGTCGCCTTCGCCCGCGCCCACCTCACCCCCGGCCGCCTGCTCGCCCACCCCGAGGCGATGCGGGAGCCGCAGGTCGAGGTGCCGAACCCGCAACTGCTCGGCACCCACTGGGGCCTGGGCTGGATCCTCGACGAGTGGGACGGCCACCCGGTCTTCTCCCACGGCGGCAACACCATCGGCCAGGCGTCCGAGCTGTGGGTCGTGGACGACACGATCGCCTGCGTGGTCGCGAACGGCGGGCAGACCATGGCCTTCCAGCAGACGATCGCCGAGGAGGTGTTCGGGGAGCTGCTCGGGGCGCGCCCGCCCGCCGATCTCGTGCCCCCGCAGACGCCGGTCGAGGCGGATCTGTCCAGGTACGCCGGGGTGTACGAGCGCGCCTCCACCAGGATGACGCTCACCGTCGGCGACGGCGTGCTCGACACCCTCGTCGAGGTCACCGGAACCCTCGCCGGGCTGGAGCCGCCGATGCGCTTCGAGCTGATCCCGACGAGCGCGACCACATTCGTCGGCCGCCCGGAGGGCCAGCCCAGGTGGCTGCAGGCCGTCTTCTACGAACTCGCCGACGGCTCGCCGTACGTGCACTTCGGGGGCCGTGCCACCCCGAAGAGAACGTGACGGATGTCGCTGTACGTCCGTTACCGTGAGCAGGTGACGAGCCGTCCGCGGACCAGTCTGTCGCGGATCGTCGGGGATCTCGGCAGCTCGCTCCTCGACGTCGCCGCGACGCCCGGCCACCTCGACGCCGAGGTCACCGGGGTGCACATCTACGACCCCTTGGACGAACTATTCGTGCCGCCCGGCGGCCTCCTGCTCGCGGTGGGCGTGGAGGGCGCCGGGCCGATCCGCGCCCTGCTGGAGGCGGCCGGGCCCGCCGCCGGGATCGTGGTCAAGCAGCCCGTGGACGCGGACGAATCCGTACGCGAGACGGTACGGCGGACCGGCGTCGCGCTGCTCGGGCTGACCCGGGCGGCGTCCTGGGCGCAGGTGGCGGCGCTGCTGCGGTCCCTGCTCGCCGAGGGCGACCTCAAGGAGCCCGGCGACGGGCCGCACGACGACCTGTTCTCGCTCGCGAACGCGGTCTGCGCGCTGCTGGACGCGCCGGTCACGATCGAGGACAGGTCCTCGCGCGTGCTCGCCTTCTCCGGGCGGCAGGACGAGGCCGACCACGGCCGGGTGGCGACCGTGCTGGGACGCCAGGTGCCCGAGGAGTGGCTGCGGCGGCTTGAGGAGCGCGGCGTGTTCCGCGACCTCTACCAGGGCCACGAGCCGATCCACATCAAGCTCGACGACGACACGATGGTCGACCGGGTCGCGATCGCCGTACGGTCCGGCGACGAGATCCTCGGCTCCATCTGGGCGGCGGTGCGCGAGCCGCTCAGCGAGCAGCGGCGGCTCGCGCTCATCGACGCCGCCAAGATCGTCGCATTGCAGCTGCTGCGCGAACGGGCGGGCGCCGACACCCGGCGCCGCCTGCGCGCCGACCTGCTCTCCACCGTCCTGGCCGGCGGCGCCGACGCGGCCGAGGCCGCCGAACGGCTCGGCGTGGCCAAGGAGCGGGTGTGCGTGCTCGCCGCCCAGCTCGTGCACGGCGACGACGAGGAGGCCGACGCGGCGCGCACCGAGGCCGACCGGCAGCGGTTCTGCGACGCGCTCGCCCTGCACGTCGGGGCGATCCACCCGCGCGCCGCCGCCGCGCTGATCGGCTCGGTCGCGTACGCGGTCGTCCCGGTGCACGTGCGCGACGAGGAGCGGCGCGCGGTGCGGATCGCCGAGAGCTTCCTCGCCCGGGTCGGCCCCCGGCACGCCGCCAACATCGGCGTGGGCCGCTTCGCCACCAGCATCGACGAGGTGGCCCGCTCCCGCGCCGACGCCGACCGCGCCCTGCGGGTGCTGCGCGCCCGCGGCGCGTCCGGCGAGGTGGCCGGCTACACCTCGGTGCACTTCGCCTCGCTGCTGCTGCAACTGTCCGACCTGGCCAGGGCCGAGGACCAGCGGCCCACCGGCCCGTACGAGCGGCTGCTCGCCTACGACGCCGAGCACGGCAGCGAACTCGTCGCCACCCTGCGCGCCTACCTCGACGCCTTCGGCGACGTCAACGCCGCCGCCGCCCGCGTACACGTGCACGCCAACACCTTCCGGTACCGGCTCAAGCGCCTCGTCGAGATCGGCGAACTCGACCTCGACGACCCCGACGTACGGCTCAGCATCATGCTGCAGATGCGCATCTTCGGCATGTAACCGGCCGTTAACGCAGCCTTGGTGGTTCATACGACGAGGGCGGCGCTTTTCGTATCCGGGCACGAAGAATCAGAAGCGGCCAGGGGCAATCGTGAGGCTCCACCCCCATTTCCTGGAGCTCCCATGAGTACTACCCGCGGGATGGCCGTCCTGGCCGCCGCCTGCCTGCTGGCCGCCGGCTGCGGCGGCGCGACGGAGGAACGCCCAGCCCAGGGCGGCGGCACCTTCACCTACGGGCTCAACGCCGATCCCGGCGCCCTCGACCCCGGGATGGCCACGCTCTCGGTCACCAACACCGTCCTGTCCCTGGCCTACGACACGCTCACCGCCGCCGACGCCAACGGCAAGATCGTCCCGGTGCTGGCGGAGAAGTGGGACGTCAAGCCGGACTCGGTGACCTTCACCCTGCGCAAGGGCGTCACCTGCTCCGACGGAAGCCCGCTCACCGCCGACGACGTCGCCGCGAGCATCTCCTTCATCACCGACCCGAAGAACAAGTCCCCGCTGAACGGCGTCTTCGTGCCCCCGGGCCTGACGGCCAAGGCCGACGCGGCGGCGGGCACGGTCACGCTGTCCACGCCCAAGCCGTTCTCCTTCATCCTGGAGAGCACCCGCGACGTGTTCATCGTGTGCGGCAAGGGCCTCAAGGACCGCTCCCTGCTGGCCAAGGGCACCTCCGGCTCCGGGCCGTACCGGCTCGTCGAGGCCGCGCCCGGCGACCACTACACCTTCCAGGTGCGCAAGGACTACACCTGGGGCCCGAACGGCGCCACCACCTCCGAGCCCGGCCAGCCCGACAAGGTCGTCTTCCGCATCGTGCCGAACGAGCAGACCGCCGCGAACCTGCTCATCTCCGGCGGCATCAACGCCACCATCATCAACGGCGTGGACCGCACCCGCGTCGAGGCCGCCCCCGGCGTCAAGGGCAAGGTGCTGCCGGGCGGCAACGGCCAGTTCTTCTACCACCAGGGCAAGGACCGGCCGACCAGGGACCCGCAGGTACGCAAGGCGCTCACCCAGGCGCTCAACCTCACCGAACTGGCCGGCATCGCCTCCGGCGGCACCGGCCGCCCCGCGACCACCCTGGTCCTCAAGCCGAGCCCCTGCCCGGGCGACAGCGTCGCCGGACACGTGCCCGGCTACGACCCCGCCGCGGCCGCCGCCGCACTCGACGCGGCGGGCTGGAAGCCGGGCCCCGACGGCATCCGCGTCAAGGACGGCAAGAAGCTGACGCTGCGCCTGCTGTACAGCACCACCAGGAGCGCCAGCGTCCAGGCCGCCGCCGAGTACCTCGCGGCCGAATGGCGCAAGCTCGGCGTCGACGTCAAGCTGAACGGCGTCATCGACACCAAGGTGTCGGAGTCCCTCATGGTCACCCAGGACTGGGACGTGACCTGGCTCCCGATCGGCGTCAACCTGCCCTCCCAGCTCCTCGGCTTCCTCAGCGGCCCCGGCGCGCCCGAGGGCGGCAACTTCGCGCACCTGAAGAACGGCCGCTACGAGAAGCTCGTCGCCGAGGCCGGCACCAAACCCGGCCCCGAGGGCTGCAAGCTGTGGCTGGAGGCCGAGTCGGCGCTGTTCGAGTCCGCCGACCTGATCCCGGTCGTGGAGAACACCCAGTTGCTCGCGATGAAGGGCGCCACGCTGGAGGTCCTCGCCGGCAACTTCCGCGGTGCCACGATCCGGCTGACCGAGGGAGGCTGAGTGACATTCGCGGCGTACGACGCGCGACGGTGGGACGCGCGGCAGCGGTACGCGCGGCTGTGGGACGCGCGGCTGCGGTACGCGCGGCTGTGGGACGCGCGACGGTGGGATGTGCGGCGCTGGGATGTGCGGCGCTGGGATGTACGGCGCTGGGACGCGCGGCTGCGGTACGCGCGGCGCTGGGACGTGCGGTCGTGATGTGGTACGCGCGGCCATGGGACGTGCGGTCGTGAGATCCGCGGCTGTCAAATTCGCGGCCCGGCGGGTCGTCCGGTTCGTGGTGTCGCTGGCGGTGCTGCTCGTCGCCTCCTTCGCGATGATCCACCTGATCCCGGGCGACCCCGTACGGGCGTCGCTCGGCCCGGCCGCACCCGTCGAACTGGTCCAGGCCCGCCGGGAGGCCCTCGGCCTGGACCGGCCGCTGCCCGAGCAGTTCCTCACCTACGTCCGCGACGTGCTCGGCGGCGAGTTCGGCACCTCGTTCCTCACCGGCGAAAAGGTCGGGGACGTGATCGCCGTCCGGCTCCCGGTCACGCTGTCGCTGGCGCTGCTCGCCACCGTGGTCGCCCTCGCCGTCGCGGTGCCGCTCGGCATGTGGATCGCGATCCGCACCGAGAACGGCCGCCGCCGAGGCGCCGAGGCCACCTTCAACTCGGTAAGCGGCCTCGCCGTCACCGTGCCCGAGTTCCTGTACTCGATCGCCCTCGTGTCGGTCTTCGCGATCGGCCTCGGCTGGTTCCCACCCGCCGGCCGCGACGGCCCCGAGTCGTACGTGCTGCCGGTCCTCGCCCTGGCCATCGGCCCCGCCGCGATGATCGCCCGCCTGTGCCGGGTGGAGACGCTGCGCGAGCTGTCCACCGAATACGTACGACTCGCCCGCGCCAAACGCCTCCCACCCGCCCGCCTCTACGTCCGCCACGTGCTCCCCGGCACCCTCACCGCGACGCTGACCGTAAGCGGCCTGCTGCTCACCGGCCTGATCGCGGGCAGCGTGATCGTCGAGGTCGTGTTCGCCTGGCCCGGCCTCGGGCAGCGCATCGTGGAGTCGATCACGCAGAAGGACTACCCGGTCGCCCAGGGTGCGATCCTCGTCTACGGCGCGATCGTGCTCGCGGTGAACCTCCTGGTGGATCTGGTCCTGGGCGCTTTGGATCCCACCTCTCGCGTCGAGGAGACGTGATGCGCCGTTCGTTGTCGGTTTGGGTCGGCGGTGTGCTCGTCGCGGCCATGAGCTTGCTGGTGGGTCCGGTCTTGGGCGCTTTGGTTC
>NZ_JBFATZ010000001.1:96521-160391 GCF_040678635.1 Thermopolyspora sp. NPDC052614
CGGGGAGACGTGATGCGCCGTTCGTTGTCGGTTTGGGTCGGCGGTGTGCTCGTCGCGGCCATGAGCTTGCTGGTGGGTCCGGTCTTGGGCGCTTTGGTCCCCGCCTCTCGCGTCAGGGAGACGTGATGC
This sequence comes from Thermopolyspora sp. NPDC052614, assembly GCF_040678635.1. Classification (NCBI taxonomy): domain Bacteria; kingdom Bacillati; phylum Actinomycetota; class Actinomycetes; order Streptosporangiales; family Streptosporangiaceae; genus Thermopolyspora; species Thermopolyspora sp. NPDC052614. The sequence continues at coordinate 96,651 of NZ_JBFATZ010000001.1, forward strand.
GCCGTTCACCGTCGGCTTGGATCGGGGGCGTGCTCGTCGCCGCCATGCTCATCCTGGCGATCATCGGGCCGCCGATCTGGGGCGAGGAGGCCGGACGGGTGAACCCGCAGGCCGTGCTCCAGGGCGCCTCGGCCGCGCACCCGCTCGGCACCGACAACCTCGGCCGCGACCTGCTCGCCCGGGTGCTCGTCGCCGCGCGGTTCTCCCTCCTGCTCGCGCTGATCACCACCGCCGTCGGCGGCGGCGTCGGCGTCCTGCTCGGGGCGCTCCCGTCGGTCCTGCCCCGGCGCCCCGCGCGGTTCGTCACCGCCACGGTCAACACGCTGGTGGCGTTCCCGGGGCTGCTGCTCGCCATGTTCACCGCCGTCGTCTCCGGGCTGGGCGCGCGGGGCGCGGTGCTCGGGGTCGCGGCGGCGATCGCGCCCGGCGTGGCCCGGCTCACCCAGACGCTCGCCGCCTCGATCGCCGGGGCCGACTACGTGGCGGCGGCCCGGATGCTCGGCGCGTCCCGCATGCGGGTGCTCGTGCGGCACGTGCTGCCGAACATCGCCGAGCCGCTCATCCTCAACCTCACCCAGGCGATGGGGCTGGCGCTGCTCGGGCTGGCGAGCATGTCGTTCCTGGGGCTCGGCGTGCAGCCGCCCGACTTCGACTGGGGGCGGCTGCTGTACGACGGGTTCTCCCGCATCTACGTGACGCCGGTCGTCGCGCTCGGTCCGGCCGTGGCGGTGACGCTCGCCGGCATCGGGTTCAACCTGCTGGGGGACGCGCTCGCGCAGGTCGCGTCGCGGCGGGGCGAGCACGGGCGCGTCGCCGTACCGGGGGAGGCCCCACGGGCGGCGGGGACGCCCGACCCCGAGGCCGTCCTGGAGGTACGGGACCTCACCGTCGCCTTCCCCGGCGACATCACCCGGTACGCGGCGTGTCGCTCACCATCGCCCCAGGCGAGATCGTCGGCCTGGTGGGGGAGTCGGGCAGCGGCAAGAGCCTGACCGCCGCCGCCATCGGGGGGCTGGTGCCGTACCCCGGAGTGGTGCGCGCCGAGGCCCTGCGCCTGTGCGGCACCGACATCGCCGACATGTCGCCCAAGGAACTCGGCACCTCGCTGGCGATGGTCTTCCAGGACCCGATGGCCTCCCTCAACCCGGCGCTGCGCGTCGGCGGCCAACTCGCCGAGGTCGCGATCGTCCACCAGAACGCCTCCCGCGCCGACGCCCACCGCCGCGCCGTCGATCGCCTCGGCCACGTGCACATCCCCGAGCCCGAACGCCGCGCCCGCCAGCACCCCCACGAACTGTCCGGCGGCATGCGCCAGCGCGCCGTCATCGCCATGGGCCTGATGGGCACCCCCCGCCTGATCATCGCCGACGAGCCGACCACGGCCCTCGACGTCACCGTCCAGCGCCAGATCCTCACCCTGCTCCGCGAGGTCCCCGCCGAGACCGGCGCCGCCACCCTGTTCATCTCCCACGACATCGCCGTCGTCGGCGAACTCTGCGACCGCGTCGTGGTCATGTACGCCGGCCGCGTCGTCGAGGAACTCCCGGTCAAGCACCTCGCCGAGGGCGCCGCCCACCCCTACACCCGCGCCCTGGTCGCCTCCGTCCCCGACATGGACACCGACCGCTCGCTCCCGCTCGCCGGCATCCCCGGCCGCCCGCCCACCCCCGCCGAGTTCACCGACGGCTGCGCCTTCGCCGCCCGCTGCCCCCTCGCCACCGACCGGTGCGCGGACAACCCCCCACTCGTCGACCACGACGGCCCCGCCCACCGGGTCGCCTGCTGGGAGGCCAAATGATCGTCAAAGACCTCACCGTACGCTTCGGCACATTCACCGCCGTCGACCACGTCACCCTGGAGATCCCCGACGGCTCCGTCGTCGGCCTCGTCGGCGAGTCCGGCTCCGGCAAATCCACCCTCGCCCGCGCCATCGCCGGCCTCGTCCCCTACACCGGCACGATCGAGGGCTCCCGCCGCGTCCAAATGGTCTTCCAGGACCCCTACGCCTCCCTCAACCCCCGCATGACCGTCGGCGCCTCCATCGCCGAAGGACTGCCCCGCGGCATGAACCGCCGCGAGGAGGTCGCCCGCCTCCTCGACCTCGTCGCCCTCCCCGCCGACGCCGCCCCCCGCTACCCCCGCCAGCTCTCCGGCGGCCAACGCCAGCGCGTCGCCATCGCCCGCGCCCTCGGCGCCCGCCCCGAACTCCTCATCGCCGACGAGATCACCTCCGCCCTCGACGTCTCCGTCCAGGGCGCCGTCCTCAACCTCGTCCGCTCCCTCCGCGCCGACCTCGGCCTCTCCATGCTCTTCATCTCCCACAACCTCGCCGTCGTCCGCTACGTCGCCGACGTCATCGCCGTCATGCGCCACGGCGAACTCGTCGAGATCGGCCCGGCCGACCAGGTCACGGCCGCCCCCGAACACGACTACACCCGCTCCCTACTCGCCGCCGTCCCCCGCCTCGCCCGCACCACGACCTGACACCGCGGGCACGAACCCGCCCCAGGTCCTGCCGCCATCGGCCATGGCCGCCCAGTCCTCCGGTGGAACATGCGAATCGACGACCAGCACGACCGCGCCTCCGGCACGATCCACCGCGTCCAGCCATGCGCAGCGCCTGCCGACATCCTCGGGATGGACGGCACCTTCGACGAAGATCCCGGCGTCACCGGGGCCGTCGACCACCAAGGCGGTCAGTCCGGCGAGAAGCCGCCAGCCCGCGCAGGGAAGTGGCGTGCCCGCATCGAGCCGCGGAAGGGGAAACCGCTCGACCGGGCCGGGCGAGACGAGAAGCAGCGTAGGTACGGCGCCATCGAGGTAACCGGCGTTCTCACGGGGAATGTAGAGCGGCACGCGGCGAGTATTCCACCGCTCCTCCCGACATCGTGATCAGCACACGAGGTCCCTACTTCTGCGGCATCGACCTTCTGCGGCATCGACGCGGCCATGACGGCCCGGCCAGGGTATGACCGGTGACGCCGGATGTGCCCGCGTACCGGCTCAGGGGGCGGGTCCGCGAGCGCCGTCAGAACGCGATCCACTCGGTGGCGGTGGTCACCTGCTCCAGGATCTCGGGAATCGGGGTAACGCCGAGCCCCGGACCGGTCGGCACCGTCAGGTGACCGTCCTGGAGCTCGAACGGCTCGGTGATGTCGGTGGCGAAGTAGCGGCGTGAGGCCGAGGTGTCGCCCGGCAGCGTGCAGCCGGGCATGGCGGCCAGGGCGACGTTCGCGGCGCGGCCGAGGCCGGTCTCCAGCATGCCGCCACACCAGGCGGCGACGCCGTGGGCGCGGCACAGGTCGTGGATGCGGCGGGCCTCCAGGTAGCCGCCGACGCGGCCGGGCTTGATGTTCACCACCGAGCAGGCGCCCAGGGAGATCGCGGCGGCGGCGTGCGCGGCCGACTCGATCGACTCGTCGAGGCAGATCGGGGTGCGCAGCCGCTTGGCGAGGGCGGCGTGCTGGACCATGTCGTCCTCGGCGAGCGGCTGTTCGATCAGCAGCAGGTCGAAGTCGTCGAGTTTGGCCAGGTGGTTGGCGTCGGCGAGGGTGTAGGCGGCGTTCGCGTCGACCTGGAGCAGCATGCCGTCGCCGAACCGCTCGCGTACGGCGCGGACCGGGTCGAGGTCCCAGCCCGGCTCGATCTTCAGCTTGATGCGGATGTAGCCCTCGTCGAGGTAGCCCGCCACCGCGTCGAGCAACTCGGGCACCGAGTTCATGATGCCGACCGACACGCCGCAGGGGACCCTGTCGCGGGTCGCGCCGAGGTAGGAGCCGAAGGACCTCCCGGCCGTGCGCAGCTCGGCGTCGAGCACCGCGGTCTCCAGCGCGGCCTTCGCCATCCGGTGCCCGCGGAAGGGTTCGAGCAGGCGGCCGACCAGGTTGGCGTCGAGACCGGCGTCGCCGTCGGCGTCGGCCGGGGTGGCCAGCCGGGCGCGCAGGGCCGGGATCATGAAGCGGCGGAGCACGTCGGCCGCGCCGTCGACGTACTCGGGGGAGTACAGCGGCTCGCTCATGGCCACACACTCGCCCCAGCCCTCCGCCTGCGGCGTCACCACGCGCACCAGCAGCACGTCCCGCCGCGTCTCGGTGCCGAACGACGTGCGGAACGGCGCCACCAGCGGCATCGCGATCCGGCGCAGCTCGATTCCGTTGATCTTCACTCTGTGACCCCTGCCTGAGAACGTTCGACCACGTAGTACGACTTGTTATGGAACCCGATGATCCTGGCACCGTCGCCCAGCAGCCCGCACAGCGTGTCGCGCAGCGCGTACCGCCACGCCTTGGCCGCGCCGGGATCCTCGCGGCGCATCGCCGTGATGTCCGGCGGCACCTCCACGAGCACGACGGGCGCGTCCCACCGGCCCACCACCGGCCGCCCGTCCCGCGACTCCAGCCCCACCACCGCGTCCCGCGGCACCACCACCGGGTACGGCTCGCGCCGCGCCGCGGCGGCCACGTGCGGCGCGTTCAGCCGCCACACCGCGAGCATCCGGTCGGTCTCGTCGCCCGCGTTGATCGCGTCCTCCATCGGGCCGTAGAAGGAGGGCAGGTACTCCTCCGGCCGCGCCCCCAGCTTGACCAGGTTGAAGTACGCGTTCCGCCGTACCAGCGGGTCATAGGTCCAGGTGATCCGCTCGATGCCGCGCGCCAGCGCCCACTCGCGCTGGTGCAGCTTGAGCGCGAGCCCGATCCCGCGCCCGGCCCCCGCCGCACCGGTGATGTGCGAGTGCAGCGCCCGCCCGGCCGGCATCGCCAGGAACGCGACCGACGCGCCGACCAGCGATTCCCCGTCGAAGGCCCCGGCGACGTAATTTCCCGAGTGCGCCAGAGCGCGCATCATCTCGATCGTCACCGGCTGCAGGTCAGGCCCCCAGATGCCGCCGAACAGCCGGACCACCTGCAGGTATTCCCCGACCTCGTGCAGCTCGCGCACCGCGATCCCGCTCACCATGGCAGGTCGCCACAGATCTCATGCAGCATTGCGCACGTCTCCAGCCTCCCGGTTGTCTTCACCATGACCGTATGACACCGCGGCGGCCCGGGATTCGTGCCACACAACCAATCACGACCACGATCCTCGTCCGCATGCCCTATGCGTCTCAGGCGCGAGGCACGGCGGTCGGTGACCGGTGAACGGCATCCTACGGCGGTCGGCCCCCCGGCGGCGCGGGGGGCTCGGCGTCGGTCACTCGCCGTCGGGTCACTTGACCTTGACACGGTGACAAGGTCTTCACTGGGTCACGGAGGTGGCTCCGATGACGATGCCGAAGCAGGACACCACGACGATGCGGGTTCTCCAGGGGCTGGAGGGCGATTCGTCGGCGCGGCTGCAGGCGGTGCTGGCGATGGGCACGACACCGGATCCCCGGTTCGTCGACAAGCTCATCGAGCGATGCGCGGTCGAACCCGACTTCTATGTACGCGACATGCTCACCTGGGCGCTCACCCGGCACCCCGCATCGTTGACCGTGCCGAGGCTCGTCGAGGAGCTCCGCTCGGAGCGCGCGCAGGCGCGCAGCCAGGCGTTGCACACGCTGTCCAAGATCGGAGATCGGCGGGCGTGGCCGGCGATCAACCGGGAGCTGCTGACGGACGCCGACGACGACGTGGCGCGCAGCGCGTGGCGGGCGGCGGTCGTCCTCGTGCCCGAGAATGAAAGGGCCGAGCTGGCCGCCGTGCTCGTGACACAGCTCGGGCGCGGCGCGCGTGAGACGCGGTTGAGCCTCAGCCGGGCGATGATCGCGCTCGGCGAGACCATCGTCCCGATCCTGCGCGCCGCGACGACGGATCCCGATCCCGACGTACGCGGGCACGCGATCGCCACCGAGCGGCTGCTGCGCGACCCGGACGCCGGATTCGAGTTCGCGGTCGAGGAGGCGAAGCGCATCGTGGCCCTCGGCCCGGCGGGGCGAGAGAAGCGAGGACAGGAGAAGCGAGGGCAGGAGGACCGAGGCCGGGAGGAGTGACATGCGGTGCTGATCGGCGAGGTGGCGCGACGGTCCGGGGTGAGCGCCCGCATGCTCAGGCATTACGAGTCGCTCGGCCTGGTGCGGCCGTCCGCTCGTAGCGCGTCGGGGTACCGGGAGTACTCCGGCGACGACATCCGGCGGATCCTCCACATCGAGATGCTGCGGTCGCTCGGGCTGTCGCTGCAGGAGGTCGGCCGCGCGCTGGACGACCCCGATTTCACCCCTGCGCAGCTCGTGGACGACCTCATCCGGCAGACGCGGGAACGCATCGCGCACGAGACCGAGCTGCTCACGCGACTGCGCCGGATCGGCGCCGCGGAACCCGCCGACTGGGAGGCGGTCCTCCAGATCGTCGCGCTCCTGCACGCCCTGGGATCGGACAACGCCGCGAGGCGCCAGCGCGCCGCCCTGTCCTCGGCCGGGGAGGTCCCGGTGCCCGTGGAGGCCTTGGTCGAGGCGGCGCTGAGCGAGTCGGACCCGAACGTCGCCGGAGCCCTTCGATGGGCTCTGGCGCGATCGGGCGACGGCGCGTCGGCGCTGTTGGCGGAGGGCCTCGGCTCACCGGCGGCCGAGGTGCGCGAACGCGCCGTCAAAACCCTTTCCGAGTTGCCGGGCGATGCCGCGGACGCCCTGCTACGGCACGCCCTCGCGCACCGCGACATCGTGGTCCGCAGGCACGCGGCCCTGGCGCTCGGGGCCCGTGGCGTGGCGGACGCGGTCCCGACGCTCATCGACATGATCGTTGACGGGGTGAGCGACACCGACGCGGCCGACGCGCTGGGCGCGCTCGCGGGCGATTCCGCGCTGGCGGATCAGATCGCCACCAAGCTGGTCGGCCGCATCGTGAGCGACGCCGTCGACGCGTCCGCCCGCCGCCGGCTGACCGAGGCGCTCGCGGAGATCCCGGGGATCACGACGTCACGCGCCCTTGAGGAGCTGTCACACGACGACGACCGCGCCGTGGCGCTCACCGCGGCGTACCTGCTCAAGCTGCGCGACGCGCGATAACGAACGGTCCTGCATATGGCGGCGCACACGCGGCTCGCCGCACAGGTGTCGACTGGGCGTCTCGGCTGCGGGATGATCGAGCTCATGAGGGTCCTGGTGCTTGGCGGTACGCGCTTTGTTGGAAAAGTGCTGGTCGAGCACGCCATCAGTTGCGGCCATCACGTGACGACCTTCAACAGAGGCCGGACCGGCCAGGACGTTTCCGGCGCGGAAAACCTGCGGGGTGACAGGGAAAACGAGGCCGACCTGCACGAACTGGTACATGGTCGGGAGTGGGACTGGGTGATAGACACCAGTGGCTATGTCCCCTTGATCGTGGGAAATGCCGCCCGTCTGCTATCGGGCAGGGCGGGTGCTTACAGTTTCCTGTCCACCGTTTCAGTTTATCCAAGTTGGCCCGGGGAGCCTATCAGCGAAGATAGTGCCGTCTACGAATGCTCACCAGAGATGCCGGGTACCGCTGAGGATGAAGCGAACTGGACGGCTGCTCAGTACGGGGCTTACAAGGCCGGTTGTGAACGCGCCGTGCTGGACGCCTTCGACGGGCAGGTGACCATCCTGCGCCCAGGCGTGATTTTGGGGCCGCAGGAGAATGTCGGCCGGTTGACGTGGTGGCTGAGACGGATCGAACGGGGCGGCAAGGTCCTGGCCCCGGGAGACCCGGGCAAGCCGATCCAGCCCATTGATGTCCGCGACTTGGCCGCCTTCGTACTGACCTGCTTGAAGGACGGGACCGCAGGAACGTTCAACGTCGTCCCACCCAAGAACGAGGCAACGTTCGGACGGATGCTTTCCGCATGCGTGGCCGAGACCAGGTCCGACGCCGAACTTGTGTGGGTGCGTGACGATTTTCTGGCCTCGCGTGGCGTGCGGCAGTGGACCGAGATTCCGTTGTGGCGGACTCCCGCCGGAACGTGGGCGGTGGACGCCGGCAAGGCGGCAGCGGCGGGTCTTCGCTGTCGGCCGATCGAAGAGACGGTACGGGACACCTACGCCTGGCTCTCCAGGACTGAAATTCTCTCTGGGTACGATCGCCAGTCTCATCATGGAATCTCGGTCGATAAAGAACAGGCGCTGCTCGAAGAGTGGCGAAGCGGCTGAACATCACAGAGGCATCGATAAAACTCCTGTTGCTGTCTCGGCAGTGAAGTTTTCGATCCGTTCCATAAGAGTTCTTCCGCTGGAAAAGGAAATCGAAGCGAGTGACGTACTGACCTGCCCGAGGCGCTTCACCAGTCCTTCTACACGCCTGTCCGGAGGAAGTGCGAAAACCGGTGCCAATGCGACGGCGGCGCCGTCGATGTCCCCGGTGATCAGGCGGGCGGCGGCGAGATCGACGGACGTGCTGGCCTCGGCGGCGTACCAACGCCGTTCGACGGAAGCGTCGCGGTACAACGTGAGCGCCCGTTCGCACTCGGCCGCGGCCTCGGCTCCGAGCCGGGCGCTCAGGTAGGCGGTCCCGGCGCAGAAGGCTTGTCGCGCCTCGTCGAAGCCGAACTCCCCGCCGATGCCGTCGTGCATCTGACTTCCGGGCCCTCTGGCCCTGCGGGCGTCGAGGATCGCTTCACGAGTGCCGTCAACGTCTCCAAGCAGTGCCGAGGCTCTCGCGGCGATGCTCAACAGTCGCACCCGGGTCGTCCCCTCGGGAGCGATGGCGAGGCCGCGCTCGACCAGGCGCAGTGCCTGCCCTGGGCGTCCGGTCCAAAACTCCACGCAGGCCAGTAGCCCATCCGACCATGCGGTCAGCTCGTTGTGGCCGATCACTTCTCCGTAGACACGTGCCGCCCGGGCCTGTTCGGCGGCGGCATGGGGATAGCCAAGATCGAAGCTGGCGCTGGCCAGCAGACCGCAGACCTGGCCCGCGACCAGGTACAAATCGCGCTGCTGGCCGGGATGGCGTGTCCGGTCGATGAGCCGGTAGACGCGATTACGAACCCGGGTCAGTTCGCCGAACAGGGGAAGCGGCGGCGCGTGTACGTAGGCGCGAGCCAACCGGGTGACGTCGTCCTCAAGCTGTTCCAAGGCGTTGGAGCCGACGAAGGCGGACTCGATCTCGGCGGCGTGATCGCTGGATTCGCTGGCTGCGCTCATAATCAGTTCTCGTTCCAACGTGGGGGCCGCCGTTTTTATACCCGGGGTGTAGTCGGTGGCGAACCCGAGTTCCACCGGACCGGTCTGAAAAAGGCGGCACAGAAGATCGAGGTAGTCCGCACCGGGACGGTGTCCGCTTTCCCAATCAAGCCAGGATCGTTTGGTCAGGCCGCGGGCGCCAAGTCCCTGCTCCTGGCACATGCGATGCATTGCCCGGACGGCCTTTTCGGCGCTGCTCCATCCGCTGGCCAGCCGGAAGCACTTCAGCGGATGGTGCCCGCAACATTGCCTGATCTCCGTGGCGATCACGTGGATCACGGCGATGGGCGGAGGGATCTCCAGCGAGGCGCAGCGGAGCATACGGATGCGTTGAGCGCACTCGATGTCGTGTCCAGGCTTGACCATCCCGGGCCCTCTCAACCAAGGTCGAATGGCACTCTAGGTAACGGTTCCTATGCTCGCAGCTATCCGTAGGGTGTCCACCGGTGTGATCCGAATCCACGCAAGCTGGCGAGCCTGCGACCGAACTCCCTCGCGATGGACACTCGGCTCGAAAGGGCGGGTAGAGCGCCGGTCAGCATGATCAGCTCGCGTGCCTGGCGTAGCAGCGGGAATCCGTCCGCAATGGTCACGTCGAAGCCGTAGGCCGTCAGGAACTCCTCAGCGGGCGGTGTACCGAAGCGAAGCGCGTTCACTGCCGTGGACACCAGGTCCCATTCCCGGGGGCCGTGGCAGACCTGGTCCAGGTCGCACAACACGACATCCTCTCCACGCCAGAGCAGGTTGCCCGCCCACGCGTCGCCGTGGATGAGCCCGTACGGCAACGCGTACCGGTTGGTCGGCAGTTCATCCTCCAGTCGGTCACACCACCGAAGCAGGAACCGGTGATCCTCGGCGCTGAGGACGCCTCGTGCTCGCCGCAGGTTGTCGCGGGCGTCCGCTACCGGATCCCAAGCCGGCAGCGGGAACGGTACGGTCTGGGCGTGCAGCTTCCGCAGGAGGGCCGCGAGTTGAACGACCTGGGGTGGGGCGGCAGGCTGGGGGAGGTACTGCCAGAAAGTGGCAACCCGGCCGCCGACGACGACCGCATCGGGGACATCTGAATGGACTCGTACAGCGGGGAAATTGATCTTCTGCAGCCAGTGAGCCACCCGGACCGCTCTTCGAGCATGAGGTGCGGTCCCCGCTGAGGAGATCCGTGCCACGGCGTTGGCACGCGGCAGGTGATAGACGATATTCGCGCAGATTCGGATCAGTCGTGCGCCTCTGCTGTCGACTCCGGCTACTCCGCAGAGTCGGTGCAAGGCCCGGTCAGCGGAAAACCCTGCCTTCATCGGGTCACCTCGCGCGGGTACGACCACGGGTGGAACGACTCAAGACGTTCGACCAGGGCGCGAGCCTCCGCACAGCCTCGGAATCGCGGCTCGCCGATCACCTGAAGACGCATGTTGTCCAGACGCCGGACCAGCCCATCAATCCGCTGGTGCTCGGGCAACTCCGAGATCGTGGCGGCTACGGTCGCGGCGGCCTCCAGATCCCCGTTGAGCAGGTGTCCCGCTGCCAGTTCGGAGTAGGCGATCGCCTCGTTGCCGTACGCACGCAGGTGCGGCGGACCCGACTGGTAGCGCGTGATGGCCCGAAGCGCGAAGCCGATCGCACTGTCAGTGTGGCCCAAGTGGATGTAGGCGCTGGCAGCCAGATAGGAGTGCTTGGCCAGGTCGAACCCGAACTCTCCCCCGAGGCCGTCATGGATTTCGTCGCGGATGTCCTTTTGATCCCATGCGTGGCCAAGCGCTCGGAGCGCGTCGGACTCCGCGCCGACGGCGGCTGACGCGAGCGCTTCGATGCTCGCGAGACGGGCGAACGAAGTAGCCCCTAGCGCGTACCGCTGGCCATCACGTGCGAGGTCGCCAGCCATTCTTGGGGAACCGGTCCAGTAGGCGATCATCGCTTGAAGGCCGCGTACCCAGGCGCGCAGGGCGTTGTGATCGATGATCGACGCATAAGTCCACGCCGCTTTGGCCTGAGCGGCCGCCGCCGAAGGCTTGCCCAGATCCAAGCTCGCGTTGGCCAGCAACCCGCAAATTTGACCGGCGAAGAGCATGACCTGTGCGCCCTGGCCGGGGTGGATTCGGCCGTCCAATACGGTGAAGATCTGGCGGCGGAGCTGGAGCATCCGTTGGAAGAGCGGCAGCGGATGGTCGTAGACATATTCGCTGGCCAAGCGGCGGATCTCATCATGGATGTGCTCCAGCGTCACCGTGCTGAGGTCGCTGAGCTGCGCGTCGGCGGCGTGTGCCAGGGACTCGTGAGCCACCTGCGTAACGAGGACGCGCTGATCGAGGGGCCGTGAGGTCGGCAGACTGCTGGGTGGACCGTACGACCGGGCGAACCCCAGCTGCACCGGCCCGGTGTGGAACAGCCGGCACAGCAGATCCTGATAGTCGGCGTTGGGAAGATGCTCCTGCTCCCATTCGATCCAGGAACGTGCCGTCAGCCCGCGCGCGCCCAGCCCTGTGCGCGCGCACATTTCGTGGAAGGACTCCACCGCCTTCTCAACGGTCCACCCTTTGGCCAGGCGATGCGCTTTGAGCGGTGGATGACCACAGCAGACGCCAATCTCCTGGGCGAGTTCGCTGAGGGAAAGGCCAGGGTTTTCAGCTCGAAGCCTCCTGGCGCAACTCACATCGTGACCAGGCATATCCCGACCGTAGGGCAGAGAGTCCGTAGAGGGGGGCCGGGAAGGGTGTGGATCCGCCGCACTCGCGGTGAGAATCGACCGCACATGCGGGCGGTCACCTCTCGCTACCCACGGTAATCGATTCGAGGAACTGTGGAGTACCCGGAATTGACAGTGCTGAAGGGAGGCGTCGTGATGACTCTGGTCAGGCCGGAATCGACGATCAGCGTCGCCTGGCGCTTGTGCGATGGCCCGCGCGCCGCAGCGCAAGCCAGACGGCTGGTTCACGATGTGCTCACCAGCGTGCCCGTCTCGGCCGAATCGGTGGAGGACGTAGCGCTCGCGGTAAGCGAGTTGGTGGGAAACGCCGTCCTGCATGGCGAGCCGCCCATCGAACTGGTTTTGAGCATCGATCAGGGCGGCATCCACGCCGCTGTCGTTGACAGCGGCCCCGGGAGCCCGCTCATGCACCCAACCGATCTCGAGGCCGAGCGCGGGCGGGGCATGGCCATTGTCTCCGACCTGTCGCTGGGTCGGTTCGGCTTCTGCCGCTCCCCCTACACCACGGAGCAGGGTCGATACGGCAAAGCCGTCTGGTGCACGATCCCGACGGAGATCCTGTCCGGCGCCGTAAAGCGGTAGGCCGCAGTGACATTAAGGCGGCCGATCGTATCAAGCACGTCCTCGCCGAAGTCGGCCGTCAGACCGAACCGGCGGAGCGGTCGTTTCCAGTCTCCAGATGAGGCCGACGAACAGCACGATTCGCAACTCCCAGTCCTTGTGCGATCAACCCTGATGCGAGGAGTTCCCCATGACCCCTGGCGGTCTCGAATCCACTGTGTCCACAGCCGACACAACTCTGGTCGCCGACAGCGTCACCGAGTTGTTCACCAGCGCCGTTGCCTTGACCATGCGCGGGCGGAGAGTCAGCCCGCGCGGCATGGGCACGCGGGAGGTGCTGGATGTGCGGCTGCTCCTACGCCGCCCCCGAGCCCGGCTGCTGTTTCTCCCGCCCGCGCGCGTCCTTAACACGGCGTTCGCCGTCGCCGAGACGGTGTGGATCCTGTCAGGCTCCAACGACCCGTGGATCTACACCTACAACGACAGGCTGAGGCGGTATGCCGACGACGGTGTCCTGCGCGGAGCCTACGGGCCGAGGATGCGGCGTTGGCATAACCGCACCGACCAGCTCGACAAGGTCCTGGCCACGCTGCGAAACGACCCCGACTCGCGGCGAGCGGTGATCCAATTGTACGACCCCACTCACGATGCCGACGGACACCGCGACGTGCCGTGCACCCTCGGATATCGCTTCCACCTGCGAGACGGCCGTCTGCACATGGCGACCACGATGCGTAGCCAGGACCTGTGGACCGGCCTGCCGTACGACATGTTCGCCGCCACGGTCCTGCACGAGCTGATGGCCGGCTGGCTGGGAGTCGAACTTGGCGACTACCACCACCATGTCGATTCGCTCCATCTATACGACACGGACGTGGACAAGGCGAAGGCCGTACCGTCCGACCCCCGACCGGGTTCGGAGCTGCCGGACCTGACCACCCCATGGGAAGGGTTCGACGACCTGCTGGTCCGGGTGACGACGGGTCAGGAAATCACCCACTCCGGCTGGGCCGCGATGGCCTGCGCGTTGGCCAGCTACCGCCGATGGAAGGACGGAGACCGGAATACCGCCGTCGATCTCGCCGACCGCATTCCCGGGCCGATTGGCCATGGCATGCGCGGCTGGTACGCGGAACTGGCCACGCGTACACAGGCGGTGAGCGGATGAAGGCGACTCGAGGCCCGCACGTGGTGCTGGGTGTCTGCTCCTTCACACACGACTCGTCGGCCGCACTACTCGTCGATGGCACCCTGGTCGGCTTTGTGGAAGAAGAACGGCTGTCGACAATCAAGCATACGCGTGCCTACCCTGCCAAAGCGATCGACTGGCTTCTGGACCGGGCCGGGATCGTCGCCGACGATGTCACCGAAGTCGCCTACAACTTCCAGGCGCCCCGGTACCTCGCAGCGATCCCCTCCGCCCTACCGCTGCTGGCCTCCGCGCCAGGGCGCGAGCGCATACTGCCCCGTGCTGCCAGCTTCGCCAAGGTCGCGATGCGCACCATGCGCCGTACTGTCGGACTGGGAGCGCTGTTCCCCCGATCCCGGGTACGACCTTTCCGGCATCACACCACCCACCAGCTCTACGCATTCGCGGCGTCAGGATGGGATAAGGCGGCCGTCCTCGTCGTCGACAGTCTTGGTGAGACGCAGACCACGACCATCGCCTTCGGCCGCCAGGACGAGCCTGGCCGACCGAACGTACGCACGCTGTGGAGTCTGCACGACCCTGTGTCCCTCGGCTATGCCTACGGCGCGGTGACCGAGCATCTCGGCTGGCGACGCGGTGATGAGGAGGGCACGGTCATGGCGCTGGCGGCTTTCGGCGATCCGGCGCGATTCCGGTCCCTGTTCACCGACGCCGTCCCCATCACGGCGTCCGGGTTCGCATTGAACCCGGCCTACTTCCAGCCAAGAGTGCTGTCGTCGCGATACGCCAGGCTATCCCCAAGGTTTGTGGCCGCGACCTGCCCGCCCCGTGCACCTCACGAGCCCGTCGGTCAGGCGCACCGGGACCTCGCCGCCGCCCTGCAGGAACGTACCGAGATCGTGATGCTGCACTTGGCCCGGCTGGCCTTGGAAACCACGGGTGCCCGGCGATTGTGCATCGGCGGAGGCGTGGCCACGAACTGCGTTGCCATCGGAAAGATCGTTGAAGCCGGCATTGCCGAGGAGGTGTTTGTCCCGCCGGCTCCCGGGGATGCGGGAACCGCCATTGGGGCGGCCCTGGCCGCGCACCTGCGGACGAGCGCATGGCCGCTGAGCGGCGTCGCTGGAGCCTGCTACCTGGGACCGAGCTATCCCAATCCGGTACTGGACCTGTCCCCGTGGCCTGCGCTCGCCGAACTACCGGTTCCCGGAGACGCGGCGGAGTTCCTGGCTGAGCAACTGGCCTGCGGACGCATCGTCGGCCTGTTCCAAGGAGGTGTCGAAGCGGGACCTCGTGCTCTCGGCAACCGGTCAATCCTCGCCTCTCCGCTCAATCCGGAAGTCGTGGATCGGCTGAACGCCACCGTGAAGTTCCGCGAGCCGTTTCGCCCCTTCGCCCCGATGGTGCCAGCCGAATCGGCAGGGGAGTACTTCACACTCGGCCAGGCCGCGCCGTACATGTCGATGGCTTCCAAGGTCACCGAACTCGGCCGTGAACATATCCCCGCCGTCATCCACGCCAACGGCACCGCCAGACTCCAGACGGTCACTAAAGACGCCAACCCGTTCGTGCATGCGCTGCTGCGCGCGTTCGCCGCCCGCACCGGCGTACCCGTCCTGATCAACACCAGCCTGAACGTGAAAGGCAAACCGATCTGCGGCACCCCCTCCATGGCCCTGGAGTGCCTGGCCTCCTCCGGACTGGACGCGCTCCTGATCGAAGGCAGGTGGATCACCAAATGATCGGTTACAGCTTTTGGGGGTTCCTCGGACCAGGCATCACCGACACCCCCGACGGGGGACGCAGCCACCGCCGTACACTGATCGACGCCCTGTCCGACGACGGTCACAGCATCGTGTTCCTTCAGCCGGACCGCGACCTGCGTGAGGCGGGGGACGACCTCGGCGGGCGCTACGTCTTCGATGCCGGACTGCCCGACATCGACGTCCTTTTCCTTGAGTGGCGCTGGCCCATTCCCGGTCGTAACACCACTGCCTGCGGCATGCCCGGCCACACCTGCGACCTGCACCGTCAGCGGCAGTTGCTGAACTACTACACGTTCTCCCTGGGTACCCCGACCCTCATCTGGGACAAGGACCGTCGGCTTCCGGCCGACGATCCGCTGCGCCGCCGTCCCGGCGTGGTCGTGTACGAGGCGGCACTCGCGCCCACACCGGGGGCGCGGCGGCTGCTGTTCCCCGTCAGCGATGCAGCACTGGATGCCGCCGACCCCGCTGCGCTCGCCGCGCACGAGCGGCCGGTACCGCTTGTCTACGTGGGCAATCAGTACGACCGTGACGACGCGTTCGACCAGTTTTTCGCCCCTGCCGCTGCACACTTCCGCCACGTTGTCGCCGGCAAGTGGACGAGCACCTGGCGTTGGCCACATGTCGAGTTCGTCGGCCGTATTCCCTTCGCCCAGGTGAACAAGCTGTACGGCGGGGCGCTGGCCACCGTTCTGCTGCTGCCCGATCGGTACGCGGCCGTCGGCCAGATGACTCAGCGGATCTTCGAGGCGCTGCTTTGCGGCTGTCTTCCGCTGGCTCCAAGGAATATCCGCCACGTCAACACCTTCGTCTCGCCTCAGTTGATCGTGAACGACGCAGCCGACACGGTCCGCGTCCTACGCTGGCTGAGCGGTGTCAGCGGGAGCCAGACACACGCCGACCTGATCGCCGAATGTCTGCGCCGACTGGACGTGTTTCGGCTCAGCCGGCAGGTACAGACGCTCCGGGAGGCCATATCTGAAGTGTCGGCAGCCGGTGGTGCGACCCGGCCGGGGAGGCAGAGTTGATCTGGGCCCTCGTTCAACTTGCTCGGGAGAACGCACGACCGAGTAGCGGCGCTGCCGTACCCCGGCCGGTGATCCTGGCCTCGGCTATGGTGGAGGACCGTGCGTGGGATGAATCGCGTGGTCATCGTGGGCTCAGGAGGAAGCGGCAAGTCCCATCTGGCCCGCGAACTGGGTCGGCTGCTCGACGTCCCGGTGACTCACCTGGACGCCGTCTTCTTCGGAGAGGACTGGACCCCGCTGCCACAGGACAAGTTCGAGGCGGTGCAGCGCGAGTTGGTCTCCACACCACGTTGGGTCATCGATGGCAACTACAATTCCACGCTGCATGTACGGCTGGAGGCCTGCGACACCGTGGTGATGATGGACATCCCAACCTGGTCCGCCTTGTGGGGGATCTTCTCCCGGCAGGTCCGGCACGGCGCGGGTCAGCACGCCGCCGGGGTCTACAACCGCATCAACTGGGGCGTGCTCATCTACGTCGCGACCTATCGTCGCCGGATGCGCCCCAAGGTGCTCGAAAAGATCCACAAGCTCGCGGCGGACAAGCAAGTGGTGTTCCTACGTGGCAGGCGTTCGACCCGTCGCTGGTTGGAGCACCTCGCCGCACAGCGCTGATTCGCAGCCCGTTCGCATTCTTGGCGATGGTGGGGTGTCGAGCATGAACCCGGCCAACGCCTTCATCCGCTCCAGCGCTCAGCGCGATCTCTACGGGGACGGAACTCGGCTCGCGACTCGCACGAGCGCCCTGCACAGGGCCAAGACGGAAGGTCGCCCTGTCGCCGACGTCATCGCTGATCTGGCGACCTCGCACCTTCGTCCGATGCCCGGAGTCCTGATCGCCGACATCGGATGCGGTCGTGGCACCACGACCCGAGTTCTGGCCAAACGGTTTCCCTCTGCGGCTCTGCTGGCCATCGACGCATCCGCCGCGATGCTCATCGACGCCCGCGCCCGGCTTTCCCAGGTGGCTGCAGCCACCTACGTACAGGCTGACTTCCACTGTCTTCCCCTGCCCGACGACACCTGCGATCTCGTCGTGGCAGCCTTCTGCCTCTACCACTCCCCGGAACCCCGCCGCCCGATCGCCGAGATCGCCCGCGTGCTTAAGCCGGGCGGCATCGCCATCCTGGTCACCAAGAGCGCCAACAGCTACCGTGAGCTCGACCGCTTGGTCGCCGAAGCCGACCTCGACATGGACGCGCCTAATCGGCCGAGCCTGTACGCCACGGCCCACAGCGGAAATCTCGCCACTCTGCTGCCGCCCTCGCTGCGGGCCGTCCATCTTGAACATGAGCAGCACACATTCGTCTTCGCCGACCTCGGTCACGTTGCGGACTATCTGGCCACCACGCCGAAGTACGAACTTCCATCCGGTCTGACCGGCAACTCTGAGGCGATCAGCGCGCAGCTACGTACTCGGCTGACCGAACGCCCGGTTCGCGCGACCTCGACCGTCACGTTCCTGCTGGCTCGACGGTCGGAGACCTCATGAGCCGCACTGTTTTCACCAAGTCGTACCGTTCCCCTCGATCAGCGCGCCAGGCCGCCGCGAATCATGCCTGGTTAGAGGAGCACACCCCGCTACGGCAGCCGCGCCTGCTGGCGGTACAGGCGAGGCGGCTCGACTTCGAGCACGTCGACGGCCGGCACGTCATCGTCGAGGACTTGGTGACGGTAGCGACATTACTCGGCGAAGCGCACGCCATCGCCTGGCTCGGGGGTCTGCATCGGGCCAGACTCGACACCTCATACCTGCTGCCCGACGGGCACGCCATCCCAGCCTTCGTCGGCCCACGAAGATCCGCCCTCAGCCGACACCACCGGGCTGGAACCCTCTGCGGCGAGGACTTGGCTATAGCCGTCGGCTTATTGCAGACCGATCCGGACGAACCGGCAGCCTTCTACAAGGACAGCAACCCGCGCAATATCCTGATCACGCCGACGGGGCCGGTCATTGTGGACCCCGACGACCTCACTCTGGCTCCGTTCGGCTACGACCTGGCCAAGCTCGTCGTCACCCTGGCCATGACTCACGGCCCGATCCACGGGGAGACCATCAGCAGCGCCCTGGCCGCCTACAACCAGGCGGTCACATCGAACGCCGCCAAGGTGGGGTGCGTCACGCCGTCACGGCTGCTTGGCCACGCACATCTCCACCATCTCCTCACCAGTCCCTATCTTGGCCGCGGCGGCTATCGATACCCGTGGCCACAGGTACGCCCCAACCTCGACGACATTACGTGATCGCCTCCGTACTGGTTCTTGTCCCGTACGGCCAGTACCGATCCCTCGCCCACCGCCGATGTCCGCTCGCCGATGTGCGCTGTTGAGCTTCCGGAGGACCATAATGACCGCAGTCCGCCTGGTCGCTGCCGAACGACCACGGATCATCCGCCGAGCCGTGGTAACCGGTGCAGCCGGTTTCATCGGCTCCCACCTGTGTCTTGCCCTGCTCCAGCAGGGCGCGACCGTGATCGGCGTCGACCGACGTGATCCCGATACGGACTCCGTCGCCGCGGCGAATCTCACCGGGGCGCTGGCCAACCCGGCGTTCGTTCCTGTCACCGCGGACCTGCGCACCTGCGCGATCGAACCCCTGATCATCGATGCCGACGCGGTCTTCCATCTCGCGGCGATTCCGGGTGTCCGCTCATCATGGGGATCTGACTTCGACGACTACGTCTCCTGCAACGTCATGGCCACGCAGCGACTCATGCGGAGCATGACTCGCCTGCGGGTTCCACGCCTGGTGATCGCCTCTTCCTCCAGCGTTTACGGGGGTAGCCTCCATCGGCCTAGCAAGGAGACCGACGCTCTCCGCCCGCTATCGCCGTACGCGGTAACCAAACTCGCCGCAGAGCAATTGTGCCTGGCCTACGCCGCACTGCCAGGTTGCCCCACGACCGTTGTGGCCCTGCGGTACTTCACCGTGTACGGGCCGGGTCAGCGCGAAGACATGTTCATGCAACGGCTCCTAACCGCCGTCGCGATTGGGCGGTCCATCCAGATCTACGGGAACGGCACTCAACGCCGCGATTTCACCTATGTCGACGATGCGGTCGCCGCGACGATCAGCGCTGGGGCTACTAGCGCCGTCTCTAACAAGGTGATCAATGTCGGATCTGGACGCGATGTCTGCCTCACCGAGGTGATCGACCAGGCTCGCCGGCTCGTCGGTCAGCCCGTCAACGTGGAAACACGTCCTAAGGCTGCTGGCGATGTTCCTGTGACCTGCGCAGATCTTTCCACCGCTCGCCAGTTGCTCGGCTGGGCTCCCACTACTGACCTAGCCACTGGGATGGCCGTCCAATTGGCCTGGGTTCAGGCCCGTCGATCGTCAGCGGTGTGATTAGCCCCTGGTTGTGTCATTGACCCAGATTTTCGCGAGGGAGCGTCAGGGACCAGTCCTGCTGATCGCGGGAAGCGTGATGCCGTGGGGCATAGTGGACCCCGAGCGTGATGTGATCGCCGCCGGGACATGCCGCTGGAAGATCGAACAGTTACGCTAGCCGTAGAGCGGAAAGGAGGGACAGCGTGCTGCTCCGGTTCCGTGTTGCCAACATACGGTCGCTACGTGATGAGCAGGAGCTGTCCTTCGTCGTCCCTGAACGCGACACGAGCGCGACGGCGCGGGAGACAGAGATCGGTGGAGGACGTTCCGCCTACGTCTTCCCATTGCTCGGCATCTTCGGCGCCAACGCCTCGGGGAAGTCGAACGTCCTGGCCGCTCTGACCGACATGCGGACGGCGGTCCTCAACTCCTATGCCCGCTGGGCGTCATTCGAGGGGATCCCACGCAAACACTTTGGGCTCGATTCCAAGAGCGAGAAGGAGCCGAGCTTCTTCGAGGTCGATCTCGTGATAGACGAGGTGCGCTGGACCTATGGATTCGAGCTCAGCTCAAGACGCGTCGAGGCCGAGTGGATCCACAGCTATCCTCGCGGTCACCGTCAGGTATGGCTCGACCGCGACGCCTCACGAGCCGGGGTGTACGAGTGGCCGGGCAACCGGGTCAAGGACCGGACCCAACTGGCCAAGCGCACACGCTCCAACGCGTTGGTGCTGTCCACTGCCGGTACGGACAATCACCCGCAGCTCTCGGTGCTCTTCCACTGGTTTCGCCGCAACTTGTGGTTCATCAATCCTGAGGACGAGCGAGAGCAGCGGGAGGAGTTCACTCTGCGGGAGCTTTCCGGCAGTCGCGCACGACGGATCAATGAACTGCTGAAGGTCGCGGATTTGGGGATCAGCGGCGCGGAAATCGTCCGGGAAGGCAAGGACCGGCCGAGGGTGCGCCTAACCCACCGGTCCTCGGCAGGAAACGTCTTTCTCGACTGGCAGAGCGAGTCCTTCGGTACGCGATCCTGGTTCGCGCTACTCGGCCCCCTGCTGCTGGCGCTCGACGAGGGGGCCGTGCTGCTCGTCGACGAACTGGACGCGAGCCTGCATCCGCGGTTCGCCGCCGAGGTCATCCGGCTCTTCCACGATCCGTACGCCAACCCCGGTGGTGCACAGCTAGTCTTCACCTCGCACGACCCGTCGCTGCTCATCACCCCGAGCGGCGAGCGACTGCTGGAACCGGGCCAGGTGTGGCTGACGGAGAAGGACAAGGACGGTGCCACGGAGCTGTACCCCTTGACCGCCGCCGAGCCGGGCGAGGAGGAGAACCTGATGGAGTCCTACCTCGCGGGAGCCTTCGGCGGAGTCCCCGCCGTCGTGGAGGGACAGTTCGCCCGACGGTTGTCCGCCGTGAGCAGACGCGGACACCGGACCACCACAGAGCGGGCCCAATGAGTCGCACACGGGGAAAGGACACGCTGGGGCCGTCCGGACAGCGGCGCGGCAAGCGCAACCGGGTCGTCCACGTCTTCACCGAAGACGAGCGCACCGAGACTTCCTACATCGACATCATGAAAGAACTGATCAAGGAGCGGGGTCTCCCCGTCGAGGTGCACATCGCGAACGCCAGCGCACCGGGTTCCCAGCGCAAGCCGCTCGACCTGGTCGAAGCGGCGGTGCCGCTCATGCGCAAGCTGATCCGAGAAGCGGAACGTAACCGGCTGCGGGAGGAACTGCGTCCCCAGGTCTGGTGCCTGTTCGACCGGGACCACCACCCGGAAGTGGACCGAGCCTTCAGACAGGCCAAGCAGGACAAGGTCCGCGTCGCTTTCTCAAACCCCTGCTTCGAGGTATGGCGGCTTCTGCACCATAAGGACGTGAATGGGACTTTCAATCAGATGTGTAACCTGGTGACGGATCGACTCCCGTTCAGGAACGAGGTGGACAACATCAAGGTGGTGTACGCGGACCAGATCTTGGGCCGCTACAAGGAGGCCAAGCGACGCGCCCTCCGGATGAACTCCCAGCATGGTGACCACCTGCCCCTGCCGAAACGCGACCCGTACACCGACGTCTTCCACTTCGTGGAGCAGGGCCTCGGGATCACCTCCTACTGAAACCTGAAGACGATCCGCCAGATGAGGCGATCGTTTCTCCTCCGACGCGTCGTCACCGTAGGGTTTCTACGTCACATCGGGGTCGTAGGGAGTCGTACGGTGGCCAAGCTCACGCTCGCCCAGTTGGAACGGCATCTGTTCGCGGCTGCGGACATCCTCCGCGGCACGATGGACGCCTCCGAGTACAAGGACTACATCTTCGGCTTGCTCTTCCTGAAACGGGCCAACGACGAGTTCGAGGCGGCCCGTGAACGCATCCGGGAACAGGCTGTCCGGGAACTCCGCCTCACCGGCGAACAACTGGAGAGCTTTCTGGAACTGCCCGCGCCCTACGCCGAACGTGACGTGCTGTTCGTCCCGCAGAACGCCCGCTGGAAGCGGATCTCCTCGGGCACGCACAACATCAACGAGGAACGGCTGCGTCCGGCCCTCCAAGCCCTGGAAGGCCAGAACAGCAAGCTCAGAGGACTCTTCGACCACCTGGACTTCAACCGTATCGGCGGCTCCGGCGCGGCTGCGGCCGCCGCCAAGCTCGCCGACCAGCGCCTCAAGCTGCTCATTGCGCACTTCGGGCGCGTCCGGTTGCGGACCGATGACTTCGAGTTCCCCGACCTGATCGGTGCCGCCTACGAGTATCTGATCAAGGAGTTCGCGGACTCGGCGGGCCGTAAGGGTGGCGAGTTCTACACCCCTCGTGCCGTGGTCCGCATGATGGTCGAACTGGCTCGCCCTCGGCAGGGAATGCGCATTTACGACCCGTGCGTCGGCTCGGGAGGCATGCTCATCCATGCCAAGGAGTACGTGGAGGAGCACGGTGGAGACACCAAGGACATGTTCTTCGCCGGCCAGGACGCCAACAGCGGCTCATGGATCATGTCCACGATGAACATGGTGCTGCACGGGGTGCGCCGCTTCGACCTGAAGACCGGCGACACCCTCGCAGATCCGGCACATGCGCCGCGATCTGACACCGATCGGTTCGACACGGTCCTCAGCAACCCGCCGTTCTCCATGGACTACGTCCTCGCCGACCTCAGGTTCGCAGGCCAGCGCGCGGCGTACGGAACTACGAGCGAGCGCGGCAAGGCCGACCTGATGTTCCTCCAGCACATGCTCTGGATGACCAAGCGCGAGGGCTCCGGCGGAATGGTCGTCACCGTCATGCCGCACGGTGTGCTGTTTCGCGGGGGCGGCGAGCAGGAGATTCGCACGAAGCTTCTGGACGAGGACGTGATCGAGGCGGTCATCGGCCTGCCCCCAAACCTGTTCTACGGCACCGGCATCCCGGCCTGCATCCTGGTGCTGCGCCCGCCGGGCAAGAAGGACCCGAATCGTGCGGGCAAGGTCCTGTTCATCAACGCTGACCGCGAGTACCACGCTGAGCGGGCGCAGAATGTGCTCCTCCCTGAACACGCAGAGAAGATTACCTCGACATTTCACGCCTACGCCGAGGTCCCCGGCTTCTCACGCATAGTCGACCGCGACAAACTTCGCGAGAATGGCGACAATCTCAACATCCGCCGCTATGTAGACAACACGCCACCTCCAGAGCCCCAGGATGTGCGGGCCCATATGGTGGGCGGGATGCCCCGCGCCGAGATCGCTGGAAGCAAGGAACTACTCGACGCGTACGGAATCGAGCTGAGTGATCTCTTCGTTGAGCGGGATCCGATGGACCCCGGCTACGTAGACTTCCTGCCTGAGGGACAGCGCCCGGACACTGCCCGGCTGAGTGAGCTGACCCAGCCCCGAGAAGAACGGCTGCGGGGAGCGTTCGCGAAGTGGTGGGAGGCGGAGGCCCGGCGGTTGGAGGCAGTGGCCGCGACCCCGGAGCGTCTCGCCGAGTCGACTCCCTCGGAGCGGAAGGCGGCGCTGATGGCGGTCCGCAGTTCGCTCATCGAGTCGTTCGTGGAGTGGCTGGCCCCGGAAGGTCCGCTGGATCGATACGCGCTCGCGGGTGCGGTGGCCGGCTGGTGGTACGAGGCGAAGTATGACCTGCTCACCCTTTCGGAGAACGGCTTCGCGGGTGTCCTGGACGGGTGGGTGGAGAACGTCGAGACGATGCTCACTCCCGAGCAGGATCCCAGGACAAGGAAATTGCGCAACCGGACGGCCGCCGAACGGCGCCAGGCCTACAACCACAAGGTGGTCGCCGCCCTAGTGCCGGACTTTCTACGGGAATTGACCGAGGCTGAGGCGCGCAAGGCGGAGTTGGACGCGCGATGGAAAGAATTGAACGCTGAGCAGTCCGAAGACGGCGAGGCGGAAGACGACGATGAGGCCCCACCGCGCGAGCGAAAGTCTCTTAGCCCGGAGCAGCAGGCGGAACACGACCGGGTGAAGAAGGCACGGACGAAGGCCGCCGCTGTGATCAAGCGTCTGGAGACCGACTTCTGGTTTCCCTGGCCAGGCGATACACCCGAGCTCGACGAGCCGCCGCCGCGCCTGTACCGGGCGCGACAGGGGCTCAGCCCGGAGGACGAGCGCAGAGTGGTGCTCGACCTGCTCCGGGACGACCTGGCGGCCAAGCTGGAAGGACACGTCGTGCGGCGCCGTTGGGAATTGGCGAAGGTGTACCAGAGATGGGAGGACAAGTACGCTGTCCCGCTCCGGGAAATCGAGGCGAAGCGGGAGAGGTCGGCGGCGGCCCTGAGTGCCTTCTTGAAGGAGTTCGGCTATGCCGTCTGATGCTCAGGGCTGGATAACGGCTCCTCTAAAGAACTGTCTGCTTGGTATCGAAGCAGGCCGGAGCCCTGATTTGCCTGATACACCTGCCATGCCAGGAGGCTGGGGAGTGCTGAAAGTCAGTGCGATCCACTCAAGTGGCTACCGGCCGAGCGAGAACAAATCCATACAGGACTTGACGTTAGTTTCGTCACGTCACGAGGTTTCTCCCGGAGATCTGCTTTTCTCTCGAGCTAACACGCCCGAGCTAGTTGGCTCGGCATGTATAGCCACGGCGTCTTCTGAACGCCTCCTATTGTCGGACAAGACGCTAAGGCTGATCGTTAACCCGGAACTGGCCGATCCTCGTTATGTTTGCATTTGTCTGTCCAGCCATCAGGTCCGCCAGCAGATAGTAAATGCAGCATCCGGTAGTAGTTTGAGCATGCAGAACATCAGTCAAAGTTCCGTCGAAGGGCTCACTCTTCGCTGGCCTCCACTTGTCCAGCAACGAAAGATTGTGGAGGTAGTCGATGCGGTGTCTGTGCGAGAATTGGCGGTCAAGGAATCGATCGCCAAACTAGAAGATATCCGAGCAGGAGTTACGGCGGAGCTTCTCGAATCAGGGCGCGACGAAATCTTGGAGATCCCCGTGCGCGAGGCGGGGGAGATCCGGGTGGGAAAGCAGCTTTCTCCATCAAGTCGCGAGGCGAACGAACGGTTTCCTTACCTGCGAGTTGCGAATGTGCTTCGAGGATGGATTGACTACTCCGACGTGAAGGAGATGGGATTTACTGAGGATGAGCGCAAGATATATAGCCTTCGGTCGGGGGATATCCTTCTTAATGAAGGGCAGAGTCTTGAGCTTGTGGGTAGGAGTGCTATTTATGATGGTGGCGAAGGAGATTTCTACTTTCAGAACACTCTCATACGGTTCCGTTCGGGAGGTCAAGTCCTCCCTGAATATGCGCAGATGGTCTTCGAGTACTGGCTGGACAAAGGGATCTTCGCTGCTATTGCCAAGAAGACTACAAGTATCGCCCACCTTGGCGGTGAACGGTTCGCCTCTCTGGACTTTCCCCTCGTGTCACTTTCCCGGCAACGGTACATCACCGACGGTATCAACGCCATCTTGAGACAAAAGCGTTCCCTTGAGCTTGAACTCGCCAAACTGGGCAAGCTCCGGCAGGGGATTGTGGACGATCTGTTGAGCGGCCGCGTCAGCATCTGAACCATCCGGATCGGCACCGTTTCTGCTCGGCCGAGGGCTTGGCCGCATCGAGACGTCCCATGTCGGCTGAACCGTCACCCCTACGCTCCCGAAAAGCGCAGAATGGATCACTGAAGCGGCAGGCGAGGGGCCGGAGGACGTGGCGACGTGGTGGTGCAGGTTGAGAGGGACGAGGTCGAGCGGCCTATCATCGCTCAGCTTGAGGCGATGGGGTGGACACACGTGTCCGGCACAGAGATCGGGACACTCGACGCCCGCGCCCCGCTCCTGGCAGAAAAGCTGAAGAGCGCCCTGCGGCGGATTAACCTTAAGACGACCGACCGCGGATCGTGGATGGACGAATCCGACGTGGCGAGGTCCGTCGAGCGATAGTCCTCCGTTTCCCTCGGCCACGGTGTCGTCCAAGCCAACTTCGACGCCACCGACCTGCTTCTCAATGGGTTCGTCCTCGCGGGCCCGTCCGCGGCGCACGGCGGTCCTTCCGCGACCGTGCAGTACATCGAGTGGCATGAAGATCGCATCGCGCTCAACGACTTCACCGTGGTCGACCAACTTCGCGTGCTGAACCGCTCGGGGGAGATGTCGGTCCTCGACCTCGTCCTCTTCGTCAACGGCATCCCTCTCGTGGCCATCGAGTGCAAGAGCCCTGATCTCGCCGACCCCGTCTACCAGGCCGTACGTGATCTAAGGCACTACGCGGGGAATCCACTCGCCGATGAGGAAGACATCAAGAACGGTCCGGAGCCCGCAGGAGTCCCGGAACTCTTCCGGACCGTCCAATTGCTGGTCGCGGCTACCGCGGAGACCGCGCACCTCGGCACGGTCACCTCCACGCCCGACCATTTCCACCCCTGGCGAAGCGTGAAGCCGGAACGCCGGGAGAGGCTCGAAGCGGAGACGCCGGACAGAGTCGGTCCGTTGAACGAGAGGCACAAACTGGTCGGGGTCGTGCTGCGCCCCGCCGCGCTGCTCAATGTCGTACGGCACTACGTCATTCCGTTCCCCGTCGAGAACGAATCCGGCGGAACCCGGACCATCAAGATCGTCGCTCGACACCAGCAGTACCGGGCCGCTGAGGAGGCCGTACGGAGACTGAGGACTGGGCGCGTACGCAGCGGGCCGCGGGATGTCGACGAGCGTGGCGGGGTCATCTGGCACACTCAGGGCTCCGGCAAGAGCCTCACCATGACCTTCCTGGTGCGCCGCATCCACTTGCACCATGAGCTCAGCGAGTTTCTGGTCGTGGTCGTCACCGACCGCACCCAGCTCCAGGATCAGCTCTCTCGGACCCTGCGACTGAGCGAATCCGATGTCCAGACCGCCAGGACCCGCGCCCAGTTGGAAGGGCTGCTCAGGGACGGTGGCCGGCGGGTCGTCTTCGCGATGATCCAGAAGTACGGAAGCGGGCTTACGTTCGCCGCGGAGACCGCCGAGGACGGGGACGACCGCGACCTGGCGAAGGAGTACGAGGACGCCGAACAGGCCAGGCGGGAGGGGCGGTCCGAGGAGATCCCGCCTGAGCCGAACTTCCCGGAGTGCAACACATCTCCCGAGATCTTGGTGCTGGTCGACGAGGCGCACCGCTCGCACACCAGCGTGCTGCACGCCGCCCTGCGTAAGGCCGTCCCCAACGCGGCGAAGATCGGTTTCACCGGCACGCCGATCATGACCGGACGGACGGAGGACACACGACGCATTTTCAGCGGCGGTCCCGGCGGCGGCTTCCTCGACGAGTACCGGATGAGCGAGGCCGAGCGCGACGGCGTCGTTGTGCGCATCCGCTACGAGGGCCGCACTGGCGAAGGCAAGGTCTTCGACAAGGACGGCCTCGACCGGAACTTCGACGACCTGGTCCGCGAGCGTACGGACGATGAGCGCAGAGCCCTGTTGAGGCGCTGGCCCACGGAGCGTGATGTCGCCGAGTCGGAGCCGATGATCCTGGCCAAGGCCGAGGACATGCTGGAGCACTGGGTGAGCTGGGTATTGCCGGAGGGGTTCAAGGCCCAGGTCGCGGCGGTCAGCCGGAGTGCGGCCGTCAAGTATCGCGATGCCCTGCAGCGGGCGCGGGACGCCCTCTTGGAGGAACTCACGGCGTTCGATCCTGAGTTGGCGGCCGGGATCCCGGTGGAGGAGATGTCCGGGAGGTTGCGCTACCTCCACATGGCCTACCGGTACCGCGCGTTGCTGCGTCGTATCGATTTCGTACCAGTGATATCCGCCGGAGCAGAGCGCAAGCACCGCCAATGGTT
This sequence comes from Thermopolyspora sp. NPDC052614, assembly GCF_040678635.1. Lineage (NCBI taxonomy): Bacteria > Bacillati > Actinomycetota > Actinomycetes > Streptosporangiales > Streptosporangiaceae > Thermopolyspora > Thermopolyspora sp. NPDC052614. The sequence goes on from NZ_JBFATZ010000001.1 coordinate 124,569, forward strand.
GCACTGGACCGACGCGGAACGACAGAAGGGATACATCGCCCGTTTCCACCAGCCGTTTCCCCAGTTGCCGCCGGAGCAGGAGTGGACGGCTGTCGTTCCCTTCAAACCGACGCCGCGAGAGGCGCCGCACAGCGGTATGGGCGACAATCCCTGGTCCAAGAGTCAGGTGACCGGGCAGTCGGATACCGCAGCGGGACCCGACCCGGTCCACCCCGACAGCCCTATTGCCTTCCTTATCGTGAAATCGATGTTGCTCACCGGCTTCGACGCCCCTCGCGAACAGGTCCTCTACCTCGACCGACCGATTCGTGACGCAGAGTTGCTGCAGGCCGTCGCACGCGTCAATCGTCCGATGCCGGGCAAACAGGTGGGCTACGTCGTGGACTACTACGGCGTCCTGGAGCATCTCACCGACGCGCTGAACGCCTACCGGCAGACTGATGTCGACGACACAATGCGCAGCCTTTCTGAGGAGATCGACAATCTCCGCCCGGCGGCCGAAGCGGTCCGCGACCTCCTGCGGCGTCAGGGGGTCGCTGACGAGGGACTGAACGACCTCGCCGGACTGAGGCGAGCGGCTCTGGCCTTCGAGGATGAGCAGGACCGTTTCGCCTACGACGAGGTGCTGCACGAGTTCCTTGACGCCCTGGAACGTGTGCTACCTCACGAACACGCCCTGGAGTACGTGGCCGACGCCCGGCGCTGGGGAATGCTGCAGAAGCGCATTCGACGGCTCTACCGGGACGCGGAGGGCGGCACCTTCACCCTGCGCCGCTACGGGCGAAAGGTCCGATCGATGATCGCCGCCCACCTGGAAGGTCCGCAGATCGAACAGATCATCCCGCCGGTCTCGCTCACCTCGGACGCCTTCGACGACATGGTCAGGGATATACCGGCGCGTGAGGCGGCAGCCGAAATGGGGCATGCACTCCGCTTCCACCTGGAGGAACGTGTCAGACGAGAAGACCCGGAAAAGTACATCCGGCTCTCGCAGCGCCTGGAGGAGATCCTGAGAAGCCTCCCTGAGCGCTTCGAAGAGCAGGTTGAGGAGTTGGGTCCGCTCATCGAACAGGCACGCAGAGAGGACGAGGAAGACCCTCTGCTGGCGGGGCTCAGTGTGCTGGAGCAGCGGTTGTACCGACTCATCGAGGAGAAGGTGGAGGGGAATCCGGGAGTCATCCGGGGGGACACGGACCTACGGGAGTTGGTCGATATGGTGTGCGACACGGCCGCACGCGTGATGAGCAGTGTCGCCTATCAAGGCCAGAGCCAGGACATCGGCGATTTGGCGAACGCCATCCACAGTCAGTTGCTCCGCAGCGGACTCCGACCCGCGGGCGTGGACTGGTCCCCCTTGAGAGCCATAGCGGAGAGCCTCGCGGCATACGCCAACGACAACCGTCCGCAGTTCCTGCGGAGGGCTCGGGGAGAATAGGACGGGTGACCGCACTGGCCGAGGACCGCTACCCGCAGGCACTGAGGGACGACGATCTCCTCACTGTCGATGGGCTGACGTTTCGGGTGCGCGTCAGCGCCCGACGCAGGCGCTTCGCGCTGACGGTGGAGGCTGATGCCACCCTCACACTGCACGCTCCGAAGGGACGCTCGGCGCCGGACGCTGAGGAGTTCATACGCGCGCACCGGGCTTGGCTGATGAGCCGACGTGCGTTGCGGGAGCAAGGTCGGTCGTTGAGTCCCTCCAAACGCCTCGTCGAAGGGGAAATCTTTCGCTACCTGGGCCGAACGTATCGCCTCGCTCTTGTGGACAACGAGTCGAATAGCGACAGAGTTCGGTTAGCGGCCGGGCGCCTGCTCATGAGCCACGAACTGGCCGAAGACACGGCACGAGGCCGGGCGGCATTGGTCGATTGGTACTGCCGAACCGGTCAAGCATGGGTGAGTGGACGACTCCAGCCATGGGCAGCCCGTATGTCGGTGCCGGAGCCAGTGGTGGATGTACGTGACCTAGGCGACCGCTGGGGAACGTACCGCTCGGAGGAAGAGGAGCGAGGGCCAGGTCGAATGAGCCTGGGGTGGCCCTTGTTCCAGCTTCCGATGCACCTGATCGACTACGTCATCGCTCATGAACTCGCTCACGCACGGATACCCGGACACGACGCGCGATTTTGGCGACTGGTGAGGCAGGCGCTGCCCGAATACAAGGAGCGCCGCATCGAACTCGACGACCTCGGCCGGCGCATGTGGATGGGAGAGATCCTTTCCTGGCCGTAGTCGGGAACGACGAGTATCGGAACGGGCCTTGGCGGATCGTCATCCTGGTCGAAGTTGAGGAAGTTGCCGGGGACGCCCTGCTGCGGCACGCCCTCGCGCACTCCGACATCGTGGTCCACAGGCACGCGGCCCTGGCGCTCGGGGCCCGTGGCGTGGCGGACGCGGTCCCGACGCTCATCGACATGATCGTCGAAGGGGTGAGCGACACCGACGTGGCCGACGCGCTGGGCGTGCTCGCGGGCGATCCCGCGCTGGCGGATCAGATCGCCGCCAAGCTGGTCGGCCGCATCGCGAGCGACGCCGGCGACGCCTCCGCGCGTCGCCGACTGACCCAGGCGCTCGCGGACATCCCGGGGGTCACGGCGTCACGTGCCCTTGAGGAGCTGTCACACGACGACGACCGCGCCGTGGCGGTCACCGCTGCGTACCTGCTCAAACTACGCGGCGCGCGGTGAGGGGCCGTCCCGCATGTGGCGGATGCGGGACGGATTCCAGGTGATTTCGATGCGGCGTCCCGGCAGCGGCCAAGGCCCTCCGGCGGCTTGGCGCGGAGCGGCCGTGGAGGCTCAGCCGGGGCGGCGGGCCGTGATGAGAACGCCGGTGATGGCGGTGCGAAGGGGATGCTCGGCGGCCGTGGCGGCATGGTCGTCGAGCCAGGCCCGCAGCCTCGGGCGCGGTTCCGGTTCGCCGTCGAGCGCCTGGCGCAGCGTGTCGTGGACGATGCGCCGCCACACCGGCTCGCTCACCGTGAAGATGTACGGCTCCGCCGTCACGTCGGCCATCCCTCGGGCGGCCAGCTCGACGGGGATTTTCCGGCCCGCCCACGGCTCGGGCATGGCCCTTTCCATGAGGGCGTGCGCCTCGCGCGCGACGTCGTCGTCATGGTCGCCGGGGGGCAGGATCATGGCCCCGTAGTCCAGTTCGAACAGCACCAGCCGGCCGCCAGGCCGCAGCAGACTGATGAGCTTGTCGAGCTGGCGGCCCAGCGCGGGACCGGCCGCGAACATCAGCACGCGCTCGGTGCGGATCACGTCGAAGCCGCCCTCCGGCAACTCGGCGTCCTCCAGCCTGGCCTCCACCCACTCCACGTTGGCGAGCGCCGCGGCGCGCTTGCGGGCGATCGCCAGCAGCCCGGGGTTCGGGTCCAGGCCGGTGAAGGAGACCTCGGGATGGTCGCCGGCGAGCCGGATCACCTCGATGCCGCTGCCGCAGCCCACGTCTAGAAGCCGCATGCCGGGGCGCAGCCCCGCAGCCTGCAGCATCGTGGTCTTGACGGCCCGGATGGAGGGCATGCGGTCCACTTCTTCGAGGAACTCCATCAAGGGGTCGGCGGCTGCCTCCGGTTTGGCGAACTCCGCGTGAAGGTCGGGCATCGGCGTCCCTTCGGTAGAGGACTGTTCGGATCGCGATCTTCGTGGCCGAGGATATTGCAAAGATCAGCAATTCGGTGGGAGGTGGGGACGCCGACTTATAGACGGTCCTGGATGTGCCTAGATTCGCCTAGATGGCCTAGATGTGACTGCATGTGCCGGGATATGCCGCGAAATGGCCTATAACGGCGTGGCCGAGGGGTCCGGGCGTCGCCGGACCCCTCGGACCGGCTCACTGGGTCCTCATCGGGTCCTCATCGGGTCCTCATCGGGTCCTCATCGGGTCCTCATCGGGTCCTCATCGGGTCCTCATCGGGTCCTCATCGGGTCCTATCGGGTCATGGTGAGCGTCATCCGGGCGAGCCAGGCGCCCCAGCCGTCCTCGGGCCGGCTGTCGCCGATGCGGACGTACAGGGTTTGGCTCTGGTCGCGCAGATCGTTGAGGTCGAGCGTGCGCTCGGAGCGGTTGGACAGGTCGCGGATGTTCTGTGACTCGGTGAGCACGGTGCGCCAGTTCTGGCCGTCGGTGGAGACCTCGACGAGGAACTGGTTGCCGATGTCGAGGGCGAGCGTGCCGCCGGTGACGCCCTCGGGGAGGGTGAAGCGGTAGGTGGCGCGGGCGTCGCCGTCGGTGAACCTGGCCCGGCCGTCGTGGACCTCGCCGTCGAGCTGGGAGGATCCGGCGTCGAACAGCCAGAAGGTCTCGGCGTCGGTGCCCGGGGTGAACGTGATCGTGTCGCCGATCACCACCACCAGGGCGCGGGCGGTGGCCGAGCCGCGGTCGGAGGTGATCGACAGGTTGATCGGCCAGGTGCCGGGGGTGGCGTCCTGGGGGACCCGCACCTGGAAGGTGAAGGCCGCGTTCTGGCCGGGGGCCACGGGGCCGAAGGACTGGTCGGCGGGTTCGACGGTCCAGCCTTCGGGGGCGGTGGCCGTGATTGTGCCGGTCGCGGGGCCCTCGGCGTAATTGATCACCGTGACGCGTACCGAAGCGGTGGAGCCGGGGGCCGCGGCGGCGTTCTCCGCCTCGGTCACCAGGGGGGAGGTCTCCGCCGCCGCGCCGTTGAGCAGTTCCACCTCGGCGATCGTCGTGGTGGCCGCGCCGCCGTTGCCGGTGACGCGGAGCCGGTAGTGCGCGTACGCGGCCGGCTTGGCGAGCTTGAACGGGCGGGTCTGCAGGCGCCAGGGGAACGCCTCGCCGTCGCGCTCGTCGAGCTTCGTCCACGTGGTGCCGTCGGCGGAGCCTTCGAGCACCCAGCCGGTCGGGTCCTGCTGCGCCTGGCCGGAGCCGGAGGTGAGGGTGTAGTAGCGCACCGGCTGCCGGTCGGCGAAGCGGTACCCGATCGTCGGCTGCGCCCCCGGCAGGGAGACCTGCGTGGAGGCGTTGTCGTCGAACAGGCGGGCCGGGTCGACGCCCTCGCCGGCGGACGCGGTGCCGCGGCCGGGGCCGGTGGCGTCCCGCAGCGGCTCGGGGAGCTCGTCGTTCTGGGTGATCGACGGCGGCGCGGCATCCTTGCCGGTGCCCCAGCGGGACGGGCGCGGGCCCATGTCGAACACGATCTCCCCGCCGCGGGCGATCGCCTCGTGCGGCAGGTAGGTCTTGTCCCAGCGCCGCCCGTTGACCCGTACGCCCTGCACGTAGACGTTGCGGTCGCTGTTGCCCGGCGCGCGGATCACCAGTTTCCTGCCGTTCTCCAGGTTGATCGTGGCCTTGGTGAACAGCGGGGAGCCGATCGCGTACGTCGGGCTGCCCATCGCCAGCGGGTAGAAGCCGAGGGCGCTGAAGATCTGCCAGGCCGACATCTCCCCGTTGTCCTCGTCGCCCGGGTAGCCCTGGCCGATCTCGCTGCCCAGGTAGAGCCGCGACAGCGCCTCGCGCACCTTCTCCTGCGTCTTCCACGGCTGACCGGCGTGGTCGTACATGTACATGATGTGGTGGGACGGCTGGTTGCTGTGCCCGTACTGGCCCATGCGCACGTCCCGGGCCTCACGCATCTCGTGGATGATGCCGCCGTAGCCGCCGGGGAAGGTCGCCGTCTCCGGGGTCGCGAAGAACGCGTCGAGCTTCTCGGCCAGTTTGGCGCGGCCGCCGTACAGGTTGGCGAGGCCGCGGCCGTCCTGCGGGGTGTGGAAGGCCATGTTCCAGGCGTTGGTCTCGGTGTAGTCCTCGCCCCAGTTGCGCGGGTCGAAGGTGCCCGGCCGGCGATGCCAGGTGCCGTCGGCGTTCCTGCCCTGGAAGAAGCGCACCGCCGGGTCGAACATGTGCACGTAGTTCAGCGCCCGGTTCAGGAAATATTCGGATTCCTCTAGGTAGCGGGTGCGCTCCTTGCCCTTGGCGTGTTTGGCCAGCTCCTTGGCCATGTTCGCGATGCCGAAGTCGTTGATGTACCCGTCCAGCGCCCACGACATCGCCTCGCCCGTGGACTGGATCGAGGTGTAGCCGAGGAACTGCGAGGTGCTCAGCCCCTTGCGGCCGACGAACCGGTTCGGCGGCACGACCGTGGCGTTCTTCACCGCCGCCTCGTACGCCGCCTTGGCGTCGAACCCGGTCACGCCCTTGAGGTAGGCGTCGGCGAAGGCCACGTCCGAGCTGGTGCCCACCATCAGGTCGGCGTAGCCCGGCGAGGACCAGCGGGCGATCCAGCCGCCGTCGCGGTACTGCTGCACGAAGCCGTCGGCCAGCTCACCCGCCATCGTCGGGGTGAGTAGCGCGTACGCCGGCCAGGTCGTGCGGTAGGTGTCCCAGAAGCCGTTGTTGACGTACACCTTGCCGTCCACGACGGGCGCGCCGGTCTCGGTGGGCGAGCTCGGCGGCGTCGACGTGGCCGACTGCACCGCGTGCCGGTAGACGGGCTTCCGCGCGGTCCCGGTGTTCTCGAAGGCCGAGTTCGGATACAGGAACAGCCGGTAGAGGTTGGAGTAGAGCGTGACGAGCTGGTCCTCTCTCGCCCCCTCGACCTCGATCACCCCGAGCTTGTCGTCCCAGGCGCGCCGCGCCCGCTCCTTGACCTTCTCGAAGGTGTCGGAGGCGGGGATCTCCAGCTCCAGGTTGTGCTTGGCCTGCTCGACGCTGATCAGCGAGGAGGCGATGCGCATGGTCACCGCGCGCTCCGGGCCCGCGTCGAAGGCGAGGTGCCCGAGCACGTTGTCGCGCCCCTGCCCGGTCAGTTTGCCGCCGCCGGTGACGGGCCGGTCGAAGACCGCGTAGTAGAACATCCGGGTGGCGCCGGTGGAGTTGTCGCTGCGTACGTCGGAGTATCCGGTCACCACGCCGGAGGCGGTGTCGAGCGTGAGCCCGCCGTTGTTGTTGACGTTGTCGAAGATGAGCCGCGCCTGGTCGCCCGGGTAGGTGAAGCGGAGCATCGCCGCGTGGTCGGCCGGCGCGATCTCGGCCTTCAGCTTGTTCTCGAACGTCACCGCGTAGTGGTACGGCTTGGCGGTCTCGTTCTCGTGCCGGAACGCCATCGCCCGGTTGTCCCGGTTCGGGTCCGGCGTGCCCGCGGCGATCGACGGCATCACCTGGAAGGTCTGCCGGTCGCCCATCCACGGGCTGGGCTCATGGCTGGCGCTGAACGCCTCGATGCGCGGCAGGTTCGTCGCGTCGTTGGCCCGGTGGTACTCGTACAGCCAGTTGACCGAGCCGGCGTCGGTCATCGGCGTCCAGAAGTTGAACCCGTGCGGCACCGCCGTCGCCGGGAAGTTGTTGCCGCGCGAGAAGCCGCCGGTGGACTGGGTGCCGCGCGTGGTGATCACGTAGTCCGCCGGCCGGGTGGTGTCCCGGTGCGGCCCGAAGGCCTGGTACGGCTGCCGCTTCCGCTCGGTCACGATCTTGATGTCGTCCACCCAGCCGCGGAAGCTCGCCTGCCCCACCGGGCTGTCGTAGCCGACGAGGATGCGCTTGATCCGCTTGCCGCGCGCGACCTTGCCGATGTCGGCGGCCTTGTGGTTCCACTGGTCGGCGTAGAGCGTCTTGGACTCGCCCTGCGCCCGCGGGGTGAGCTCGACCCCGTGCTGGTCCTTGGCGTGCAGGTCGCTCAGGTAGGTGCCGTCGGAGAAGGCGAGGTCGACGGCGACGTACGTGCTCTGGTACCGCAGGTCGGCGTTGGTGAAGGCGGGGAAGACGACGTACGACAGCTCGGTGCCGCTCCTGACCGGGATGTCGACGTCGAACACCTTGGCGTAGGCGTGCCCGCCGTTCGCGCCGGTGACGCCGCCGCCGTACTGCAGGGCGCGCAGCCCGGAGAACCCGGCCCGGGGCGCGGCGTCGAACCCGCCGGGCGGCCCCTCGCCGGCGCGGCTGCGCATGAAGGGCGGCTTGGGGGCGGTGCTGCCGTCGGACAGCTCCCACTCGGCGAGCTGGATGATGCCCGCGCCGCGGTTGGCGGTGATGTTCAGGCGGTAGTAGGCGTAGGCGGTGGTGTTCTCGAAGCGGTACTCCTTGCGCTGGAACCGGGCGTCGAACGTCTCGCCGGTCCGGGTGTCGAGGGTGGTCCAGTTCCGCCCGTCCTGCGAGCCCTGCACCTGCCAGTCGCGCGGGTCGCGGTCGGGGATGTCGTTGGCCGAGGTGATCGCGTAGTGGACGACGGTCGTGGGCTCGGTGAGCCGGTACGCCAGCCAGCCGGTGCGCGTGTCGGTGAACACCAGCCACTTGGTGTTGGAGTCGCCGTCGGCGGCGTTCTCCCTGATCTCGCCGGCGTTGAGGTTCTCGCCGCTCGCCGTCACCTGGTCGATCTTCCTGATGATGTTGCCGGGGATGCCGCCGATCGGCGTGTCGGTGACGTCGCGCACCCGGCTCCTGCCCTTGGCGTCGGTCTCGACGGTGTCGGTCCACGCCGGGGCGGGGTCGCCCGGCTCGAAGGAGGAGTAGAAGTCGGTGCCCTCGGCCTTGGCGAGGTCGCGGCCCGTCGCCGCCATGCTGCGGGCGGTCTCCTCGGACACGGCGGGCGGCGGCTGCTTCGCCGTCGGCTCGGGAGCCGGGCTGTAGGAGGGGCCGGGGGTCGGCGTGGCGGCCACGCCGGGGTTCGGGACGGGGGAGGGGGACGCGGCGGACGACAGGGCCATCGCGGGCAGTGCGAGGATCATCGCCGCTGCCGTGGTGGTCGCGGAGGCGAGTAAGAGTCGTCGGAAACGGGCCGGGCTGCCGATCATTTCGGGCTCCCAGGGTCCATGACAACGTTGTCAGCTGAGCGATCTTAGAGGAAGATCTCAAAGCGCTTAGAGCGTGTCAAGACCTGTCAAGATGGGCGAAAGTGCCTGCAGCAGGGGGTCTCACTTCCGCGTCCGCGCGTTTGTGCAGGATAAAGCGGATCTTGCTTGACATACTGCCCGAAAGTTGATCTTCAGTCTGTTATCAGGATTTATCCCAGCGGGCCGGGTCGGCGCCCCAGGGGTGGCCGACCCACGCGTACGCGGCGGGAGCGCCCCGGAAGGCGAGCGCCGGGGCCGCACACGTGATCTCCCCGGCCGGGCCGGCGCCGGTGACCGTCGGGGCCTCCCCGGGTACGGCGGGCGGCTCGGTCGCCCCCGGCGTCGACAGCAGCTCGTGGCCGACGCGGGCCAGGGCCACGGACACGGCGTGGCTGCCGCCCTCGGCCCGCTGGCGGCACAGCCCCACCATGATCGCGGCGGCGAGCAGGTGCCCGGCCGAGTGATCCAGCGCCTGCGCGGGCAGCGCCCCCGGCGTGCGCCCGTCCCCGCTCTCGGCCAGGGCGATCCCGATGACCGCCTGCACGATGCTGTCGAAGCCGCGCCGCCCGCGCCAGGGCCCGGCCGTGTCCCAGGCGCTGACCTGGCCCACGACGACGCCGGGGTGACGCTCGGCCAGCGCCTCGGGGGCCAGGCCGTACCGGTCGAGGGAGCCGGGCCGGTAGCCGGTGACCACGACGTCGGCCCGCTCGATCAGCCCGTGCAGGGCGGCGAGGCCGTCCGGGGCGCGCAGATCCAGGGTGGCCGAGCGCTTGCCCTGCCCGGTGTCGAGATGCTGCCAGCCGATCTCCGGCAGTCGCGGGTCGTCCACCCGCAGCACCTGCGCGCCCGCGAAGGCCAGGTCGCGGGTGGCCACCGGCCCGGCGATCACCCGGGTGAGGTCGAGCACGCGTATCCCCGCCAGCGGCAGCGGCCCCCGCTCCGGCCAGGGGCGCGGCGCGGCCGGCCCGAGCCGTCGCCGCACCACGAGGGGACGCCCGGCGATCGCCCGCGCCTGCGGATGCTCCGCCCAGGTCGCGGCGTCCCGTACCGCGCCCACGACGGCGCCGGTCGAGGCGGCGGCGTCCTCCAGCTCGGCCGCGCCGCGCCCGGCGATCGCGCGCCGGACCTCGCCGGGCCCGGCGTCCGCGGCGAGGCCGAGCAGCGTGCGCAGCCGCTGCGCGTGGTGCGGATAGTTCCCGTGCGTGCGCACCCAGCCGTCCGCGGCCTCCCAGAACCCGGACAGGCCGCTCCACGCGTCGACCGCGCGCCCGTTCCACCGGAACACCCGCTCACTGCGGTAGGACCCCGCCACCCGCCCGGGGTCCACCCGGATCGCCGCCACCTCGCCGCCGGGCTCCCGCACGGCCCGCACCAGGTCGGCCGCGAGCGACGCCACGGCCACGCTGTCGAAGGCCAGCTCGCCGACGGCGAGCGACGACGGCAGGGGCACCGCCGTCCCCGGCGGCTCGACCCGACCGAGCAACGCCGGGTCGCCGCCGAGATCGCCCCAAGCCCGCCGCGCGAAGCGCCCGCCCGCCATGATCCCTCCCACGCCTTCGGCATTCCGGCCCCCGCAGCCTACGCCGGGCGTCAGTCGCGCCCCGCCTCCGGCCAGACGTACGGCAGATCGTCGGGCACCAGGGGAAACAGCGGGCGGTAGTGGTCGGGGTCCTTGCGGATGAGCGCGGACTGGTGGGCGCGGTGGAAGTCGGGGTCGCCGAGCCACGGGGGCAGCGCGCCGGCCTCGGCGAGCTCGGCCTGGCCGCGGGGGGCTTCGATGTGCCTGGCCGAGTGGAGCTCGGCGCGCAGCAGGCCCGCGCAGGTGTCGGCGTGCCCGGCGGCGCGCCACACCCGGCAGATCTCCAGGCCGTAGCGGACCAGGGCCTCCTCGTGGCCCCGCCACATGCGCACCGCCGGGTGGTGGCGCCAGCCGTACCCGGGGACGGTGAGGCCGCGCAGCACCTGGAGGGCCTCCACGCGCTGCTTGCCGAGCCGCCGCTGGTCGAGGACCGCGGCGGTCTCGGCGAAGTCAGGGTAGGGCAGGAAGGTCTGCATGCGGTCCGGCGGCCTTCTCCGGGACGTCTCTCCTGCCAGCGTACGGGGTCGTCGTGCGGCCGACGGCCGGGCGGGGTGGCCGCAGGCTCAGGCGACGCGCTTGGAGGAGGCGGTCCAGGTGTTGCACGAGCCCGGGTCGCCGGAGGAGAAGCCGCGGTTCGCCCAGTAGGAGATGCTCCTCCTGCTGCCGAAGTCCGGGGCGGACCAGTCATCGCTGAAGAGCTTCACCACGTACGGCCAGTCGGACGTGGGGCGCTTGAGGGAGTCCCAGGTGCTCCTGACGAACGCCCCGGCGAAGCAGATCGACTGCAACTCGTAACGACGGTTCTGCTCAAGCAGTTCTTTCTTATTGCGGTAGGAGTGGTCCTCGTACGCGGCGTAGATGTCGGTGAGGTTCTGGACGTGCTGGCCGTAGTCGGAGGCGAGGAGGTTGTACATCCAGAGGTCGGACGGGTCCTCGAGTATCTCTTCGGTGAGAACGGTGAGGATGGTTCGGTTCGCCTCGCAGTAGTTCGAGACCGTGTCCTTCGCCCACCTGTGCGCGCAGAATCGTTTGGGGGCCTTCGTCACGACCTTCAGAATCGGTACGCGGAAGGTCTGCCCGGACTTTTTCAACTGCGCTGACCAGGTCTTGTTGAGACAATCAAAGACGCCGTACAGGTAGGCCTTGGCGAGCTTGGCGTCTCCCGGACGCACGCGCTTTTCCTCGCACTTTGTGATGTCGAGTCTGCCCGCGGAGTAGAGAGGGTTCGCGGTGAGTGCTTTGTCCGCGATGGGGTATGCATGCGCGGTTCCGGACGGCGCCAGCACGGCGGCCACGGCCGCAAGGGGGACTAAAACACGTTTCATGCTCGCGCATGCTAGCGATCAAAAACGACATTCTTGGGTGAACTGCTCTTTCTGTGACCAGAACTTCTGACTGGTGGTGGTCTATCGCGTGGGATGAGAGCCGAAGGCGGTCAGGAAGCGGTCGCGGAATGCGTCCATGCGCCACACCGGGGCCTTGGGGCCGGGCTTGAGGCCGTCCTGCCAGCCCCATCCGGAGATCCGATCGAGTACGGCGGGATCCTTGGCGACGATCGTGATCGGGACGTCCCGGTCGGCCCCCACGCCCGTGATGATCGGGGCCGGCTGGTGGTCGCCGAGGAAGACCAGCACCAGGTCGTCGTCGCCGTAGGTCTCCACATAGGAGAGCAGGCTGCCCAGCGAGTACTCGATGGAGCGGCGATACTCCCCGCGCACCCGGCCGACGTCGCTCCACACGTTGTCGAGCGAGCCGGAGGAGCCGGCCATCGCGTAGTAGGCGCGGCCGTCGCCGATCTGTTTCCAGCCGAGCAGCCGGGGGATCGGCGTCCACGGGGCGTGGCTGGAGACCAGCGGGATCTCCGCCATCACCGGGGCGCGGTCGGCGCGGGCGCGTTCCAGCCGCTGGAAGGCCGACAGGGTGTACTGGTCGGGGATCGTGCCCCAGGTGAAGCCGGGGCCGCGGTAGCCGAGGTCGTCGGCCGCGTAGACGCGGTCGTACTTGTAGAACGCGCCCTCCGGCCACTCCCGGTGGACGCCGGGCATCACGCCGACCGTGCGCCAGCCCGCCTTGCGGAAGGCGCTGTTGAGGGTGAGGCGGTCGCGGGTCATCAGGTCGGCGTGGCGCTGCTGGCTGTCCACCCACAGGCCGGACAGCAGGGTGGCGTGGGCGAACCAGCTTCCGCCGCCGAAGGTCGGCGAGGTGAGGAAGGCGCTGCGGGAGGAGAACCCGGCCGCGCGCAGCCGCCGCTCGCCGTCCGCGAGCACCGCGCCGACGCCGGAGGCGAACTCGGGATCCTCGATCGCGTCGCGCCCGTAGGACTCCACGAAGGCGAAGACGACGTCCTTGCCGCGCAGCGCGGTCAGCAGGCCGTCGCCCGGCACGTTCTTGAAGGCGTCCTCGCCCACCTGCTTCGCGAACGCCTCCCGGTCGGCGAGGCTCGCCGGCACCTGCAGCAGGCGCTCGTAGGCGAGGGCGGCCACCGGCACGCCCGGCACCAGCTGCGTGCCGAGCAGCGCGCACACGACCCAGGCGACGCCGAGGGCTCCCGCGGTTCCGGCGGCGGCGGTGCCGTACCGGGTCACCAGGCGGGTCAGCCGCAGCAGCGACGACGTCATCAGCGCGAGCACGCCCCCGGCGAGGAGCACGACCCCGGCGACCGACGCGATCGCCCCGGCCTGCCCGATCGAGGTCTGCAGGAACTCCACGGCCGCGCTCAGCATCGACCAGTCGTACACGAGGTTGAACGGCCGGGCGAGCACCGCGTCGAACCCGAGGTCGACGAGCTTCACGATCGCCAGCAGCCCGAGCACGACGCCGCCGAGCACCGCCGCCACCCGCCGGGCCCGCGCCGGCAGCACGAGCACGAGCGCCACGCCGAGCAACCCCTCCACCGGTACGCGGGCGAACGCCGCCGGAGTCAGGTACTGCACCTTGTTCGGCGTCACGAGCGCGAACATCACGAACCCGAAGGCCAGCACGCTGACCACGAGCGAGACGACCCGGCGCCACAGCCGCCCGCCGCCGGCGGTCCCGTCGACGCGTTCCGGCGCGTCGGCGACCGCCGTCCGCCGTTCGTCCTCGGTGGACGCGCCCTCCGCCGACCCGTCGAGGCCCGTGGTGATCGACAACGTGGCACCCTTCCTGGGAGATTGCTGACACCGGCCACGCGAGCATGGGAGCATCAGGCCCGGCGGCGCTGTGAGAATTTACGGACAGCGGTCCCGGAAGGTTCATCTCCCGGACACGCGGGCCCGGGGCGGCGGCGCGTTCCAAGCGTTTTCCAGGCCTGTTCCTGGCGTGTCTCTGGTGTGTTCCCGGCGTGTTTTGCGCGTGCTCTCGGCGGCCGGGGGCGTTGCGGCCGGGCGCCGGCCCGCGCGCCGGCCGCAACCCCCTCACGGCACCCGCGCACTCCCGCCGGTGCATCGGCTACCCGTAAGCAGTAGACGCCATCGACGGCGGGGGAACCATGTACAAATACGCGTTCGGCCGCTGGCCCGCGCCGATCCGGATCCGGCCAGGGGTCAGCCGCCGGAGAGCAGGTCCTCGAAGGGGACGGGCCCGTCGAACTGACCGGGACGTTCGGCGGGGGAGCGCTGCGCGATCAGGGCGGCCAGCTCGCCGCCGGCGAGGTCGACACGTTCGATGAGGGCGCGGGAGCCGTCGCCGAGGGAGCGCAGGTCCGACGGCGCGGCGTAGACGGCGGTGGGGACGACGATCGTACGCAGGTAGGCGAACAGGGGCCGCATGGCGTGCTCCAGCACGAGCGAGTGCCGCTCGGTGCCGCCGGTGGCGGCGATCAGCACGGGCATGCCGGTCAGCGCGTGCCGCTCAAGCACGTCGAAGAACGACTTGAACAGGCCGCTGTAGGAGGCGCTGAAGACCGGCGTCACCGCGATCAGCCCGTCGGCCCCGGTCACCGCCTCGATCGCCGCGCGCAGCCTGCCGGATGGGAAACCGGTGAGCAGGTTGTCGGTGATCTCGTGCGCGAGCTCGCGCAACTCGATCACCTCGATCTCCGCGTCGACGCTGCGGGCGCGCAGGGCCTCGCGGGTCGCCGCCGCGAGCCGGTCGGCCAGCAGGCGGGTGGACGACGGCACGCCGATCCCGGCGGATACCACGACCACCTTGCGCCCGTTCATCGCGACACCTCCATCGTCACAGCGTCTTCTACGGGGTCTCTTAGGGGGTTCTTCACGACGTCCTTCACGGCGTTCTGGTTGTGGACGACGTCGCCGACGGCGAGCATGCCGAACCGCATGACGGTTTCCCGGCCTCCCCGGAAGACTTGAATGTTCAATGGTAGTCGGAACCCCGGCGACCATCCGGATATTCCGGCTCCGCCAGCAGGGCGGTCGCGTCGAGCTCGGCCACCGGGGGCGGCGACGTCAGCCCCAGGACCGCGATCGCCGCCGCGTGCCCGGGACGCGACGGCAGGTCGCGCAGGGCCATGACCAGGTCCGGTCGCCCGTCGTAGGCGAGCAGTCTCGCGGGCTCGCCGGGCGGGGAGACCCGTACGCCGGACAGCGGTGCCCGCAGCCCGTCCCCGGTGGCCTTGACCACCGCCTCCTTACGCGCCCAGTAGCCGATCATCGCGGCCGCGCGCTCGCCGACGGGCAGCCGGGCCAGCGCGGCCGCCTCGGCGGGCGCGAGCACCGTCTCGGCCAGGTCAAGCGCCCGCGCCGAGTGCTGCTCCACGTCCACCCCCACCGGGCCGAGGCCGGTGACCGCGACCGCCACCCAGTCGCCCGAGTGCGACACCGACAGATGCAGGTCGTCGCCGGGCAGCCGGGGCCGCCCGTGCGGACGCCCGCAGCTGTCGCAGTCCCGCCGCAGGGGAACGTCCGCAGGCGCGAGGCCGAGCCTGCGACCGAGCACGATCCGGCTCACCGCGCAGCCGACGGTGAACCTGTCGCGATCCGCACGCCGCCGGTAGGCGTCCGCGCGGCCGAGCTCGTCGGGGGTGAACAGGTCACGATGCCAGGGGCGGGCGGCGTCCGGCCGCGCCCACCAGACCTCGCAGGACAGCTCCGTTTCCCGTCGCACCTGGCACCGTCTCCATCACTCGGTATCGGGAGGATATCGCCCATGATCGCGGTATTGGTCAGGCGGGCATAGGGTGGCTAAAGTCAGAACTTCGGTCACGCGTGTAGGAGCCGAAGTTGGACGCGCACATCCTGGAGCAGATCACCGCCGTTTCGGATCCCATCGAGCGCGCCCGCGCGATCGGCCGGGTGATGGCCGACGAGCAGCGCACCGTCACCGAACTCGCCCGGCTCCGCCGCGAGGCGATCGCCGAGGCGCAGTCGGCCGGCATGCGACAGGACGAGATCGCGCGCCGGCTCGGCGTGTCGCCGGGCCGGGTGTCCCAGATGAAGCCGGCCAGGAACGCCAACGGCACCACCCCGCCCGTCATCGTGCAGCGGGCCCTTCCGACCGATCCGGCCGTGCGCGGCTCGGCCTCCCTGTTCGTCACCGAGGCCGAACGCCAGGGCATCCGGGCCGAACGGCGCATGCTCCACGTCGGACCCGAACCCGCCGCCCCGCACATCGCCGACGCGCTGCGCGTGGACCAGGGCACGCAGGTGCTCGCCCGCCGCAAGCTGCTGCTCGCCAACGGCGTCCCCGTCCGGGTCGCCACCAGCTTCTTCCGGCTCGACCTGTTCGCGGGCACCCCGATCGCCACCGCCGGCGACTTCGTGCTGCCCAGCCTTCAGTCCGCCATCGAGGCCCTCGGCTACCGCTTCGGCCACGCCGAGGAGCACCTGATCGCCCGCCCGCCGAGCGAGGCCGAGGCGGACGCGCTGCGCCTCGACCCCGGCGAGTGGGTGGTCCAGGTGCTGCGGACCGGCTTCGCGACCGACGACACGCCCGTGCACACACTGGAGACGATCTGCGCGGCCTCCCGGCACGTCTTCCCGATCGGGCAGGTGGCGGGGGCCGACGAGTTCTGAACCCGACACGTTTTGAACCGCTGTCCGGGCTTCCCGGCGGGCTTCCCCGGCCGGGCGTCACGGCCCGGACGCGGGCGTCCCGCGTTGACTGACG
The DNA here is from genome assembly GCF_040678635.1 of Thermopolyspora sp. NPDC052614. Lineage (NCBI taxonomy): Bacteria > Bacillati > Actinomycetota > Actinomycetes > Streptosporangiales > Streptosporangiaceae > Thermopolyspora > Thermopolyspora sp. NPDC052614. The sequence goes on from NZ_JBFATZ010000001.1 coordinate 140,985, forward strand.
AGGAGGCCTCCGCATAGGTTCCATACCGACTGGTCGGTTGGAGAGTGGAGGGGCACATGCGGGTACGGGACCGGGTCGTGGTCGTCACCGGCGCGGCGGGCGGCATCGGGCGGGCGCTGGCGCTGCGTTTCGCCGAGGAGGGCGCGGCCGGAGTGGTGGTCTCCGACCTCGACGAGGCCGGGGCCGCCGAGGTGGCCGCGCGCATCGGCGATCGCGCGCTGGCCGTGCAGACCGATGTGTCCGACGAGGGCGAGGTACGCGCCCTGGTGGACGCCGCCGAGCGGACGTTCGGCCCGATCGACCTGTTCTGCTCCAACGCCGGGATCACCAGCGGCCTCGGCATCGACGCCGACCCCGCCGTCTGGACCCGCACGTACGCGGTGAACGTGCTCGCCCACGTGTACGCGGCCCGCGCCGTGATCCCGGGCATGGTCGAGCGGGGCTCGGGCTACCTGCTCAACACCTGCTCGGCCGCCGGACTGATCAGCTGCCCCGGCGACGCGCCGTACGCGGTGACCAAGAGCGCCGCGGTCGCCTTCGCCGAATGGGTCGCCATCCACTACGCGGCGCGCGGCGTCAAGGTCAGCGCGCTGTGCCCCCAGGGCGTGCGCACCCCGATGCTGGAGCAGGGCGAGGCGGAAGACCACCTCGCCTTCCGCGCCATCGCCGCCTCCGCGCCGGTGCTGGAGCCGGAGGACATCGCGCAGGCCGTGATCGAGGGGCTCGACGCCGAGCGGTTCCTGATCCTGCCGCACCCGGAGGTGGCCGAGTACTTCCGGCGCAGGGGCGACGATCACGAGCGCTGGCTCACCGGCATGTCCCGTTTCGTCACCAGCCTCGACCACGACTGACCTCTCCCTCTCCCTCCGGGTACGGCGGCCCGGCGTGAGGCGTACCTCGGGCCGCGGGGGCCGTCACGGAGTGAAAACGGTTTGCAGTCGCTTGAGTCAAGGACACGGCCGACGATCGCCGGAACCCGTCGTAGGGGCAAAGCGACCCCTGGAGGCGATCGGATGAAGCTCCGTCCCTTGGCTCTGACCCTCGCGATCCTCGCGCTGCTGTTCGCCGCTGCCTGCGCCGGGAACGGCACGACCTCCTCCGGCGGCGCCGCCGCGCCGGAGGACCGGCCACCCGCGGCGCCACGGGCGTCCACCGCCCCGGACCGGGCCGCCAAGGAACTGGACGCCAAGGAATCGGACACGGCGCGGACTGACGTGACCCGGCCCTCGGCGGAGGCGACCGCCGCCGCGGCCGACGCGCCCACCACGTCGCCGGTGGAGCGGCCCGCCGACCGCGACGCCGCCGAGGAGCCGGTCTCCACCTTCGCCCTCGACGTCGACACCGCCTCGTACGGCTACGCCCGCCGGCTGCTCCAGGACGGCGAACTGCCGCATCCGGCCCAGGTACGCCCCGAGGAGTTCGTCAACGCCTTCCGCCAGGACTACCGGCAGCCCGACGGCGACGGCTTCGCCGTACACCTGGACGGGGCGCGGCTGCCCGAGGCCGACGCGGCGCTGGTCCGCATCGGCCTGCAGACCCGCGCCGAGGACGCGGGGGCGCGCCGACCGGCCAACCTCACCTTCGTGGTCGACGTGTCCGGCTCGATGGGGTCGCCCGGACGGCTCGACCTCGTGCGCGAGGCCCTGCACCTGCTCGTCGACCAGCTCGGCGCGGGCGACCACGTCTCCATCGTCACCTTCAGCGACACCGCCCGGCTCGTGATCCCGATGACCCCGGCGACCGAACGGGCGGCCCTGCACGCGGCGGTCGACCGGCTGGGCGTCGAGGGCTCCACCAACGTCGAGGAAGGGCTGACGGTGGGCTACCAGGAGGCGGCGCGCGCGTTCCGCCCGGTCGCCACGAACCGGGTCATCCTGCTCTCCGACGGCCTGGCCAACACCGGGAACACCTCCTGGCAGGGCATCCTCGACCGGATCGAGGAATACGCCGCCAAGAAGATCACGCTGCTCGGCGTCGGCGTCGGGCGCGAGTACGGCGACGAGCTGATGGAGCAGCTCGCCGACAACGGCGACGGCGCCGCCGTCTACATCAGCGACCTGGAGGAGGCGCGCAAGGTCTTCACGCAGCAGCTCGCGGCCGGCCTCGACCTGCGGGCCCGCGACGCCAAGGCACAGGTCGCGTTCAATCCGGCGGTGGTGCGGACCTATCGCCTGATCGGCTACGAGAACCGGGCGCTCGCCAATGAGGACTTCCGCGACGACGCCAAGGACGGCGGCGAGGTCGGCCCCGGCCACTCGGTGACGGCCCTGTACAAGGTGAGCCTGCACCCGGGCGCGAAAGGCCAGATCGGCACGGCCACCGTACGCTGGCTCGACCCCGACACGCGCCGCCCCGCCGAGCTCAGCAACGCCCTGGACGCCTCCGCCCTCGCGGCCGACCTGTGGCGGCAGGCCGCCCCCCGCCTCCAGGTGGACGTGGTCGCGGCCGCCTTCGCCGACCACCTGCGCTTCCGCGACGAACCCGGGAGCCGCCTGCTCGACCTGGGCCTGCGCGACCTGGCCGAACACGCCCGCCGTCTCGGCGCCGCCACCGAGGATCCGGCGGTGACCGAACTGGCCGACCTCATCGGCAAGGCGGCCGACCGCACGGAATGACGGCCGTGGCGTCCGGGGCGTTCGTGCTCGCGCGAGCACGAACGCCCCGGGGCGGCCGGGCGCGGTGAGACAGGTGACGGCGATCTGCCGCCACGGTTACGAACTGACCGCCGATGTCCTATACACTGGCGAGGCGCCGCGGGGCTCGCCTCGCAGGCAAGGGGCTATAGCGCAGTTGGTAGCGCGCCTCCATGGCATGGAGGAGGTCTGGGGTTCGAATCCCCATAGCTCCACGTTCGGCCCTACCTGCTCGCCGCTGGGGCGGCTTCGCGGGGGGCCGTTTCGCGTTTTGTCCGGGGGACGACCCCCGGAGCCCCCGCGTGACACCCTCGTCTGACCGGGTGCGCGCCGACGGTCGCTCTCTGGTGCCGTCGTCTCGCGTCATCGAGGCCCCTTAGGGCGGGGTGCGGGGTGGCGTTTCTTGTTTCGCCTGGGCGTGGTCGGATGGGTGCTGGCGGGGCTTTTCGGGCGTATTTGCTTGCTGTTTGTGACGGTGTCGGGACGGTCCGGCGTGGCTGGTGGGGTGCGGGGTGGTGGATTCGCCACGGTGTTCACCAGCGGGGATGAGGGTGAGGGTGCCCGGCGGGTGCCGTGTCGGAGTTCGGTATCGGTCGGTGGGAATTGGGGGCGAGGTCCGGCCGATAAGAGCGAATGGTCGCTTGTTCTGTTGCCTTGGGGGTCTATTCGATGGGGTGCGGAGACGATTTGTTTTCGGGCCGTTAAGCGGTTTATGAGATCTTTGGATGCTGCGTGTCGGGGAGATGTCGAGTTGATGTCCAGTTTGTGATTCGCCGGCGGCGGTGCAGGCGGTACAGGTGCGATGCCGGGGGCGTTGTGCGTGGTTACGGCAGGTTCGTGGTTGGCGGGATCCCTGGGAGAGATCTGGGGTGGTTGGCGGAAGTGATGCAAGTCAACACTTGCAGGAGTGGAGGTGCGTGGGCATAGTGGAGCAAACGTAGGTGTAACAGGCGTGGCGTCACCAATTGGGGCAAAAGGCGCGTGCGCCTACCTATGCGCTCCCTGACACGAAATAGGACGCCATAGATGCACTCCCCCCCGCCAATCCGCGCCAAGCTCCTCCGGATCCTGCTGGTTCCGCTGATCTCGATGGTCGTCCTGTGGGGGTTCATCGCCTTCTCGAATGCCGAGGAACTCGTCGGAGCCAACCGGTTCGAGGACCGCTGGCTGGTCACGGGCGCGCCCGCGCTGCAGGTCATCGAGGAGCTGCAGAACGAGCGCAGGCTGGCGGCCGAGGCGGCGGGCGGCACGTCGGAGCGGCTCGACGCGCAGCGCACGGCGACCGACAAGGCGGTCGAGCAACTGCGGCAGGCGGTCGGCAAGCAGAACGTGACCGAGGACGCCGCGGCGATGGCCGAGCGCATGCGAGAGGTCGTGCGGTCGCTCGACGGACTCCGGCAGCTGCGGGAGTCCGCCGACGAGGGGCGACTCGCCTCGCCGGCCGGGCTGGTCGACGCGTACAGCAGGCTGATCGACGTGGCGAACCGGCGGCTCGGCAATCGCGATCCCGGAAGCGGGCTGGCGGCGGTCACCGAGATCCGCGGCGCCACCGCCTACAGCGACGCGGGCGAGTACCTGCAGCGGGAGTACGCCCTGCTCGCCGCAGGGAACAAGCTCGGCAAGACGACCGCCACCGACCGGGCCGCGTTCATCGCCGCGTTCACCGCGCGCCGGATCGCCTTCGACGCCGCCCTGCGGGACTCGGGGCCCGGGCTTCGGCCGAAGGTCGAGAGCCTCGCCAAGAGCGAGGCGTACAAGCGGGTCGTCCAGGTGGAGGACCGCCTCTACGGCCGGAACCCCGGCGGCAAGCCCCCGGTGGACATCGCCCAGTGGAAAAGCGACGTCGAGTCCCTCGTCGAGGCGATCGGGCGGGAGGCCCGCGCGGAGCTGACGCGCGTCACCGCGGAGCAGGAGGTGCTGCGGGCCCGCGCGGCGGTGTCGGCGAGCCTGATCCTGCTGCTCGGCGCGGGCGCCGTCGCGCTGTCGATCTTCCTGTCCTACCGGTTCGGCAACTCGATGATCGCCGAGTTCCGGCGGCTGCAGGCCGCGGCGGCGCAGATGGCCCGGGAACGGCTGCCGCGCATCGTCGAGCGGCTGCGCAAGGGTGAGGACGTCGACGTCGAAGAGGAGGCGCCCCCGCTGCCGGCGGCCGACACCGCCGAGTTCGACGAGGTCATCAAGTCCTTCTCGGCGGTGCAGCGCACCGCGGTGGAGGCCGCGGTCGGCCAGGCGACCCTGCGCAAGGGCATCGCCCAGGTCTTCCTCAACCTCGCCTGGCGCAACCAGGTCCTGCTGCAGCGGCAGCTCTCGCTGCTGGACACGATGGAGCGCCGGGTCGAGGAGCCGGACATCCTTGAGGACCTGTTCAAGCTCGACCACCTCACCACCCGCATGCGGCGTCACGCGGAGAACCTGATCATCCTCTCCGAGGCCGCCCCCGCCCGGCGGTGGCGCGACCCGGTCCCGATCTACGACCTGGTCCGCAGCGCGGTGCTCGAGGTCGAGGACTACACGCGCGTCACCGTGTCCCCGATGCCGCAGGCGCCCATGCTGCTCGGCTCGGCGGTCACCGACGTGATCCACCTCATCTCCGAGCTGGTGGAGAACGCGACCGTGTTCTCCCCGCCGGACACCACCGTCCACGTACGCAGCACCAGGGCGGCCAACGGGTTCGCGCTGGAGATCGAGGACCGGGGCCTCGGCCTCAACCAGACCATGCTCGACGAGTTCAACGCCCGGCTCGCCGACCCGCCCGAGTTCGACCTGGCCGACAGCGACCGGCTGGGCCTGTTCGTGGTGGCCCGGCTCGCCGCCCGGCACAACATCAAGATCGTGCTGCGGCCGTCGCCGTACGACGGCACCACGGCGATCGTGATGCTGCCCACCAGCCTGCTGGTGACGCCGGACATGCCCGATCTCGGGCCCGAGGGGTTCCAGCAGGCCGACCAGGGCCGGGACCTGCGGGTGAACCGGCCGATGCGGGCGCTGAGCACGGTGTCGAACGCCCGTCCCACCGCGGAGTTCTCGCTCACCCCCGAGTCGTCCCGCAGCGAGCCGTCCGCGGGCGTCGGGACGGCGACGGGCACGCGCATGCCCCCGACCGGGCCGGTCTCCGGAACGCCTCTCGGATCGCCGGGGATGCCCGGCCGCTCCTCGGGGCCCGGCGGATGGGCTCCCGGCGGGAGCGGCGCGACCCCGGGGGCGGTGAACGGCCTGCGTGAGGACGGATCGCCCGGCACGGGCTCGTCCTCGAACGGATCGCACCCGGGTGGGTCGTACCTGGGCGGGTCGTACTCCGCCGACTCGGACACGATCATCGGGGGCACGCCCATTCCCCCGGCTCCCCAGGCTCCCTCGGGTCCCTCGGCGGCGACCGACTCCTCGACGGGTCCCGTGTCCGGGCCCTCGTCCAGGCTTTCCTCCGGGTCTCCGTCCGGTGGTGCGTTCGGAGCTTCGCCTGGTGGTGCGTTCGGCGGCCCGTCCGGTCCGGCGTCCGGGGCCTTTGGGACGTTGCCCGGGTCCGGGCCTGGGGCCCCCGCGGCACGGCCGGGTGCTCCGGGCGGGTCCTCCGCCGGTCGGTCGGACTCCGAGTACTCCTCCCCCTGGTTCGCCCCGGAGCGGATCGATGTGCCACGGTCGGCGTTCCCGCCGTACTCCGCGCCTGCGCCCCCGACGCGGGCCGCCGGTCCGGGGCCGGACCTGAGCGACGACGACGATGACGACCTGGACGGCCTGCCCCGGCGCGTGCCGCAGGCCAGCATGGCTCCCCAGCTTCGCCGGCAGTCCGACGACCGGGAGGTCTCCTCGCGGTCGCCCGAGGAGCTCATGGACATGATGGCGTCCATGCAGCGTGGCTGGCAGGAGGGCCGCAGCCTGGTCGAGCAGGGCCGCGGCCAGACCGAGCAAGAACGCGGTCGGCCCGAGCAGGGCAACGACGCGTGGAACCGAAAGGACGGCGATTCCGATGTCCGACCCCAGAACTGAACTCAGCTGGCTGCTCGACGACCTGACCAGGCGTGTCCCGGGCATCCGCCACGCGATCGTGCTCTCCTCCGACGGACTCGCCATGGGCGGCTCCCGCAACCTCACCCGCGAGGACGCCGAGCACCTGTCGGCCATCTCGGCCGGCAGCCACAGCCTCGCCCTGGGCGCGGGGCGGCACTTCGGCATGGGCGGCGTCCGGCAGACGATCATCGAGCTGGAGGGCGGCTTCCTGTTCATCACCGCCGCCGGGCAGGGCGCCCGCCTCGCCGTGCTCGCCGCGTCCGACGCCGAGCTCGGCATGATCACGTACGAGATGGCGCTGCTGGTCAAGCGGGTCGGCGAGCACCTGTCCACGCAGCCCCGCGTCGCCGCGCCGGCACCGGCCTGGAACGGCGCGCGGCAGTGACAACGGAGGGTCCCGGGCCGCTGATCAGGCTCTTCGGTTTGACCGGGGGCCGCGCGCGCCCGGTGGGGGAGCCGTTTGAGTTGGTGGCCATCGTCACCACCCTGCGCATGCCTGTGGAACCCACCGAGTTGATCCCGGAACACTTGACGGTGCTGAAAGTGTGCCGCAAACCCACCCCGGTGGCGGACGTGGCGTCACAGTTGAAGCTGCCGCTCAACATCACCCGGGTGATCCTCAGCGATCTGCGGCGCGAAGGGCTGGTGGCCATCGAACGGCCACGGCCGGTGGCGCAGTCGATCGACGAACGCATCTACAGGGAAGTGCTGCATGGACTACGCAGCCTCTAGCCCACACGTGACCGGAGTCACGTCGTCGGCATTGGCGATCAAGATCCTCATCGCGGGCGGTTTCGGCGTCGGCAAGACCACCCTGGTCGGCACGATCAGCGAGATCCGCCCGCTGCACACCGAGGAGTTGATGAGCGACCGCAGCATCGGCGTCGACGACACCTCGGGCGTGGAGAACAAGATCACGACAACGGTGGCGCTGGACTTCGGCCGCATCACCATCCGCGAGGGGTTGTGGCTCTATCTGTTCGGCACGCCCGGACAGGACCGTTTCTGGTTCATGTGGGACGAGCTGGCGTTGGGCGCGCTCGGCGCCGTCGTGCTCGCCGACACCCGCCGCCTGCAGGACTGCTTCCCGGCGGTGGACTACTTCGAGCAGCGCGGCATCCCGTTCGTCGTCGCGGTCAACTGCTTCGACGGAGCGCGCCGCCACGAACCCGCCAAGATCCGCAAGGCCCTCGGGATCGGCCCGCGGCCGCCCATCGTGCTGTGCGACGTGCGCGAGCGCGAATCGGTCAAGCATGTCCTGACCACGCTGGTCACCTACGCGGTGAAGGGCGTCATCGCCGACCCGCGTCCGGCCTGACCGGACGCGGGCGGCGGCCCGGCGGGACGCCGCCAGGAACGTTCCAGCCCCGGCGCGGCGGGATCGCCGACGGGGCTGTCAGCGCGTCATTGCCGGGCACGAGGGTCGGCCGTGCCCGCGCTTGCCGAGTGCCACCCGTTCCTAGCTGATCAGCGGCAAGGACGCCGCGTACTCGGCGATGACCTTGCGTACCCCGCCATATGCTGCGGTCGGCGAGGACACCGCCGTCCGTGGCGGCCGGACTGCTGCATGGTCGTTTTCGCGCGCCGCGTTCCCTTTGGGGCCTTATATGGGTATGTCACCTGGTATGCGAGGTCTGGTACGGCGAGCGGGAGGAGAAGCGTCGACTGCTCTCGGGCGGGTCGCTTCCGGGTGGGTCGGTCGAGGAATGGGGCCGGGAATCGGGAAACCGGGCTGCCGAAGAGGAAAGATCGAGATATCTGTCGAGTGAGTCTATTGTGCTCGACCGATAGATGATCTGGCTATTTCTATTGATTTTTCCGGTCTTGATCGTATGTTCGATATGAATGGCACGTGTGACAAGCCCTGTCCATGCTCAGGCCTGTGACCAGCGCCAACAGTGGATATATGGCTATATATCCGACATTTGCGGTTTTATTGGCGTCCCGTAGTCGGTGACAATGCGGTCCGGGACGAATCGGTCGGCGGTAATCGACCTGGGAGATGTCCCCGCAGCGTCCCGCCCTGGTCCGGTGCCGCCCTGCTGAGGAGCGTGGTCGAGTCGAGTTCGCTATGGCGTTTGAAGTCCTATCTCCGTCCGCATCTGATGTCGTTGATCCTGATGTGGCTCGCCGCGATGGCGGGCATCGGGGCCGGCATCCTCGTCCCGCTCGTCGGCAAGGAGATCATCGACGGCCCCGTGACCCACGGCGACGCCGATGCGCTGCTTCCGCTCGGGCTGCTCGCGCTCGCCCTCGGCGGCACCGAGGCGTTCCTCACCTTCCTGCGCAGATGGTCGCAGGTCCGCCCGGTGCTCGGCATGGAGACCGCGATCCGCGACGACCTCTACCGGCACCTGCAGCGCCTGCCGATGAGCTTCCACGGCGAGTGGCAGTCGGGCCAGTTGCTGTCCCGCGCCACCACCGACCTGTCCACGATCCGCAGGTTCCTCGGGTTCGGCCTGCTGTTCCTGGTGATGAACATCATCCAGCTGACCACCGTGACCGCCCTGCTGCTGCACATGCACTGGCCGCTCGGCCTGCTCGTCATGGCGTCGGCGGTGCCGATCGTCGCGCTGTCGCTGCGCTTCGAGCGGCGGTACCGGAAGGTCTCCCGCCAGGTCCAGGACGAGCAGGGCGACCTCGCCACCCTGGTCGAGGAGTCGGCGCTCGGCATCCGCACGATCAAGGCGTTCGGGCGGCGGCACCACGTCTACGACGGCTATGACGAGGCCGCCCGCAAGGTCTACGGCACCGCCATGCGCAAGGTACGGCTGGCGTCGCGGTTCTTCACCTTCGTGGAGGTGATCCCGAACGTCACCCTCGCCCTGGTGCTGCTGATCGGCGCGCTCGCGGTCGGCGCGGGCGCGCTGACCCTGGGCACCCTGGTCGCCTTCACCACCCTCATGCTGCAACTGGTCTGGCCGATCTCCTCCCTCGGCTACATCCTCGCCATGGGCCAGGAGGCGATGACCTCGGCCGACCGGGTGCGGGAGGTCCTGGACACCGAGCCGGACATCGTCGGCGGCGCCGTCGAACTCGACCGGCCGCGCGGCCATGTGCGCTTCGAGGGGGCCGGCTTCCGCTTCCCCGGCGCGGACCGGCCGGTGCTGCACGACGTCTGGCTGGACATACGGCCCGGCGAGACCGTCGCCGTCGTCGGCGCCACCGGCTCGGGCAAGACCACCCTGACCGCGCTGGTGCCCCGGCTGTGCGACGTCACCGAGGGGCGGGTCACCATCGACGGGCACGACGTGCGCGAGCTGACGCTCCCGTCGCTGCGCTCGGTCGTCGCGACCGCCTTCGAGGAGCCGACGCTGTTCTCGATGAGCGTGCGCGAGAACCTCATGCTCGGCAACGCCGAGGCGAGCGAGCGCGACCTTCGCGAGGCGCTGGAGGTCGCCCAGGCCACCTTCGCCTACGACCTGCCCTGGGGCCTCGACACCCGCATCGGCGAGCAGGGCATGTCGCTGTCGGGCGGTCAGCGGCAGCGGCTGGCGCTCGCGCGAGCCGTACTCGCCAAACCCCGCATCCTCGTGCTGGACGACACCCTGTCGGCGCTGGACGTGGAGACCGAGGCGCTGGTGGAGGCGGCGCTGAAGGAGGTGCTCGCCGACGTGACCGGCATCGTGGTCGCCCACCGGGCCTCGACCGTGCTGCTCGCCGACAAGGTCGCGCTGATCAGCGGCGGAACGGTCACCCACGTCGGCCGCCATCAGGAGCTGCTCGCGACGGTGCCGGAGTATCGCGCGCTGCTCGCCCAGGACGCCGACCTCGACCCGGACCCGGAGGAGGCGCTGCGATGACGTCGTCCACGACCCCGCACGCCACACCTCCGGAGCCGATCTCCCCCCGCGCCGAGATCCCGTCGGCGGAATTCACGGAGTCCACGAAGGCCACGGAGTCCACGAAGGCCACGGCATCCGCGAAGGCCAGGGAGTCCACGGCGCCCACGGAGGCCACGGAGGCGGCGGCCGGTGCGGCCGACTGGCGGGGCGTGGCCGTCGAGGACCAGGACGATCTTCCGGCGCGGGCGTCGTTCCTGCTGCGCAGCCGGTCGCGGCGGCTGCTGCGGGCGTTGCTGCGCCCGCATCGGGCGTCGATCACGCTGCTGATCGTCATCATCGTCGCGTCGAGCGCCGCCGGGCTCGCCATCCCGTACCTGGTCAAGGTCGGCATCGACGCCGGCATCCCGCCGCTCGCGGCCGGCCGGGGGCCGGCGACCCTGCTGGTGATCGTCGCCGCCTTGCTGGGCGCGGCGTCGGCCCAGGGGTTCACCCGGCAGGCGTTCCTGCGGCTGTCCGGCCGGGTCGGCCAGGACATCCTGCTCGAACTGCGCAGGCGGGTGTTCAACCACTTCCAGAAGCTGTCGCTGTCGTTCCACGAGCAGTACACCTCCGGGCGGGTCATCGCCCGGCTCACCTCCGACGTCGAGGCGATCGCGGAACTGCTCCAGTCCGGCTTCGACAAACTCGTCACCGCCGTGCTGACGCTGATCGGCACCGCGGTCATGCTGCTCGTGCTGGACGTGCGGCTGGGCCTGGTCGCGCTGGTGCCGCTGCCGCTGCTGGCGGCGTTCACGCTGTGGTTCCGGCGCGAGTCGACCGCCGCCTACCGCCGCACCCGGGAGACCGTGGCGCTGGTGATCGTGCACTTCGTGGAGTCGATGACCGGCATCCGCGCCGTCCAGGCCTTCCGTCGTGAACGGCGCAACCAGGACATCTTCCAGCGGCTCAACTCCGACTACCGCGACGCGAACCGGCGCAGCATGCGCCTGGTGGCGGTGTTCATGCCGGGCATCAAACTGATCGGCAACGTCACGGTGGCGGCGGTCCTGATGTACGGCGGACGGCTGGCCCTGCACGGATCGGTCACGGTCGGCGTGCTCGCCGCCTTCCTGCTCTATCTCCGCCAGTTCTACGAGCCGATGCAAGAAATTTCGCAGTTTTACAATTCGATGCAGTCGGCCGGGGCCGCCTTGGAGAAGCTGTCCGGCGTACTGGAGGAGCGGCCCGCCGTGGCCGAGCCTCGGCGGCCCGTGCCGCTGCCCCGCTCGCCCGGACCCAAGGGGGCCGTCCGGTTCGAGGGCGTGGAGTTCCGGTACGCCGAGGGCCCGCCGGTGCTGCCCAGGCTGGACCTGACGATCCCGGCCGGGCAGACGGTGGCGGTGGTGGGCGCGACGGGGGCGGGCAAGACCACGCTCGCCAAGCTGATCTCACGGTTCTACGACCCGGTGGCGGGGAGAGTGCTGCTCGACGGGGTGGACCTGCGCGACCTCGACGAGGCCACGCTGCGGCGGGCCGTGGTCATGGTGACGCAGGAGAACTTCCTGTTCTCCGGCTCGGTGGCCGACAACATCAGGTTCGGACGGCCGGACGCCACCATGCCCGAGATCGTCACCGCGGCCAAGGCGCTCGGTGCGCACGAGTTCATCTCGGCGCTGCCGGACGGCTACCACACCGAGGTCGGCAAACGCGGCGGGCGGATGTCGGCCGGGCAGCGGCAACTGGTGGCGTTCGCGCGGGCGTTCCTCGCCGACCCGGCGGTGCTCATCCTCGACGAGGCCACCTCCAGCCTGGACGTGCCGAGCGAGCGACTGGTCCAGCGGGCGGTGCGGACCATCCTGGCCGGGCGCACGGCGCTGATCATCGCGCATCGCCTGTCCACGGTGGAGATCGCGCAGCGGGTGCTGGTCGTGGACGGTGGGCGGATCGTCGAGGACGGGCCGCCGGATCGGCTGATCGCCGAGGCGGGGCGGTTCGCGGGATTGCGGCAGGCGTGGCTGGACAGCCTCACCTGAGGGCCGTGCGGTATCGGGGGCGGCTTGGTGGTGAAGGCGTGGGGTGATCGGGCGGTGGAGATCGTGCAGCGGTGTCGGGCGTGGAGAGGCCGCCGGGTCGCCCGATAGCCGTGGTTGGGCAGCTTCGCCGGGGCGGTGCCGTACCGGGGTGGGGCGGCCTGGTGGTGAGGGCGTGCGATCACCGGGTGGCGGGTGCCGTGCCGGTGCGGAAGGCCGTGCGGTAGGCGAGCGGGGCGACGCCGACGGCGGCGTGCAGGTGCTGGCGGAGCGAGACGGTGGTGCCGAAGCCCGCGAGGCGGGCGACCTCGGTGACGGTGAGGTCGGTGGTCTCAAGCAGGTGGCGGGCGCGCTCCACGCGTTGCGCGGTCAGCCAGCGGTTGGGGCTCAGGCCGGTCTCCTCGCGGAAGCGGCGGGTGAAGGTGCGCACGCTGAGGCGGGCGTGCGCGGCGAGGGTCTCCAAGTCGAGGTCCTGGTCCAGGCGTTCGAGCGCCCAGGCGCGGGTCGGCGCGGTGGTGGTGCCGTTCGGGTCGGGCACCGGGCGCTCGATGTACTGCGCCTGGCCGCCCTCCCGCCAAGGCGAGGTCACGCAGCGGCGGGCCATGCGGTTGGCGACCTCCCCGCCGTGGTCCCGGCGCAGGATGTGCAGGCACAGGTCGAGGCCGGCGGCCACGCCCGCCGACGTGAGCACGTCGCCGTCGTCGATGAACAGCACGTCCGGGTCGAGTCGTACGCGGGGGAACAGCGAGCGGAAGCGGGCCGCGTGGACCCAGTGGGTCGTGGCGGGGCGGCCGTCGAGCAGGCCCGCCGCCGCGAGCACGAACGCGCCGGTGCAGATCGACACCATGCGGGCGCGTCTCGCGGCGGCGCGCAGCGCCTCGCCCAGTTCGGCGTCGACGACGCCCTCGCGCATCGGGGGGCCGTCGTGCACGCCTGTGACGATCACGGTGTCGGCGGTCTCCAAGGCCTCAAGCCCACGGCCGGAGACGATCTGGTAGCCGGCGTCGGAGTTGTGCACGGGGGCGCCGCCCGGAGTGCAGACGTCGATTTCGTACAGTCGGTTGCCGCCGGCGTCGGTCGCCCGGAAGACGTGGATCGGGATGCCGAAGTCGAGGGCCGTGAAGTCGGGGAGGGCGAGCACGACGATACGGTGACGACGCATGGCCGGATTCTTTCACATATTGTCCATCGGGCCACTCGTCGGCGCCGAACCGCGAAATGAGAATGTTCCCCATGACACTGATCGGTGACACACCGGAGACATCGGAGGCGGATCCGGCGTCGCGCCGGGCGGCGATCGGTCGGCGCGTACTCGGGCCTCTCGGCCGGGTGCACCGTGCGTGGTTCGTCGCGGCGGTGGCGTTCGTGGCGATCCTCGGTGCCGCCGGGTTCCGGGCCACGCCCGGCGTGATGATCGACCCGCTGCGGGAGGAGTTCGGCTGGTCCCGCGCGGCGATCTCGCTCGCCGTCTCGGTCAACCTCGTGCTGTACGGCCTGACCGCCCCCTTCGCCGCCGCGCTCATGGACCGTTTCGGCATGCGGCGCGTGGTCACCGTCGCGCTGTTGCTGGTGGCGGCGGGCAGCGGATTCACCATATGGATGAACGCGAGCTGGCAACTCGTCGCCACCTGGGGCGTACTGGTGGGGCTGGGCACCGGCTCGATGGCGCTGGTGTTCGTCGCCACGGTCACCGACCGCTGGTTCGTACGACACCGCGGCGTGGTCACCGGCGCCCTCACCGCCGCCGGGGCGACCGGCCAACTGGTGTTCCTGCCGATCCTGGCCCACGTCATCCACGGCCAGGGATGGCGCGCGGCGGCGCTCACCGTGGCCGGGGCGGCGCTGGCCGTCGTCCCGTTGGTCTGGTTCCTGCTGCGTGACCGGCCCGAGGACGTGGGCACGACGGCGCTGGGCGCGCCGACCGGGGGCGGGAGCAGTACGGGGGTGGCGGGCGGCCCGGCCACGGCCGTCGGGAACGGTCCCACGGAAGGTCCGGGGGACGCGGTGGTGCGCGAACCGTCGTCTGGACGGGTGGACACGGTCACTTCGGCGACGGTCACGTCGGCGAATCCGGCGGGCGTGCCGGAAGACGCCCCGACGCCCGCGTCGATGTCCGGCCGTCCCGGTGTGGCCGGGGACGGCGGGGTGGGCGTTCCTGCGGGGGACTTCGCCCCGACGCCCGCGTCGATGTCCGGCCGTCCCGGTGTGGCGGCGGACGGCGCGGTGAGCGTTCCTGCGGGGGACTTCGCGGATGAGGTCGGCGGCGACCTTTCGGCGGGCACGTCCGCGCAAGCCGCACCGGCCGCGGGCGGACCGGCGACGGCCTCGCGGCGCGGTGTCGAGAGCGCGCGGCCGCAGGACGGCCCGGCGCTGCGGGCGGTGCGAGTGTTGTGGACGGCGGCCCGAACGAGAGCCTTCTGGTTTCTCGCCGGTGGGTTCGCCATCTGCGGCATGAGCACCAACGGCCTGGTTGGGACGCACTTCATCCCCGCCGCCCATGACCATGGGATGCCGCAGACGACCGCGGCGAGCCTGCTCGCGCTGATCGGCATCTTCGACATCGTCGGCACCGTCGCCAGCGGATGGCTCAGCGACCGGATCGACCCGCGCGTTCTGCTGGGCGTCTACTACGGGCTGCGCGGCGCGTCCCTGCTGATCCTCCCGCAGCTCTTCGCCGCCACCACCGAACCCAGCATGCTGGTGTTCGTAGTCTTCTACGGCCTGGACTGGGTCGCCACCGTTCCCCCCACGGTCGCCCTGTGCCGGCAGATCTACGGCGCCGACGGCGCGGTGGTCTTCGGCTGGGTCTTCGCCTCCCACCAGGTGGGCGCCGCGATCGCCGCCTTCGCCGCCGGATTCACCCGCGACCAACTCGGCGCCTACACCCTCGCCTGGTACGGCGCGGGCCTGCTGTGCCTGCTCGCCGCGTTGATGTCCCTGCGCGTCGGCCCCGGACTCCGGGCGCGGGCTGGCCTGAACCGGGCTGGCCTGAACCGGGGTGGCCTGAACCGGGCTGGCCTGAACCGGGCTGGCCTGAACCGGGCTGGCCTGAACGGGGGTGGCCTGAACGGGGGTGGCCTGAACCGGGGTGGCCTGAACCGGGGCGGGCGGAGCCGGGGCGATCTGGAATCCTGTTGGGCGTGGGTGAGATCGATCAGCGGGTGCTGCCGCTCGTCGTGCGCATCGAGCGGGCGGCCCCTCCCGAACGGACGGACGCCCTGGAGGCGGCGGCGAAAGCCGTACTGACGCTCCTGGCCGACGAGCGGTCGGTGAGCGGCGAATGGGCCGAGGACGTGCGGGCCTGGGAGACCATCGGCATCCGGAAGGTGGTGCGCAGGGCCCGGGGAGCCGAGTGGCGGCGGGTACTGGATCTGCCCGGCATCACCGTGCGGGTGCGGACGGCCGAGGTACGCGTGCATCCGCCCGTGCCGGTCGCGGCCTGGCCGCGGGACCTGTCGCGGCTCCAGGTCTCGGGGACCGAACTGTCCGACTCCGCCGCGCCGGGCGAACCGGAGCCGGCCGTACCGGTGCTGTGGCTGAATCCGGAGCTGACGATGTCGGCGGGGAAGGCGATGGCACAGGCCGGGCACGCCGCGCAACTCGCCTGGTGGGGGAGCGACGAGGAGTCCAGGTCCGCGTGGCGCGAGGCCGGTCTCGTCACGGCCGTACGGCCCGCGACCCCGGCCGTGTGGGCCGCGCTGGTGGGCAGCGGCCTGCCGGTGGTGCGGGACGCGGGCTTCACCGAGATCGAGCCCGGCTCCCGCACGGTCGTCGCCGACGCGCCCTGGCTGCGTCAGGGCGGCTTCCGCCCGGCCGGATGGGGTCCGCTGCGCCACCCGTCGCCCTGATCGTTGGGGAACGTTCCGGGGGGGGACGGGACGTGGCGCGGGCCGGAAGGCTCTCGTTCCCGAAGTGTGATGGGTAAAGCGCACGTGGACGTGCCGATTTGTCGTACGCTCGCGATCGTGTCATATGGGGTGGATGGGAGTCAGGGGACAAAGGCGGTCCCGTCCTACATAGCGGCCGAGGCGGAGACCGCACCGCTTCCGAAAATCGTGATCGAGGAGCCGCGCCCACCCGCCCCGCCGCCGCGACCATCCCTGGCCTCGCGGCTCGGCGATCTTCCCATGCGGGTGATCTATCGGCTCGTGGCGGGCGGCGTGGCCCTGATCGTCGCCGTGGCGACCGGTGTGGTGCTGCTCGTGACCCGGGACGACTCCCCGGCCACGGTCACCGCCGCCGCGGAACCGACCGTGAAACCCACCTCGGGGACGCCGTCCGGCGACGCCTTACGGCCGACCGCCTCGCCCGGCACCGGAGTCAGCGCGGCGCCCGGCGCCGCCGCGTCGGCGACGGGTGGGCCGACGGCCTCCTCGGCGTCCGCCGCCCCCACCCCTGAAGCCACCCCTGCTGCCTCGGCCCCCGCGACCGTCGAGCCCGCGACCGCCGGATCGGGGGCGTCCGCCACCGCCGCGCCGACGCCCAAACTGAAGCCGATCGACGCCGCACTCGCCGACCCCCGCATTCCCGGCCCGCCCAAGAACAAGAAACTGGGCAAACTGCCCGGCCGTACCATCGCCGTGAAGAGGTGGATCAAGGACAGGCGTTCCCGGATCGCGGTGGCCCGGATGCCGAGGATCTGGAAGCCGGTCAAGTCGGCGCCGTTCGCGACCCGCCAGGTCCTGCCCGCTGTGAAGGGTGCCGGGCACCGCGCCCTGCTCGTCTCGTGCCCGGTTCCGATCCTGGTTCAGAAGGAACTGCGCGACACCGCCATCGTCGCGGCCCGCTGGACGCTGAACCACCAGCCCAAGGGGGCGAAGATCAAGTGGGTCGCCTCCCAGCCGAAGAAGGTGGGCAAACGCGACGCCTGGCTGCTCGCCTACGAGGTCAAGTACACCGTCAAGGGCAAGCGGCGCACGTCGATGGCGGCCGTCGTGCTGACCGAGATCCCCAAGCACAAGCCGGCGCTGCTGTTCGTCTCCATCCCCGACAGCCAGAAGAAGCGCTGGCGCGACATCAACACGGTCATCTCCACACTCAAGGCCGCCTAGCCGGTGACCACAGTGCCTCACCGGGCCCGGCTTCTCGGGCGCCGCGACGGCACGTTGGCCTATGGCGCGTTGGCGTATGGCGTCGGCCGGGGCCGGTGGGACGGTGCCCGACTCGGTGAACGTCGTGCGGGTATCGCGCTGGCGGAGGCCGGGAGCCCGGCGGGCGCCGCTGCGGCCGGTCTCCTCCCGGCGGCCTTGGGCTTGGACGCCCGTGGGCGCTCGCAAGGCACGTTCCCGCCGGTCGGTAGGGTGAGGCGACATGAGTGAGATCGTGCTGGCATCGGCGTCCCCCGCCCGCCTCGCGGTGCTGCGCGGTGCGGGGCTCGACCCCAAGGTCGTGGTCAGCGGGGTGGACGAGGACGCGATCAGCGCCGCGAGCCCGGCCGAGCTGTGCCTGGCGCTGGCGCGGGCCAAGGCGGCCGCGGTGGCCGCCGGGATGAGCGGCGGGCTCGTCATCGGCTGCGACTCGGTGCTGGAACTCGACGGGCGCGCGTACGGCAAGCCCGCGTCGCCAGACGAGGCCGTGGCGCGGTGGCGGCTCATGCGGGGCCGTACGGGGACGCTGTTGACCGGGCACTGCGTGATCGACGCGGCGACGGGCCGAGAGGCGGCGCGGACAGCGGCCACGGCCGTCCGGTTCGGCCGGCCGTCCGACGAGGAGATCGCGGCCTATGTGGCCACCGGAGAGCCGCTGCGGGTGGCGGGGGCGTTCACCCTTGATGGGTTCGGCGGCTGGTTCGTCGAGGGCATCGACGGCGACCATGGCAACGTGCTCGGCATCTCGTTGCCGTTGCTGCGCGAGTTGTTCTCGGTCCTTGGCGTCCAGGTCACCGGCCTGTGGCGGAACCCGGCCTGACGGGCCGCGCCCCCCTGAGCCGCGCAGGCGGGGCGGCCTCGCCCCGACGTCCGTCCGGTCGGCGAGGGGCTGCGGCAACGGCATGGTCACGAGGTGATCGTAGGGGGGTGACCAATAGGTAGGGTTCGGGCATGAGTAGCGGGAGCGCGCGTGGTGGGGGCGGAGGTTTGGGCGGTCTTGTCGCCGGTGTCCGGAGCTTCTTCGACGGGTTGCGATGGGTCGCACGGAACCCGAAATGGTGGTTCATCGGGCTGATCCCCGCGCTGCTGGCGCTGGTCCTGTACGTCTTCGCCTTCGTGGTGCTGACGCTGCAGGTGGGCAATCTGACCGAGTTCTTCACGCCGTTCGCGGACGACTGGAACGAGGGCCTCCGCACCACGTTCCGGTTCCTCGTCGGGGTCCTGATCTTCGGGGTCGGGTTGCTCCTCGCCGTCAAGACGTACGTCTCGATCACGCTGGCGATCGGCGAGCCGTTCTACGAGAAGCTGTCCGAGCAGG
This sequence comes from Thermopolyspora sp. NPDC052614, assembly GCF_040678635.1. NCBI lineage: Bacteria > Bacillati > Actinomycetota > Actinomycetes > Streptosporangiales > Streptosporangiaceae > Thermopolyspora > Thermopolyspora sp. NPDC052614. Next base: position 159,822 of record NZ_JBFATZ010000001.1, read on the forward strand.
TGGAGCGCGACCTCGGCCAGCTGCCCGAGGCCCCCGACGTGCCGATATGGCGGTCCATCGCACGCTCCCTGAAGGACAGCCTCGTCATTCTCCTGTACGTGGTGGCGTTGACGATCCCGCTGTTCGTGCTCGGCTTCGTGCCGGTGATCGGGCAGACGGTCGTGCCGGTGCTCGGCGCGATGGTGTCGGGCTTCTTCCTCGCCGTCGAGTTGACCGGCCTGGCGATGGAACGGCGCGGCCTGCGGCGGCGTGACCGTTTCGCGGTGATGCGCGCGAACATGGGGGCCGCCCTCGGCTACGGCGTCGTCGCCTTCTTGATCTTCCTGATTCCGCTCGCCGCCGTCGTCACCATGCCCGCCGCCGTCGCCGGAGCCGTCTTCCTGGTCCGCTCCCGCCTGCTTCCCCCTTCCGGCGACGGCCATCCGGCGCCTGGTCCGCTCCCACCGAGCCGCGAGCGGGGCTGAGCCGCTCTGACCGCTTGCCTTGTGCGGGGGCGGCCACGCCCCGCCTGGATCTCCTGGGGTGGGGAAGGCGGCCCGCCGGGTCCGCCGATCCGCCTTCGGGCGGCCT
>NZ_JBFATZ010000001.1:160489-216484 GCF_040678635.1 Thermopolyspora sp. NPDC052614
CGTTCGACCTTCCGGCGATGGCCATCCGGCGTCTGGGCCGTTCCCACCGAGCCGCGAGCGGGGCTGAGCCGGCTCCGGCCGCTTGCCTTGTGCGGGGGCGGCCACGCCCCGCCTGGATCTCCTGGGGTGGGGAAGGCGGCCCGCCGGGTCCGCCGATCCGCCTTCGGGCGGCCTCCTACGCCGGTACGCCAGTTCGAACCGAGAGTGGTGCCGAGTTACCCACAGGGACGGGTTATCCACAGAAGGTGAGCGAGGCGGCACGGCGGTCGGGTTTCGCGGGCAGGCTGAGGTGCCATGAACATCGACGAGACACCGAGGATGCTGCTGGCCACACCCGCCGATCTGCTGTGCGCGGTGCCCTACCTCCTGGGCTTCCACCCGGTTGACAGCCTGGTGGTGGCCGGATTCACCGGGTGGCCGCCGGACGGGCGGCTGCGGCTGACCACCCGGTGGGATCTGCCCGTCGCGGCCGGGTCGCTGCGGCGGCTGCCGCTGCTGCTCGGCCGCGAGGGCGTCGCCCAGGTGATGCTGGTGGGGTTCGGGGCGGGCGCGCTGGTGACGCCGGCCGTGGACGAGGCCGCCAGGCTGCTGCGCGAGGCGGGCATCGAGGTCGCCGAGGCGCTCCGCGCTGAAGGCGGGCGCTACTGGTCATATCTGTGCCGCAACGTCCGCTGCTGCCCGGCCGAAGGCGTGCCGTACGACGCGGTCGCCAGCCCCATCGCCGCCCAGGCGACCATGCACGGCATGGTGGCCCTGCCGGATCGAACCAGCCTGGAACGGTCCGTGGCGCCGCTCGACGGGCCGATGCGTCAGGCGATGCGCCAGGCCACGGCGCGGGCGGTGGCGGAGGTCGGCCGCGACCTGGCCGCTGCGGCGTGCCCGGACGCGTTCGCGGCGGCGTATGTCACGGCCGGGCTCGGGCGGGTGCGCGCCGCCCTGCGGGCCTATGGTCGCGGCGACCGGCTGTGCGACGACGAGGCCGCCCGCCTGGGCCTGGACCTCGCCGTGATCCGGATCAGGGACGAGGCGTGGACCCTGCTCGACGACGCCACGATCGGCGTGCATCTGGACCTGTGGCGGGATCTCACCCGGCGGCTGGAGCCGCGCTTCACCCCTCCGGCCGCGTCCCTTCTGGGCGTCGCCGCCTGGCGTAACGGAGACTGCGCCCTCGCGGGCATCGCGGTCGAACGCGCCCTCGCCGCCGACCCCGCCTATTCGCTGGCCCGCCTGCTCCAGGAGGGCCTGCGCCATTTGATCTCGCCCAACATCCTCCGCTCGGGCATGCCGAGTCCGCAGGACTTGGACGAGCAGATGGGCAGACCAACGGCGGCGTGGCTGACCCCGCTGGTCGCCCTCCTCGACGACGACGCCGACCGAAGTCCCGGACCGAAAGCGGTGGACAGCCTTATGGCACCCCCCTCACGCGACCCCAGGGCAGGATGACTCGAAGGACCCACCCTGGCGTCGCCAACAGGATCGCCGGACCGATCAGAGCCCGGTGAAGGTGTCGGCACGGCAAGCCCGAAGCGCGTTGGAGTGGGCGTGACCAGGTCGGGGGCATGTCCAGGTCGGGGGCATGTCCAGGTCGAAGGCATGACCGGGTCGGGGGTATGGCCGGTGTTTGGGCGTGGTCGTACCGGGTGGGGCCTAACCAGGGGAGATCAGGCCGAAGTGAGGCGACAGGGCGTGTACGGCCGGGAGCAGGCGCAGGCCGAAGCCCGAACGTGGCCCTGGGCCGGAGGGCCGAGCGTGGCCCTGGGCCGGAGGGCCGAGCGTGGCCCTGGGCCGGAGGGCCGAGCGTGGCCCTGGGCCGGAGGGCCGAGCGTGGCCCTGGGCCGGAGAAAGGATGGGGCCGCCGTCGGCGGACGTGTCGTCAGAGTCCCTCGGACTTGCGGCGTTCGTTGTAGGCGCGCATGCGAGGGGGGTAGCCCGTCAGCTGCACGTCGTAGACCGGGAGGGCGAGGTCGCGGGCCACCTTGTGAATGACCGCGGGGGAGCCCACCCGACGCCGGGTCCACTCGCCGTCGTCCGCGACCGCGACCGCGGTCGTGTCGGTGGCGAACGTCTCCGGTTCGACGTAGAACTCCACGCCCCGGCGCGACTTCGCGAAGGCGATGAGCGCCTCGATATCGGCGTCCGTGGCCTCCCGGTCGAATCTGGCGATCTTCGGCCCACGCCAACGCCTGATTCCGTAGCGATCCCGCCATCTCATACCCCTTGTATACCGTTCTTGGGGTCGTCTTGGGCGGCAACATCCGGGACGTATAAGGGGGACCTCGGGGTTGTTCCCGATGGACCACCCCGGGCGGGTGGCGCAGGATGGAAATGTCACGAGCGAAGACCTTGATAAACCTGCCCGCGAAACGGCGGCCGGGGAAGGTGAGTAACCAGATGCAAGCGACACCGTCGCGGGGAGTCGGCGGACCTCCGGCGCCCCACCCGCGGCTTCGCGTCAGCAACCAGGACCGGGACCAGGTCATCGAGCAGCTCAAGGCGGCCTTCGCCGAGGGCCGGCTCGACAAGGACGAGATGGACGAGCGGCTCGACCGCGCGATGAACGCCCGCACCTACGGCGAGCTGGCGCCGATCACGTGGGACCTCCATCCGGCCGCGTACGCGCCGGGTCCGGCCCCCGCCCCGCGGTCCGCCTCGTCCTACGCCCCGCCGTACGTCGGAGCGCCCGACGGGAGCGAACGCCTCGGCGCGGCGGCGGCCCACCTGCTGCCGCTGTTCGGCCTGGTCATCATCGGGCCTCTGCTGATGCTGCTGACCATGGGCAGGACCTCCCCGTACGTGCGGCGCCACGCGGTCGAGGCCCTCAACTTCCACATCACCCTGGTCGGCGCCTCGATCGTGCTGCCCCTCACGATCATCGGCGTGGCGCTGATCCCCGTGATCTGGGTGGCCGCGGTGGTCCTCTCCATCGTCGGCGGCCTCTCCGCCCTCGGCGACGGCGGCTTCCGCTACCCGCTGACCCTGCGTCCGTTCAAGTGATCACGTAATCAGGGGGGCGTTCCGGCGGTCCGGGCCTGGACCGCCTCAGAACATCAGGGAGCGCACGGTTTCGACGGTGTCGGCGTCCTCGGGGCGTTTGTCGGGGCGGTAGCGGAGAACGCGCGCGAAGCGCAGGGCCATGCCGCCCGGGTAGCGGGGGGAGCGCTGGACGCTGTCGAAGGCGATCTCCACGACCAGCTCGGGGCGGAGGGTGACCACCCAGCCGTCGGTCGGGCCGTCGGCGATGCGCAGGAACTGCTCGGTCTGCCAGGCCAGGAGCTTGTCGGTCAGCCCCTTGAAGGTCTTGCCCAGCATGACGAAGCCGCCCGTCTCGGGATCACGGGCGCCCAGGTGCAGGTTCGACAACGTGCCCTTGCGGCGGCCGTGCCCCCACTCGGCGGCGAGCACCACCAGATCCAGCGTGTGCCGGGGCTTCACCTTGATCCACGCCGCGCCGCGACGGCCCGCCGCGTACGTCGCGCGCGGCGACTTGACCACCAGGCCCTCGTGCCCTTGGCGGACCACCTCGGCGAAGAACGCCTCCCCCTCGGCCGGGTCCGCGGTGACCAGCCGGGGAATGAGCAGTTTGTCGGGCACCACGCGGGCCAGCTCCGCGTGCCGTTCGGCGGCGCTGGACTCCAGCAGGTCCCGCCCGTCGACGCGCAGCGCGTCGAAGAAGAAGACGCTCAGCGGCGTCGAGGCCCGCAGCTTCGCCACGTCGAGCTTGCCGGCCACCCGGCCCGAGGTGACCTGGAAGGGGTGCGGCCGTCCGTCGGACCGCAGTGCGATCACCTCGCCGTCGAGCACCAGGTCGGTCGAGGGCAGCGCCAGCACGGCCTCGACCAGTTCAGGCACCTGCGCGGTGATGTCGTCGAGGGTCCGGGTGAAGACCATCACCTGGTCGCCGGAGCGATGGGCCTGGATCCGCACCCCGTCGAGCTTCCACTCCAACGCGGCGGGCCCGCCGATCTTCTCCAGGGCCGCCGCCACGTTCGGCGCGCTCTGCGCGAGCATCGGCGCGACGGGCCGGCCCACCTCCAGCCGGAACGCGCGCAACGCCGCCACCCCGCCGCTCAGCGCGGCGGCCCCCACCGCGGGCAGCGAGCCGCGCAGCGTGAGCGCACGCCGTACCTCCGCGGCCGGGACCTCCGCGGCCATGGCGATCGCCTCGATCATGACCCCGTCGAGCGCCCCCTGCCGCAGCTCGCCTTGGAGCAGCCGCACCAGGAACGACTGCTCCTGCTCCGTCAGCGCCCCGAACAACTCGGCGGTCAGCGCCCTGCGGGCCGCCTGCGACCCCGGCCCGGAACAGGCCTTGATCTCGTCGAGCAGCCCGTTCACCCGGGACAGCGTGGCGGTGGCGACCTGACGGGGCGACGGCAGATCACGCAAGCCGCTCCACCCGAGCCCCACCTGCCGCTGCGGCAGCACCCCCGACAGGTACGCGATCGCGATCTCCGCCTCGTCCGGCCCCACCCGGCCGAGCAACTCCGCCAGATGTCGGATCTTGGCCAGCCTGGCGGAGTCGGCGGCGACCGCCGTGGATGTCCGCGCCAGGTCGATCAGCAGCACAAGGCAATCCTGCCCTAGGAGGCCGACATTTGGGAGACGATGGCCGGTCGACCCGCGTCACCCGGCCATCACGTCCCGTCTCAGTTCACGGCGCCTCGGTTCACGCCGTCTCAGTTCACACCGCTTCAGTTCACGTCAGTTCGGGTCAGTTCACGCCGTCTCAGTTCACGCCGAGGAGGTCCACGACGAAGATGAGGGTCTCACCCGGCTTGATCACGTTCCCCGCGCCACGGTTGCCGTAGCCCAGGTGCGGCGGGATGGTGAGCTTGCGCCGCCCGCCGACCCGCATGCCGGCCACCCCCTGGTCCCAGCCCGCGATGACCTGCCCGCCGCCGAGCCCGAACTGGAAGGGCTGACCGCGGTTCCACGACGCGTCGAACTCCTCGCCGGTGGAGAACGCCACGCCCACATAGTGGACACTGACCGTGTGCCCCGGCTTGGCCTCCGGCCCGTCCCCTTCGACGATGTCCACGATCTCCAGGTCCGCGGGCGGCTGCCCCCCGGGGAAATCGATCTCCGGCTTCTCCAGTGCCACGTGGGTACTCCTGTCTAACTCGCGTACGGGCCGGCCGCGTTCGGGCCGACCGGATGACTCTACGGCGTCACGGCCGCGTCCGCTCCGCGTCTCGCCTCCGGTTCGCCCCCGCGACGTCATCGGAGACATTACCGGCGGAATCGGATAGGTCGTCACCGGCCGGGCCCTGTAGGAGCGGGATTGGAACCGACGAATCCGAGAGCAGGGCGGGGCTACGAGCCGGACGCCGGCACGCGAGGTGTGGGTGCGCGGAGCGTCGTGGCCGCCTGCGGCCCAATGCAGACGGCCCGGTGCGGACGGCCCGGTGCGGACGGCCCGGTGTGGGTGGCCCGGTGTGGGTGGCCCGGAGTGGACGGCTACGGCTGGCGCCAGCTCTGGTGGAGGGGCATGCCCTCGGCGTAGCCGTTGGTGCTCTGCACGCCCACGACGGCGCGTTCGTGGAACTCCTCCAGGTTGCTCGCCCCGGCGTAGGTGAACGACGAGCGCAGCCCCGCCACGATCGCGTCCAGTTGGTCCTCCACCGAGGGGCGCTGCGGGTCGAGGTACATGCGCGAGGTGGACACCCCCTCCTCGAAGAGCGCCTTGCGGGCGCGCTCGAACGGGGAGTCGTCCGCCGTGCGTAGCCGTACGGCCCGGGCGGACGCCATGCCGAAGCTCTCCTTGTAGCGCCTGCCGTCGGCGTCCACGCGCACGTCGCCCGGCGACTCGTACGTCCCGGCGAACCACGAGCCGATCATCACGTTGGACGCGCCCGCCGCCAGCGCCAGGGCGACGTCGCGGGGATGCCGCACCCCGCCGTCGGCCCACACGTGCCGGCCGAGCCGCCGCGCCTGCGTCGCGCACTCCAGCACCGCCGAGAACTGCGGTCGGCCCACCCCCGTCATCATGCGCGTGGTGCACATCGCGCCCGGCCCCACGCCCACCTTGACGATGTCGGCCCCGGCGTCCACCAGGTCCCGCACCCCCTCGGCGGTGACCACGTTCCCGGCGGCGACCGGGACGGACGGATCCAGCCCCCGTACGGCCCGCAGGGCGTCGATCATCTTCTGCTGGTGGCCGTGGGCGGTGTCCACGACCAGCACGTCGACCCCGGCGTCGAGCAGCCCCTTGGCCTTGGCGGCGACGTTGCCGTTGACGCCCACCGCCGCGCCGACGCGCAGCCGGCCGCGCTCGTCCACGGCGGGCTGGTAGAGGGTGGACCGCAGCGCCTGGGTCCGGGTGAGGACGCCCACCAGCCGCCCGTCGGCGTCCACCACCGGCGCGAGCCGGTGCCGTCCCTCGGACAGGATGTCGAACGCGCGGCGCGGCTCCACGCCCGCGGGCAGGGTGAGCAGCGAGGCCGACATCACCTCCGAGAGCTGGGTGTACATGTCGATGCCGTGGCAGTCGGCCTCGGTGACCACGCCCACCGGCCGGTTGTCCCAGTCGACCACGATCACCGCGCCGTGGGCGCGCTTGGGCAGCAGGTTGAGCGCCTCGCCCACGGTGTCGTGGGGGGTGAGGGTGATCGCGGTGTCATGCACCAGATCGCGGCGCTTGACCCAGTCGATCACGTCGGACACGACGTCGAGGGGGATGTCCTGGGGGATGATCGCGATCCCGCCGCGCCGGGCCACGGTCTCGGCCATGCGGCGGCCGGCCACCGCCGTCATGTTGGCGACGATGATCGGCAGGGTGGTTCCGGTGCCGTCACGGGTGGACAGATCCACCGAGAGCCGGGAATCGATCGCGGATCGTGACGGAACCATGAACACGTCGCTGTAGGTGAGGTCGAAGGAGGGCGTCTGGTCGTTGAGGAAACGCACGTTCATCCAGCCTATGTGGTACTTCTTCTCTAGAAGTCTTCCCCGATTCGTCACCGCGCAGCGGTCCAGGGGTCTGGGAGACGTCACAATTGTCCGTATGGCCCGCCGCGGCGATGCCGAGAGGCAATGCCGGGCGCTTCTTGTCGGCCGGGACGGATACATTGGCGGCGCTGGTCAGGTGTGCGAACACGCTGGTCACGGTGCGCTGACGGGGAGGCTCGGGTGACGCGCGGGGCGAGGGCGTCCTTTCGTGTACGGGTTGCAGCCGATTCGCGGAGACGGCGAGGCCGGGTCGTCCGGCCGTCGGCTCCGCGCGGATCGGCTTCGGATGATGGGCGAAGGAGGTGTCGGGAGCGTATGCGGCAGGGGAAGCGTGGAACGCGGCATCTTGTTCTCCCTGCCCGCGAGAGCGGGCCGACGACCTGTACAGGAGGACCGGCGACCTGTACGGGAGGACCGATGACGGGATGTCGCGGCGCGGGGACGGAGGAGGTCCGGTGAACATCGTCGACCGCCCCGAGATCCTCGTCGTGGGCTACGCCGCCCGGACGTCCCCCGCCGCCGAGGCGGACCCGTCTCGCGCGCAGCTTCCCGCCCTCTGGCAGCGGGCGGGCGCGCCCGGCGCGTTCGCGCACGTCCCCGGCAGGGTCGATGAGAACCTGTACGCGGTGCTCACCGACTACGAGAGCGACCACCACGGCGCCTACACGCAGATCGTGGGCATCGCCGTGCGGTCCGCGGCGCGCCTGCCCGAGGGCATGGTCGCGGTGCGGGTCCCCGGCGTCCCGGTGATGAAGCTGGAGGCGCGCGGCCCCATGCCGCAGGCGCTCGTCGAATGCTGGCAGGAGGTCTGGAAGCACACCGAGTCCGGCGCCGTCCCCGCCCGCGCCTTCACCACCGACGTCGAGGTCCACCACCCCTCCGGCGCCGACCTCTACATCGCCGTCCTCACGCCTCCGCCCTCCTGAGCCCGCCACCGGGCCGTACGGCCGGTCCCTACGGCCCGGCCCCCGATCCGGAGGGGATCGGGGGCCGCGTGGGTCAGGCGAGGACGCCCTCGGCGCGCAGGTCCTTGGCGGCCTGCTCGTCGATGCCCCACGAGGACAGATCGTGCAGGCGGGTCGCGGGGGCGAGGTCGGCGTGGCCGCTGTCGAGCAGGCGCGGCGCGGGGGCCGCCTGGGTGAGCCCGGCGACCTCCACGAAGGTGCCGCGGGCGCGGTTGTGGGGGTGCTCCGGGGCCTCGCTCATCGACAGGACGGGGGAGACGCAGGCGTCCGACCCCTCGAAGACCTTTTCCCACTCGGCCCGGGTCTTCGACTTGAACGCGTCCGCCAGCCGGGCGCGGATCGCGGGCCAGTTGGCCCGGTCGTCCCGGTCCGGCAGGTCCTCCAGGCCCATCTTGGCGACGAGTTCGGCCCAGAATTGGGGCTCCAGGGAGCCCACGGCCATGAAGTCGCCGTCGGCGGTCTCGTAGGTGTCGTACATCGGCGACCCGGTGTCGAGCAGGTTCGTGCCCCGTTCCCCCCAGAGGCCGTTGGCGATCATCGCGGGGAACATCGAGAACAGCAGCGCCGCGCCGTCCACCATGGCCGCGTCGATGACCTGGCCGCGCCCGGTGCGCTCGCGCTCGAACAGCGCCAGCAGGACGCCGTAGGCGAGCATGAGCCCGCCTCCGGCGAAGTCGCCGAGGATGTTGATCGGCGGGGTGGGCTTCTCCCCGGCCCGGCCCAGCATCGACAGCACGCCCGAGATCGCGATGTAGTCGATGTCGTGCCCGGCGGTCGGCGCGAGCGGCCCCTCCTGGCCCCACCCGGTCATCCGCCCGTAGATCAGCCGCGGGTTGATCGCCCGCAGATCCTCCGGCCCGATGCCGAGCCGTTCGGCGACCCCCGGCCGGAAGACCTCGATGACCACGTCGGCCTCGGCGGCGAGCCGCTTGAACGTCTCCACGCCGCGCGGCGACTTCAGGTCGAGCCCGATCGTGCGCTTGCCCCGGTCCAGCACGGTCGCGGACGGCTGATCGCCGGCGCGGGTCACCGCCGACACCCGGTCCACGCGCAGCACCTCGGCGCCGTGGTCGGCCAGCATCATCCCGGCGAACGGTCCCGGCGCGAGCCCGGCCAGCTCCAGCACGCGCACTCCGGCCAGCGGCCCCTTCCCCATGATTCGGCGCCTTTCGTACGGTGATTCGGTCCAGAGCCCAGTAGAACAATATTCGGGGGGCTGGCGCAAGCGCGGCCCGGGCGGAGCGGGCCTGCCGGGGCGGCCGGCGCGGCGGGCGTGGCGGGCGCGATGCAGGCCAGACGTTGACCTGAGCTTCGGCGTGTTGCGGGAGATCGCCGCCGTGCCGTCTCGTAGGATTTCGGATTGCCCTTCACCGGTTTTCGGGGACCCGCTGAGTTTCCGCACGTTTAACGTGTCTAGTCTGGTTCGGGGTCATTTGAGGAGATACCGTCACTTGGAGGGGATCTCCGTTTACATTTCGTGGGGGTGATGGCATGCCCGGACGCGGGACCGGTACCACAGGGACAACCCGCCCCTCCGAGCCCCGGATGGAGGCGCATCGACGAGCCGTCGAGCAGATCAGGGAGTCCTACGCAACGCTGCCGGAAAACGCCGCGCCCAGGCTCGCGAAGGCCACGACCAATCTGTTCCGCTTCCGCGCGCCCGCCAAGCAGGCGAAACTGTCGGCGCGGGACCTGGACCAGGTCATCTCGGTGGACCCGGAGACCAGGACGGCCGAGGTCCAGGGCATGACCACGTACGAGGACCTGGTGGACGCCACGCTGCCGCACGGGCTCATGCCGTACGTCGTGCCCCAGCTCAAGACGATCACCCTGGGCGGCGCCGTCACCGGCCTCGGCATCGAGTCCACGAGCTTCAAGGACGGCCTGCCGCACGAGTCGGTCGAGGAGATGGAGATCCTCACCGGCGACGGCCGCGTGATCACGGCACGGCCCGAGGGGGAGCACGCCGACCTGTTCCACGCTTTCCCCAACTCCTACGGCACGCTCGGCTACGCGCTGCGGCTGCGCATCAAACTCGCCCCGGTCAAGCCCTACGTACGGCTCACCCACCTGCGCTTCACCGACGCCCACAAGTGCATGCTGGCCATGCAGGAGATCTGCGAGTCCGGCGACCTGGACGGCGAGAGCGTCGACTTCGTCGACGGCACCTTCTTCGCCCCGGACGAGCTCTACATCACCGTGGGCCGCTTCGCCGACCGCGCGCCGTACACCTCCGACTACACCGGCATGCGCATCTACTACCAGTCGATGCGCACCCGCAGCCGGGACTGGCTGACCGTCCGCGACTACCTGTGGCGGTGGGACACCGACTGGTTCTGGTGCTCGCGCGCGTTCGGCGTGCAGCAGCCGCTGGTGCGCTCGGTGATGCCGCGCAAGTGGATGCGCTCGGACGTCTACCGCAGGCTCGTCGGCCTCGACCAGCGCTTCGGCATCACCGCCCGGGTGGACCGCTGGCTGGACCGCCCGGTCCAGGAGTCGGTGATCCAGGACGTGGAGATCCCGGTCGAGCGCGGCGCGGACTTCCTCGCCTTCTTCCACGAGAAGGTGGGCATGACCCCGGTGTGGATGTGCCCGCTGAAGGCCGCGAGCCGCTGGCCCCTGTACCCGCTGGAGCCGAACCGGCTCTACGTCAACTTCGGGTTCTGGGGCATGGTGCCGTTGCCGCGGGGGCAGTACGACGGCTACCACAACCGCCTCATCGAGAACGCCGTGCATGAGCTCGAAGGCCACAAGTCGCTCTACTCCACGTCGTTCTACCCCCGCGACGAGTTCTGGCGCCTCTACAACGGGGACGCCTACTGGCCGGTCAAGCGAGCCTACGACCCGGGCGGCAGGCTGCTCGACCTCTACGACAAGTGTGTCCGGGGGCGTTAGGAGGTTGATCTGATGACGACACTCGCGCAGATCTTCGAGAAGATCATCGGGGACGACGTGGGCGTCGCGTTCTCGGCGTACGACGGCAGCAAGGCCGGGCCGAGCGACGCCGACCTCAGGATCGAGGTGAGGTCGCCGATCGCGGTGGCGTACCTCGCCCAATCTCCCGGCGAGCTGGGCCTGGCCCGTGCCTACGTGAGCGGCCATCTGGACGTGCACGGCGACATGTACACGCTGCTGTCGCGCATGTGGTCGCTCACCCTCAACGATCTGCCGCTGAATGCGAAGATCGACGCGATGCGCTCCCTCGGGCTCAAACCGCTGCTGATGCGCGTGCCGCTGCCGCCGCAGGAGGTACGCCGCAGCGCCATGGCCCGCCTGGGCAGCAGGCACGCCAAGCGGCGCGACGCCGAGGCGATCAGCCACCACTACGACGTCTCCAACAGGTTCTACGAGTGGGTGCTCGGCCCGTCCATGGCCTACACCTGCGCGACCTTCCCCAAGGAGGACTCCTCCCTGGAGGAGGCGCAGTTCACCAAGCACGACCTGGTCGCCAAGAAGCTCGGCCTCAAGCCCGGCATGCGGCTGCTCGACGTGGGCTGCGGCTGGGGCGGCATGGTCATGCACGCGGCCAAGGAGTACGGCGTCAAGGCCCTGGGCGTGACGCTGTCGAAGCAGCAGGCCGAGTGGGCGCAGCGGGCCATCGAGGAACGCGGCTTGGGCGACCTCGCCGAGGTGCGGCACATGGACTACCGCGACGTGGCCGAGTCCGGCTTCGACGCGATCAGCTCGATCGGCCTCACCGAGCACATCGGCAAGGACAACCTGCCGTCCTACTTCCGGTCCCTGCACGACAAGCTCAAGCCGGGCGGGCGGCTGCTCAACCACTGCATCACCCGGCCCACCGGCAAGGAGAAGACGATCAACCAGGGCGGTTTCATCAACCGCTACATCTTCCCGGACGGCGAGCTGGAGTCGGTGGGCTACCTCATCCGCCAGATGGAGGACAACGGCTTCGAGATCCGGCACGAGGAGAACCTGCGCGAGCACTACGCCAAGACGCTGCGGTTCTGGTGCGCGAACCTCGACGAGCACTGGGACGAGGCGGTGCAGGAGGTCGGCCGGGCGATCGCCCGGATCTGGCGCCTCTATATGGCCGGGTGCGTGGTCGGCTTCGAGCGCAACAAGGTGCAGCTCCACCAGGTGCTGGCCGTACGGCTGGAGGAGGACGGCAACGCGCGGATGCCGCTGCGGCCCTCCGTCGACTGGCCCTGATCGTCCTTAAGGCCCGCAAGGCCCGCAAAGAGTACGGCCCGCCCGGCGGCACCGGGGCGGGCCGTACGGCCGTCTGCGGGGCCTAGCGCAGCTCGCGCTTGAGGATCTTGCCGGTGGCGGTCATCGGCAGCGAGTCGCGGAACTCCACGATGCGCGGGTACTTGTAGGCCGCCATGTTCTCCTTGGCCCAGGCGATCAGCTCGTCCTCGGTGATCGTGGCGTCCGGGGTGCGGATGACGTACGCCTTGACCTCCTCGCCGTGCTGCTCGTGCGGCACCCCCACGACGGCGGCGAGCGAGACCGCCTCGTGGCTCATGAGGACCTCCTCGACCTCCCGCGGGTAGACGTTGAAGCCACCACGGATGATCATGTCCTTGGCGCGGTCGATGATGGCGTAGTAGCCGTCGGCGTCGCGGGTGGCGATGTCGCCGGTGCGGAACCAGCCGTCGCGGATCACCTCGGCGGTCGCCTCGGGCCGCTTGTAGTAGCCCTTCATCACGTTGTGGCCGCGGATGGCGATCTCGCCGGGGCCCTCGCCCTCGATGGTGTTCCAGTTCTGGTCGACGAGCTTCATCTCCACGCCCCAGACCGGGGTGCCGATCGTGCCGGCCTTGGCCGGGCGGCCGGGCTGGTTGAAGCTCGCCACCGGCGAGGTCTCCGACAGGCCGTACCCCTCCAGGACCGGGACGCCGAAGGTCTGCTCGAAGTCCTTGAGCACCTCCACCGGCAGCGACGCGCCGCCCGAGACGCATGTCTGCAGGCCGTCGGGGATCTGCTCGCCCTCGGCCTTGACCGTCGTCACCAGGCTCCAGTACATGGTCGGCACGCCGGCGAAGAAGGTCACCTTCTCGTTGCGCATCAGCTCGAGCGCGGGCTTGGCCTCGAAGCGCGGCAGCAGCACCACGGTGGCGCGGCGCAGGAAGCCGGTGTTCATGACCACGGTCTGGCCGAAGGAGTGGAACAGCGGCAGCGTGGCCAGGTAGACGTCGTCGCCGGCGCTCTCGAACATCGCGTCCGACACCATGGCGTTCATGAGCATGTTCATGTGGGAGAGCTCGGCGCCCTTGGGGCGGCCGGTGGTGCCGCTGGTGTAGAGGATGACGGCGGTGTCCTCGGGCGCGGTCGGCGCCGTCGAGAACTCGCCGGACATGCCGTCCAGCGCCCCCCAGAAGACCTCGGCGCCCTCGATCGAGGACGTCGTGGCGAGCGGGGTCGCGGGCAGCACGATGAAGTTGCGCGGCTTCACGTCGTCCCGGCCCGCGGCGTACTCGTCGAAGCCCGCCTTGCCGCGCTGCCCGAGGGGCAGCTCCGGGGTGCCCTCGAAGCAGAAGAACGCCTTGGCGTCGGAGTCGTCGAGGTGGTAGGCGATCTCCCTGGGCTGGAGCAGGACGTTCAGCGGGACGACGGTCGCCCCGGCCTTGAGGATGCCGTAGTAGACGAACGGGAAGTACGGCAGGTTCGGGCAGGCGATCGCGACCTTGTCGCCCCTGCCGATGCCGCGTGCGGCCAGCAGGTTGGCCACCTGGTTGGCCACGGTGTTGATCAAGGAGTAGGGCAGGCGCATCTCGCCGAAGACGATCGCGGTCCGGTCGGGGGTGACCCGGGCGCTGTCCTCCAGCACGATCGACAGGTTCAGCATCGAACTCTCCTTAGTCCGCCTCGCGTACGGCAGGGACCATCCTCGCATTCGAGGCATACCTACTGGTACGTAACTTCATGTAACGAATTTATTGAAGATGGATGGGTTGGTAGATTGGCGGTGGTGATCCGCGAGTCCGCGGGCGTCTTACGGGCCGAGGCGGTCCGGGAGGTGCGGCGATGACGGTGGTACCCGAGATCAACCTGTCCGACGTCGCGTTCTGGCGGCGTCCGATGGAGGAGCGGCTGGCGGCCTTCGCGCGGCTCCGGGCGCTCGACCGGCCGGTGTTCATGCCGGAGGTCAAGATCCCCTTCCTGCCGCAGGGACGCGGCTACCACGCCCTGGTGCGGTACGCCGACGTCACCGAGGCCGGCCGCAACGCGGGGGTGTTCAGCAGCGAGCCCGCCGCCAACAGCGTGCCCGACCTGCCGCGCTGGATGGCCGTCTACTTCGGCTCGATGATCAACATGGACGATCCCCGGCACGCCCGGCTGCGGCGCATCGTGTCGCGGGCGTTCACGCCGCGCATCCTCACCAAGATGGAGGAGGATCTGCAGCGGGCCGCGCACCGGATCGTGGCCGAGGCCGAGGAGGAGGGCGACTTCGTCACGCAGATCGCCGCCAAGCTGCCGGTGCGGGTCACCTGCGACATGATGGGGATTCCGCAGGCGTGGCAGGACGAGGTGCTTCGCCGTACGAACCTGATCCTGGGCAACATGGACCCGGAGTACACCGGCCTGGAGCCACGGTTCGGGCGGGTGAACATCGCCCGCGGCCTGGCCAAGCTCCTCGGCGCCGGGCACGCGCTCAGCCGCATGGCCAAGCGGCTCGGCCGGGAGCGGCGCCGCGACCCCACCGGGGACCTGACGAGCCTGCTGGTGAACGGCGAGGAGCGGCTGACGCCGCAGGAGCTGGGGTCGTTCTTCATCCTGCTGGTGGTGGCGGGCAGCGAGACCACGCGCAACGCGATCGCGCACGCGCTGACGCTGTTCACCGACCATCCCGAGCAGCGCGAGCTGCTGCTGAGCGACTTCGACCGGTACATGCCGGGCGCGGTGGAGGAGGTCGTGCGCTACGCCAGCCCGGTGGTCCAGTTCCGCCGCACGCTCACCCGGGACCACGAGATGAACGGGCACACCTATCGCAAGGGCGACAAGGTGCTGCTGTACTACGGCTCCGCCAACCGGGACGAGTCGGTCTTCACCGACCCGGACGTCTTCGACATCACGCGTAACCCCAACCCGCACGTGGGGTTCGGCGGGCCCGGTCCGCACTACTGCCTCGGGGCGCACCTGGCCCGGCGGGAGATCACGGTGATGTTCCGCGAGTTGTTCGACCGGTGGCCTCGGCTGCGGGCGGCGGGGGAGCCCGACCGCCTGCTGTCGAACTTCATCAACGGCGTGAAACACCTGCCGTACGCCACCTGAACACGGTTCTCGCGCCGGATTCGCCGCGGGAATCCGGCGCTTGCGACAGGATCGAACGTAGGGGGCGTGCGGAGGACGTTGCGCGCGGCCTCCTGATGTGGTCAAGATGAACCGAACGCCGTTCTGCTTGGGAGGCTTCCCGTGACCCTGCGGCTCGCGGACATCAACCTGTCGGATCTGGACTTCTGGTCGCGCCCGATGACCGAACGGGAGGAGGCCTTCGCCCTGCTGCGGGCGCAGCCCGGCCCGGTCCACTTCCCGGAGACCGCGTTCGGCGGCCTGCCGAGCGACGGCCGGGGGTACTACGCGATGGTGCGGCACGCCGACATCGTGGCGGCCAGCCGCAGACCGGAGGTGTTCAGCTCCGGCAAGGGCGCCACCACCATCGCCGATCTGCCCACGGAGTTCAACGAGTACTTCGGCTCGATGATCAACATGGACGATCCCCGGCACGCGCGGCTGCGCCGGATCGTCTCCCGGTCCTTCACCCCGAAAATGATCCAGAAGTTCGAGGACGACGTGCGGGCCGTCGCCTCCCGGGTGGTGGACGAGCTGATCGAGCTCGGCCCCGGCCGCGACTTCGTGACCGAGGTGGCCGCCAAGCTGCCCCTGAGGATCATCTGCGACATGATGGGCATCGGCCCCGAGCACCACCAGATGGTGTTCGAGTCCACCAACGTCATCCTGTCCGGCGGCGACCCCGAGTTCGTCGAGGACCTCAACGAGCTCGCCACGCTGCTGCTCACCCACGCGCAGCGGCTGCAGGATCTGGTCACCTCTCTCGCGCAGGAGCCGGGAGAAGGACTGATCAAGGCGCTGACCAGCGCGAACATCGACGGCGAGAAGCTGACGATGCAGGAACTCGGCTCGTTTTTCATCCTGCTCGTGGTGGCAGGGAACGAGACCACCCGCAACGCCATCGCCCACGGCCTGCACCTGTTCACCGAGAACCCCGAGCAGCGCGAGCTGCTGCTCGCCGACTTCGACGGGCGCATCGGCGGCGCCGTCGAGGAGATCGTGCGCGTCGCGTCGCCGGTCGCGTGGATGCGCCGCACCCTCACCCGCGACTACGAGCTGAACGGCACCCCGTACAAGGAGGGCGACAAGGTTCTGCTCTACTACTGGGCGGCCAACCGGGACGAGGACGTCTTCACCGACCCGTACCGATTCGACATCCTCCGCGACCCCAACCCGCACGTGGGATTCGGCGGGCCGGGGCCGCACTTCTGCCTGGGGGCGCACCTGGCCCGGCGGGAGATCACCGTCATGTTCCGTGAGCTGTTCACCCGCCTGCCGCGGATCCGCTCGGTCGGCGAGCCGTCCCGGCTGCGCTCCAGCTTCATCAACGGCATCAAGCACCTGACCTGCGAATTCTGAGGTCACCCGGCCGGCCGTGGCGCTCATGGGCGCTCATGCCCATGAGCGTTCGTACGGCGGACGCCCCGGAGGAAGGCCGGCGCCGGGGCGTCCGGAGGTCACGCGCCGTTGACGCGGACCTGGCTGAAGACGGTGTTGATGTCCGGGCGCAGCTCGCGCTTGGAGTCGGGCACCGACATGTACACGATCGATGGCAGCCTGGCGCCGGTGTCGATCGCCGCCACCACCATCGTGGTCTTGGCGTCGCCCGCGGTCACCTGGTAGGCCATGAGTTCCGCCTTATTGCCGTTGACCGTCATCTTCTGCTGAACGGTCTTCACGATCGTGTTGCCCGACGGGAAGAACTTGATCCGGGCCTGGTACGCGACCGCGCTCACCACCGTGGCGAGCTTGTCCGGCGAGGTGTACTTGGAGCTGAGCGACTGAGCCAGCGGACCGGTCATCACCTGGGCGAACTGCGGCTTGCCGGTGGGGTCGGTGCCCGCCGCGACGTACTGGCGGGTCGTGTAGCCGTAGGCCGTGCGGATCTTGTCGGTGCGCGTGTCCTGCCGCCAGGCGCCGCCCAGCCTGGGCACGACGAGGGCCGCCGCCTGGTCGGTGATCGTGCCGTTCACCGGGGATGCCTGGCCGGTGTACTTGGGCAGCCGCCTGCGGGTCGACGTGGGCTTGGTGGTCGTGCCCCCTTGGCTCGCGGTCGGCTTGGCCTGGGCCGTCGCGTCGCCGTCATCGGCCGCGGACGCGAGCGGGCCGGCGAGGAACGCCCACGCCACCACGCCCGCCATCGCGATGACCACCGAGCCGACCAGGGCGAACAGCCAGATCGGGCGGCCGCCCGTGTTCAGCTCCTCCTCCTCGCCGATGGCCTGGTAGTTCTCGCCGAAGACGGTGTTCCACAGCTCCTGCTGACGCTCGGGCGGCGGGGTCTTCGGGCCGCTGATCTGGCCGGCGGTCACGAACGGCCGGTAGGGGTCGTCGCCCCCCTGCGGACCTCCGGGCTGTGCCCCCGGTTGCGGGCCTCCGGGCTGTGTCTGGCCCGGGTGGCCCGGCTGGGGGCCGCCCGGCTGCGGATGGCCCTGTGGGGGCTGAGGGCCGTTTTGCGGATGCGGTTGGTGTCCGTGAGGGTGTCCGGGGCCGCCCGGGGGGTGCGGGCCGGGCTGAGCGCCGCCCGCGGAAGGACCTCCCTGGTACTGGCCTCCCTGGTTCGGGGCCGGGGGGTTCGGGCCGTTCTGGGGGTGTCCGCCGTGGTTCGGGCCGCCGTGGTTTGGACCGCCATGATTCGGACCGGCGTGGTTCGGGCCGCCGGATCCCGGGGCACCGGGAGGGGCCGCGTGGCCCGGGGGATGCGTCATACGGGCGCCGTCGGCGGGGGCGTCGCCGTACCTTGTCGCGGTCTCGCCCGGCACCGGGGCGGGGAAGGGGTTCGACTGACCGCCGAGCCGTGCGGTCTGCTCATAGGAGCGGGAGTCCGGCGGGCCGGGCGGACGGCCCTGCGCCTCGCGTCCGAACGGATCCGGGCCGGGCGAACCGGCGGCACCGTGCGCGGGGCCGTGGGCGCCGGGTTCGGCGCCGGAGGGGCCGTACGGGCCCGGCCGGCGGTGCGGCTCCGGGTGTCCGCCGCCGGGCATGCCGAAGGGTGGAGGGACCGGTTCGCGCCCTTGGGGCGCTTGCGGCCATGCCGGCATCGGGGGCTGGCTGCTGTGCTCCGGGGCCATGGCTGGCGTACCTCCCGCGGTCATGCCCGGTTTGGGGGTGGTCGGCATGATCTCATGCGCGCCAGGGGGTTCCGCAGCGAAACCGGAGAACGCGTCCCTGAACTGGTGCCCAGAGGGGTCCGTCGGAGGATCCTGCATCGGCAGGCTCCACTCCGCTGAAACGTCTTCCGGTCCCGTCGGGACTGAGTTGGCCACGCGGCGACCCTAAACCAATGGGACAGAAGAGGTCACAACGGATCTATCACCATCGGGTATCGCCGATCGGATCCGCGCGAGGCGGTCGCCGGGACGACGCAAAGACGATGAATACCCCTTGCAACCTGCGCTAGTCTTTCAGTATGCGTTCCGCGACCCTTAGCAGGCCGCATCGACCACGTTGAGCACGTGACCGGTCGATGCGGCTGCCCCTCGTGTGAGCGGGGGGCTTCTTTGTGGGTCGGATCGGTCGTTCACCGGCGCAGACATAACCAAAGGGACAATCACCCATGAGCGAGCAGTACGAGCCGAAGGCGCTGCAGGAGAAGTGGCAGCGACGCTGGGAGGAACTGGACCCGTTCCGCGCCGGCGAGGACCCGGACGACGACCGCCCTCGCAAGTACCTGCTCGACATGTTCCCCTACCCCTCCGGCGACCTCCACATGGGTCACGGAGAGGTGTTCGCCATCGCCGACGTGGTGGCCCGCTACTGGTTCCACAAGGGCTACAACGTGCTGCACCCGATCGGGTGGGACTCCTTCGGCCTGCCGGCCGAGAACGCCGCGATCCGCCGCAACGCGCACCCCGCCGAGTGGACCTACGCCAACATCGAGACGCAGGCGGCGTCGTTCCGCCGCTACGCGATCTCCTTCGACTGGTCGCGCCGCCTGCACACCAGCGACCCCGAGTACTACCGGTGGAACCAGTGGCTGTTCAACCGGTTCTTCGAGCGCGGCCTGGCCTACCGCAAGGGCGGGCTGGTCAACTGGTGTCCGCAGGACCAGACGGTGCTCGCCAACGAGCAGGTGGTGGGCGGCCACTGCGAGCGCTGCGGCGCCGAGGTGATCCGCCGTGAGCTGACCCAGTGGTACTTCAAGATCACTGACTACGCGCAGCGGCTGCTCGACGACATGGCCCAGTTGGAGGGCGGCTGGCCCGAGCGCGTGCTGACCATGCAGCGCAACTGGATCGGCCGGTCCACCGGCGCGGACGTCAAGTTCCGCATCGAGGGCCGCGACGAGCCCGTCACCGTCTACACCACGCGGCCGGACACGCTGTTCGGCGCCACGTTCTTCGTGGTCGCCGCCGACGCGCCGCTGGCCGAGGAGATCGTCGCGCCCGACCGCCGGGAGGCCCTGGAGGCGTACCGGGCCGAGGTGGCCAAGCTGTCCGACATCGAGCGGCTGTCCACCGAGAAGGAGAAGACCGGCGTCTTCCTGGGCACGTACGCGATCAACCCGGTGAACGGCGAGCGCCTGCCGGTGTGGGCCGCCGACTACGTGCTGGCCGACTACGGCCACGGCGCGATCATGGCGGTGCCCGCGCACGACCAGCGCGACCTGGACTTCGCGCTGAAGTTCGGCCTGCCGGTGAAGGTCGTGGTGCACACCGGCCTGGCCGACCCGGGCGAGACCGGCGTCGCCACGCCGGGCGAGGGCACGCTGGTCAACTCCGGGCCGCTGGACGGGCTGAGCAAGGCCGAGGCGATCGCGAAGATCATCGAGATCCTGGAGGCCGACGGCACCGGCACCGCCGCGGTCAACTACCGGCTGCGCGACTGGCTGCTGTCCCGCCAGCGGTTCTGGGGCACGCCGATCCCGATCATCCACTGCCCCGACTGCGGCGAGGTCCCCGTACCGGACGACCAGCTGCCGGTCACCCTGCCCGACCTGCGCGGCGAGGCCCTGGCGCCCAAGGGCGTCTCCCCGCTGGCCTCGGCCACCGAGTGGGTCAACGTCGACTGCCCCAAGTGCGGCGGCCCCGCCAAGCGGGACACCGACACGATGGACACCTTCGTCGACTCCTCCTGGTACTTCCTGCGGTACTGCTCGCCCCAGCTGGAGGACGCGCCGTTCGACCAGGAGCCGGTGCGCAGGTGGGGCCCGATCGACCAGTACGTGGGCGGCGTGGAGCACGCCGTGCTGCACCTGCTGTACGCGCGGTTCTTCACCAAGGTCCTGTACGACATGGGCATGGTCGACTTCACCGAGCCGTTCACCCGGCTGCTCAACCAGGGCCAGGTGATCAACGGCGGCAAGGCCATGTCGAAGTCGCTGGGCAACGGCGTCGATCTGGGCCAGCAGATCGAGGAGTTCGGCGTCGACGCGATCCGGCTGACCATGGTCTTCGCCGGGCCGCCGGAGGACGACATCGACTGGGCCGACGTCTCGCCGGGCGCGTCGCAGAAGTTCCTGTCCCGCGCCTTCCGCGTGATGGTCGAGGCCGGGGCCGCCACCGCCCCCGGCATCTCCTTCGCGGGCGGCCACGAGGAACTGCGCCGGGTCACCCACCGCACGATCGACGAGGTCACCCGGCTGATCGAGGCGCAGCGGTTCAACGTCGCCGTGGCCCGCATGATGGAGCTGACCTCGGCCATCCGCAAGGCGATCGACTCCGGCCCCGGCGCGGCCGACCCCGCCGTCCGCGAGGCCGCCGAGACGCTGGCCATCATGCTCTCCCTGGTCGCGCCGTACGCGGCCGAGGAGGGCTGGGAGCGGCTGGGCCACGGCCCGACGATCGCCCGCGCCCCCTGGCCCGAGGCCGACCCCGCCCTGCTGGTCGTCGAGTCGGTCACCTGCGTCGTCCAGGTCGCCGGCAAGGTCAGGGACCGCCTGGAGGTCTCCCCGGACATCTCCGACGCCGACCTGGAGGCCCTGGCGCTCGCCTCGGAGAAGGTCCAGGGCTACCTGTCCGGCGCCCCCCGCAAGGTGATCGTCCGCGCGCCGAAGCTGGTCAACATCGTCCCCTGACGGCGTCCGTCGGGTGAACGTCCCCCGGCGGGGTCTCTGTCGGCCCCGCCGGGCGCTGCTGGACCCGCCGAGCGCTGCTGGGCCGGTGCCGGAGCGTCAAGCTCTCCCGGCGCTTCGCGGCCCGGCGATCTGATCGCTTACCCCGCACCCGTCACTCTCGGCTCGTCGGGGGCGGTCGCCGCTCATCCGGCGGCAGGCAGGCCGGTGCCCACCTCACGTGGCCGACACGACGCCCGGCCGTGCGCCGCCGCCCCCGTGCGCGGCGTCCGCAGGCCCCTCGAAGCACGTCCATGCGCCGATGGCGGGATGATCGGCAGATGCCGCGGCTCCCAGGCCGCCCGGAGGCGGCCTGGGGTGGCCCGAGGAGCGCGCGAAGAGGTCAGAGGCGGCGGAGGACGGCCACCACGCGACCCAGAACCGTGGCCTCGTCGCCGGGGATCGGATCGTAGGAGGAGTTCTGCGGGACGAGCCAGACGTGGCCGTCCTTGCGCTTGAAGGTCTTGACCGTCGCCTCGCCGTCGATCATGGCCGCGACGATGTCGCCGTTGTCGGCGACGGGCTGCTGGCGCACCACCACCCAGTCGCCGTCGGCGATCGCGGCCTCGATCATCGAGTCTCCGGCCACTTGGAGGAGGAACAGCGTGCCCTCGCCGACGAGCTGCTTGGGCAGCGCGAAGACGTCCTCGACCCGCTCCTCGGCGAGGATCGGCCCACCGGCGGCGATGCGGCCCACCAGCGGCACGTAGGCGGCCGTGGGGCGGTTGATGCCGGGCTCCTCCGTGCCCGCGTCGGGGTCCACCCACAGCACCGGCTCACCGGGCAGCCGCACCTCCAGCGCGCGCGGGCGGTGCGGGTCGCGGCGCAGGTAGCCCTTGCGCTGCAGCGCGGTGAGCTGGTGCGACACGCTCGAGGTGCTGGTGAGCTGGACGGCCTCGCCGATCTCGCGCATCGAGGGCGGATAGCCGCGCCGCTGCACCGAGTCGCGGATCACCTCGAGAATCTTGCGCTGCCGGGGGGTGAGCCCCAGGGAGTCGCGTCGGCGTACCGCCAAGTCGACGGGTGTGCCCGCCTCGTTGTTTTCGGTCATGAATCCTCCTCGCGGCGTGACCCGTCGAACCCGGTCACGTGCCGACCTTCCGATCCGTATTCTTTGTGTCGCACACAGCGACCGTACCTCTATTCAAGATCATCATCAAACAATTGTTCGAGAGTCCTCGAAAATGACGGTGCCGTGGTGTACAACATCGTACGGGAGTTCGATCGATATGGTGTTCGATTTCGATCTTACTTCTGAATCCGATTCTCGCGGTTAGGGAGGCGGCAATGCGGCCCGACGCGTCAACATCCCGGATCAGACCCCCTGGCGAGCCCGCTCGCGCGAGCGCCACATCGTCTCCCGGCCGAGCGCCCGCCGAACACCTTGCCCCGGTCATCCCGATTACGTGCGCAATGCGATCGGCCAAAGCGGGAAAGATCCGGAAAAGCTCCGGCCCGCGCACCGAATCCGTGCCGTCACGCGATTCGGAGCTTGCGGCGAGGACCACCCCGCCTCCGCCGCGCCGCGCCTCCGGCCACAGGCCTCCGCCCCCGGCGCCCGACTCGCGGGTCGCCGCGAAGAAGCGCCGGGGCCCCGATACGGCGCCTGCCGGGGCGGCCGGGGGCGGTGCGGGGTCGCGGCCGGTCGGGAGGGCGCGGCGGGGCGCTACGGCGGCCTACGGGCGCGAGACCGTGGCCCGACGGCAGCCGGCCCGACGGCGGCCGGAGCGACGGCGGCCGATGAGGCGGCCGCCGGTGGGGCGGCGGCCGGTCCGGCTGACCAGACGGGGCCGGGTCCTGGTGGCGGTGGCGGTCCTGGTGGCCGTTGCGGGGGCGCTGCTGCTGGGCACGCGGGTCGGCATGAGCATCGCGTCCGCGGACCGCCTCGCCGCCCCTGCCGCCTTGGCCGCCTTGGCCGGCCATTGACCGAACCTCGCCGTTCGCTCGCCGTTTGACGCGTGACGGGGAAGTTCCCGTCTGTTCCGGATGTCCCCTCTGGCGCATCGTTTGCCGTGGTCACACAGCCGCACCCGCGTCCCGGCCGCCCGTTGCGACACGCCGACGGCGCAGCCGTCTTGTGGCCGGTGAGCAGTGCTTTCGCGGCCGGGTGCCGCTCTCGACTTGCGCTCACGGTTGGGCACTTCTAGGGTGGGGACCACAAGATGTAGTAGTTACACCGCTGTACTTCACCATAGCTTGTGTTTCCATTACCGCACTGTGGTACGCCGCAGGGCGTGCGCGAGCGTTCCGTGAAGTCCGGGGGTCCTGGGGAAAGGGGGAAACGGCGCGATGCACTGCCCATTCTGCCGACACCCGGACACCAGGGTCATCGACAGCCGTTCCACCGAGGACGGCGCGGCGATCCGCCGCAGGCGCACCTGCCCCGAGTGCGGGCGCAGGTTCACCACACAGGAGACCGTGCTGCTCATGGTGAGCAAGCGCAGCGGGGTGACCGAGCCCTTCTCCCGCGACAAGGTCATCGCCGGCGTACGGCGGGCCTGCCAGGGAAGGCCGGTCAGTGAGGACTCGCTGGCCAAGCTCGGCCAGCGGGTGGAGGAGGCCATCCGGGCGACCGGCGTCGCCGAGATCCCCTCCAACGAGGTGGGGCTCGCCATCCTCGGCCCGTTGCGCGACCTGGACGAGGTGGCCTACCTCAGGTTCGCGTCGGTCTACCGCGGCTTCGAGACACTTGCCGACTTCGAGGCCGAGATCAAGCAACTACGCGCTGTCCGCGACGAACAGCGGGCGTGAATCCGGCGGATCAACAAGCGATCGACAAGGCGAGGAACAGGCGCGCCGGGGCAGTGCCTCACAGGGCCTCACAGGGGCACCAGGGGTCTCAGGGGGCCTTCAGGGGTCGGGCGAACGGCTCCTTGCCCCATGAGAGTCATGGAGCCGCGGCGCGCGGACGACGTGTGTCCAACACCGGGCCCGGCGGCGGGCCCGGACAATCCGGCACCGGGCTCGGCGGGGGCCCGGCGGTTCGACCAAGGGCTCCGCGGAGCCCGGAAGGGGGAGTCATGACCGACACCGCAAGCGAGGCCACCGGCGGGGCGGCCCCGCGCGGAGGCAAGCGGGGGCGCAGGACCGGCCTGAAGATGAAGCGGATCTTCACCACTCCCGGCGTGCACCCCTATGACGAGATCGACTGGGAGCGTCGTGACGTCGTCATGACCAACTGGCGCGACGGCTCGGTCAATTTCGAGCAGCGCGGCGTGGAGTTCCCCACCTTCTGGTCGGTGAACGCCGCCAACATCGTCACCACCAAGTACTTCCGCGGCGCCGTCGGCACCCCCCAGCGCGAGTGGAGCCTCAAGCAGCTCGTGGACCGCGTGGTCGGGGTCTACGTGCGCACCGGCCGCGAGCACGGCTACTTCGCCTCCGACGAGGACGCCGAGATCTTCGAGCACGAGCTGAAGTACGCCCTGGTCCACCAGCTCTTCGCGTTCAACTCGCCGGTCTGGTTCAACGTCGGCACCGCCTCCCCGCAGCAGGTCTCCGCCTGTTTCATCCTGTCCGTGGACGACACGATGGAGTCGATCCTCGACTGGTACAAGGAGGAGGGGGTCATCTTCAAGGGCGGCTCCGGCTCCGGGGTGAACCTCTCCCGCATCCGCTCCAGCAAGGAGCTGCTGTCCAGCGGCGGTACGGCGAGCGGCCCGGTGTCCTTCATGCGCGGCGCCGACGCCTCGGCCGGCACGATCAAGTCGGGCGGCGCCACCCGGCGGGCCGCGAAGATGGTCGTGCTCGACGTGGACCACCCCGACATCGAGGAGTTCATCGAGACCAAGGCCCGCGAAGAGGACAAGATCCGCGCCCTCCGCGACGCCGGATTCGACATGGACCTCGGCGGCAAGGACATCGTGTCGGTCCAGTACCAGAACGCCAACAACTCGGTGCGGGTCACCGACGAGTTCATGCGCGCCGTCGAGCGGGGCGAGCAGTTCGGCCTCCGGGCCCGGCTGAGCGGCGAGGTCATTGAAAAGGTGGACGCCAAGGCGCTGTTCCGCAAGATGGCCCAGGCCGCCTGGGAGTGCGCGGACCCGGGCATTCAGTACGACGACACCATCAACGACTGGCACACTTCCCCGGAAACCGGTCGAATCACGGCGAGCAACCCGTGCAGCGAATATATGCACCTGGACAATTCGTCCTGCAATCTCGCCTCCATCAATCTCCTGAAATTCCTGACCGACGATGACACCTTCGACGTCGAGCGTTTCGTGAAGATCGTCGAATTGATCATCACCGCGATGGACATTTCCATCACCTTCGCCGACTTCCCCACCGAGAAGATCCGCGAGACCACCCGCGCCTACCGCCAGCTCGGCATCGGCTACGCCAACCTGGGCGCGCTGCTGATGGCCACCGGCCACGCCTACGACTCCGATGGCGGCCGCGCCCTCGCCGCCGCCATCACCTCGCTGATGACCGGCACCTCCTACCGCCGCAGCGCCGAACTCGCCGGCGTCGTCGGCACGTACGACGGCTACGAGCGCAACGCCGAGGCCCACAAGCGCGTCATGCGCAAGCACGCGGGCGCCAACGACGACCTGCGCACCATCGAGCCGATGGCCAAGTCCATCCACGCCGAGGCGACCCGCCAGTGGCAGGAGTGCCTGCGCCTCGGCGAGCGCCACGGCTACCGCAACGCGCAGGCCAGCCTGTTGGCTCCGACCGGAACCATCGGCTTGATGATGGACTGTGACACCACGGGTATCGAGCCCGATCTGGCCCTGGTCAAGTTCAAGAAGCTCGTCGGCGGCGGCTCCATGCAGATCGTGAACCAGACGATCCCGCGCGCCCTCAAGCAGCTCGGCTACCAGCCTGAGCAGGTTGAGGCCATCGTCGAGCACATCGCCGAGCACGGTCACGTCATCGACGCTCCCGGCCTGCGGCCCGAGCACTACGAGGTCTTCGACTGCGCGATGGGCGAGCGGGCCATCGCGCCGATGGGCCACGTCCGCATGATGGCCGCCACCCAGCCGTTCCTGTCCGGCGCGATCAGCAAAACGGTCAATCTTCCCGAATCGGCCACGGTGGAAGACATCGAGCAGGTCTACATGGAGGGCTGGAAGCTCGGTCTGAAGGCCCTGGCCGTCTACCGGGACAACTGCAAGGTGGGCCAGCCGCTGTCGGCGGCCAAGAACGGCGACAAGGACAAGAAGGCCGAGGAGCCGGCCGTCAAGGTGATCGAGGTGCCGCGGCCCACGCGGCGTCGCCTGCCGCACAAGCGGCCGAGCACCACGACCCGGTTCACCGTGGGCGGCGCCAAGGGCTACATGACCGCCTCGTCCTACCCCGACGACGGGCTCGGCGAGGTCTTCCTCAAGATGTCCAAGCAGGGCTCCACGCTCGCGGGCGTGATGGACGCCTTCTCCGTCGCGATCTCGGTGGGCCTGCAGTACGGCGTGCCGCTGGAGACGTTCGTCAGCAAGTTCGTGAACATGCGCTTCGAGCCGGCCGGCATGACCGACGACCCGGACATCCGCATGGCCGCCTCGGTGATGGACTACATCTTCCGCAGGCTCGCCCTGGACCACCTCCCCTACGAGGAGCGCGCCGCCCTCGGGATCTTCTCCGCGAGCGAGCGCGCCGCCCAGGCCCGCGGCGAGGACCCGGGCGCCCTGCAGGAGGTCGACCCGGAGGCCCTGGCCCAGTCCGCCCCGATCGAGGAGACGCCCAAGCCCGTCGAGCCGAAGCGCCCCGTCGAGCCGGAGCCGCACAGCACCATGGAGGCCCTGGAAAGCCACATGGGCCGCACCGCCGACGCCCCGCTGTGCATGACCTGCGGCACGAAGATGCGCCCGGCGGGCAGTTGCTACGTCTGCGAGGGCTGCGGCAGCACCAGCGGCTGCAGCTGAGCAACAACTGGTTTGAACAACAACCGGTTTGAGCAACAACCGGTTCCGTCTCGGCCATCGACATGATGGCTGATACGGCGAGCGCCTGGCCTCGGAGGAGGCCAGGCGCTCGGCGCGGTTGCAGGATCCGGGGCCGGCGCTGGGGCGGTCAGGCCCTGCGGACGAGGAACGTGGCGAGGGCGGTCAGGGCGACGAGGGCGGCGCCGGCGAGCAGGGTGATGCCGACGCCGTCGGCGAAGCCGCGCAGGCCTGCCACGGAGGCGATCGCGGCGATGCCGAGGGCCGAGCCGACGTAGCGGGCGGTGCTGTTGGCGCCCGCGCCCATGCTGCCCTGGCTGGGCGGGACGCTCTCGATGGACAGGTGGGTGAGGGCGGCGTTGATGAAGCCGCTGCCGACGCCCGCGATGAGCAGGCCGAGGACGGTCAGGGGCGGGGACCAGTGGCCGCCGATGCCGAGCAGGGGCAGGTAGCCGGCGGCGGACAGCAGCATGCCGAGGGCGAGCAGGGCCCGGCCGCCGAGCCGTACGCGGCGTGCCTGGAGGGCGACCAGGAACGAGGCGCCGGACCAGACGCTGGACAGCACGGCGGTGCCGAACGGGGTGACGCCGTGGGCGAGCTGCAGCACGGTCGGCAGGAACGTCATGGGGCCGACGACGGCGAGGCCGACGACGAACGCCCCGGCGGAGGCGACGGCGAACAGCGGCCGGCGCAGCAGGCTCAGGTCGAGCATCGGCTCCGCGCGACGCCGTTCGATGAGCGTGAACGCCAGGAACAGGACCGCCGCCAGGCCCAGGGCGATCGGGACGATGGGACGCGTCCAGCCCAGCCGGCCCTCGGTGATGCCGGTGAGCAGCGCGGCCAGGCCGAGGCCGAGCGTGACGACGCCCGGCAGGTCGAGGCTGCGTGGCCGGTCCGCGCGCGACTCGGGCAGCAGGCGGGCGCCGAGGACGAGCAGCAGCACGGCGGCGACGGCGATCAGCCAGTAGGTGCCGCGCCAGCCGGCGACGGCGGTGACGCCCGAGGCGACGAAGGGGCCGATGAGGATGCCGAGGCCGAGCATCGCGCCGTAGCGGCCGGTGGCCTTGAGCCGTTCGGGCCCGGCCGGGTACGCGTGGCCGACCGCGCCCAGTCCGGCGGCGAGCAGGGCGGCGCTCGCCGCGCCCTGCAGCACCCGGGCGGTGACGAACACGGCGGTGCCGGGGGCGGCGGCGGCCGCGACGCTCGCGACGGCGAACAGCGCCATGCCGCCCAGGTAGGTGCGGCGGCGCCCGCGATCGTCGGCGATCACACCGGCGATCAGCAGCAGGGCGGCCATGCCGAGGGTGACGCCGTTGAGGATCCACACCGGCCCGGTGACCCCCGCGCCCAGCCCGGCCGCCGTCAGGGGGAGCGTCACCGCGGGGACCGTGTAGTTGATCAGAACGAGGAGGAGGGCGGCGCACGACACCACCAGGGTCGAACGCGCGGTCGCCGGGACGGGAGGAGCAGGGGATTGCACGGAGGTGACGGTCATGCCGGGCCTTCCGGGTTGGTTCATTCATTGAACTATGGCCCAAACCGTAACACACGTAAGTTCGGTGAATGAACTAGGATCCCGGTATGGGGCTGGGCAAGAACTACGCGGGCCAGGACTGCTCCCTCGCCCGCGCGCTGGAACTGATCGGCGAGCGCTGGACGTTCCTGGTGATCCGCGACGCCCTCTACGGCGTCCGCCGCTTCGGCGACTTCCTCGCCCACCTGGACCTGCCCAGGGCCGTGCTCGCGCAGCGGCTGCAGACCCTCGTCGACGCCGGGATCATGGAACGGCGGCGCTACCAGGACACGCCGCCCCGCGACGAGTACGTCCTGACGGAGATGGGCCGCGACCTGTGGGCCCCGATGTTCACGTTGGCGAGCTGGGGCGAACGCCACCTGACCGCGAACGGCCCGCGCCGCCTGTACTTCCACGTCGCCTGCGGCACCCGCCTGGTCGGCACCACGATCTGCGACACCTGCCGTACGCCGGTCCCCTTGGAGGAGGTGGAGATACGGCCCGGCCCCGGCGCCAGCTGCCAGCGCCAGGACCCGGTGAGCCGCGCCCTGCGCGAGCCCCATCGAATGCTGGACCCGATGCCCTGACATGCGGGCCGCCGCGGGCCGCACGCCGCGCGCCCGGCCACGGCGCACCCGCCGCCGGGTCAGCCCGAGGGCGTCACGGCGTGGTGGGACGAGCCGGAGTGGTGGTCGGCGGCGATTTCGGCGAGGCTCGCGCCGGCGAGCCGCCGGTCGAGCACGGCGGTGAGCGTCGGGCACTCCTGCACCGGATGTTCGGCCCGGCACTCCAGGGCGTGGGCGAGAAAGCGCTGCGTCTCGCGGGCCTGGGCGATCAGCTCGTCGAGGGCGGCGATGCGCTCGACGAGGACCTCGCGCCACCGGTCGCCCGGCCGGTCCAGCACCTCGGCGATGGTGTCGAGGCTGAAGCCCATCGTCTGGGCCATGTGCACGAAGGCGAGCCGGCGCAGCTCGGCCCTGCCGTACACGCGCCTGCCGCCGACGCGGCCCGCCGGACCGACCAGGCCGCGCTCCTCGTAGTAGCGCAGCGCCGAGGCGTTGACGCCGAGCATGCGGGCCGCCTCACCGATGGGGATCAGGTCCATGGTTCCATCTTCACCTGAAGTCGGCTTGAATCACCCTTTCATCCGCAATCAGCCGTACGAAGGACAACGCCGCGTGAGCATGCATGATGTGGACTTCCGTGGTTTCGCCAGCGACAACAGCTCGGGCGTGCACCCGGAGATCCTCGCCGCCATCGCCGCAGCCAACGGGGGCCATCAGGCCGGCTACGGCGATGACGTCTACACCGAGCGCCTGCGCGAGGTGTTCCGATCCCATTTCGGGCCCGAGGCCAGGGTCTACCCGGTCCTCAACGGCACCGGGGCCAACGTGGTCGCCCTCCAGGCGGCCTGCGACCGCTGGGCGTCCGTCATCTGCGCGGACACCTCCCACGTCCACGTCGACGAGTGCGGCGCGCCCGAGAAGGTGGCGGGGATCAAGGTGCTCACGGTCCCGTCGGAGCACGGCAAGCTGACCGTGGAGAACCTCCTGCGCGAGGCCCGCGGCTTCGACGACGAGCACCGGGCCCAGCCCCAGGTGGTGTCCCTCGCCCAGTCCACCGAGCTCGGCACGGTCTACACCCCCGAGGAGATCCGGACGATCGTGGAGTTCGCCCACGCGCGCAACATGCGGGTGCATCTGGACGGCGCCCGCCTCGCGAACGCCGCGGCCCACCTGGGCGAGCCGCTGCGCGCCTTCACGACCGACGTCGGCGTGGACATCCTGTCGTTCGGGGGCACCAAGAACGGGATGCTCCTGGGCGAGGCGGTGGTGGTCCTCAATCCGGAGCTCGATCGCGGCATGGATTACCTGCGTAAGGCGTCCCTGCAGTTGGCCTCCAAGATGCGCTTCATCTCCGCCCAGTTCATCGCGCTCCTCGACGGCGACCTGTGGCTGCGCAACGCCGCGCACGCCAACGCGATGGCGGCCCTGCTGGAGGAGAAGGTGCGGGATCTGCCCGGTCTGCGGGTGAACCACCCGGTCCAGTCCAACGCCGTGTTCGCCACGCTTCCGGCGGATGCCCTGGCCGAGTTGCACAAGCTGGTGCACTTCTACGACTGGAACGAGCCCGTCCGCGAGGCGCGCTGGATGACGTCGTTCGACACCACGCCGGAGGACGTCGAGCGCCTCGCCGAGGCCGCGAGGAGCGTGCTCGGCGGGTAACCGCTTGATAACCGCTGGGCGGATGACCCCGACGCATGAGCGACGAAAACCCCGCCACGTCGTTGTGGCGGGGCCGACCAGGAGGTTCACGCGCCCGATCGCCGGGCCGTGGACGTGGGCGGTCCGTTACGCCGATGAGGTTCCAATGGTGGGTGCGGCGCGGGGATTGCGCAACCCCGTACGGCCGACGGAATGACCGGGTGGACCGCTGAGTCCTAATGAGGTCCTGGCGAGGTCCTAATGAGGTCCTGGTGAGGCCGGCCGTCAGGCGGCCGGGTGCGGCTCGCCGCGGCGCGGGAAGCGGATGACGTTGCGTCCGCTGTAGGCGCGCAAGTCGATGACCTTGCCGGCGCGGCCGAGGTCGCGGCCACGCCCGCCGCGGAGCGCCGACCCGATGTAGCGGATCTTGTGTCGCGCCACACTCGGCGGCACGACCGTCAACCTCCTGTCCATCGTCCTCCCCCCATAGGTGATGAACTCCTCATTCCATGCTCGGCGGCCGGAGGTAAGACCGCTGTAAAGCCTCTCCCGTATAGCCTCTCCCGCAAAGCCTCTGACGTACTCCGACGCGAAGCCTCCGCAGTGAAGCCTCCGACGTGAGGCTCAGTAGGGCAGGGGACGCCCGGAGGGAGAGCGAAGGTCCAGGCTCAGCCTGCTGGAGGTGGTTCGCCGCGTCCGAGGCTTGCGGATCCTGATGCGCCTCATGATCTGGTCCTCCCTTCGGGCCCGATTCGGTGAGCACGTCCCGTTCGGTGAGCACACTATGCGCCCGCCCGCTTGATGTCCTCTTGTTTTACGGTTGCACGCCGCGCCGACAGCTCCTCCAAATAGCCTCCCTATGTACCAAATCATGACAACTTAGCTCTGAAGAGCGGCATCAAAACACACGTCAGGATTTGCGCAACGGGGTGATCGCATGGCTTCGGCCTCCCCACTGCTGCCGGGAGACCCGCCGCGACTGGGTGCCTACTGGCTGGCCGGCCGGATCGGCGCGGGCGGCCAGGGGGTCGTCTACGAGGCGTACGACGAACAGGGGCGCCGCGTCGCCCTCAAGGTGCTGCACGGCGACGCCGCCGCCGACCCCGACCTGCGCGTGAGGTTCGGCAAGGAGGCCACGGCCGCGCGCCGGGTGGCCTCGTTCTGCACCGCCCGGGTGCTCGACGTCGACCTCGACGGGCCCAAGCCGTACATCGCCAGCGAGTACGTCGAGGGGCCGAGCCTGCGCAAGGCGGTGCGCGACGGCCGCCGGTTCGCCGGGGACGAGCTGCACCGCCTCGCCGTCGGCGTGGCCACCGCGCTCGCCGCCATCCACGACGCGGGCGTCATCCACCGCGACCTCAAGCCCGACAACGTGCTGCTCGGCCCCGACGGCCCGCGCGTCATCGACTTCGGCATCGCCCGCACGCTGGAGATGTCGCTCACCGCGACCGGGCAGGTCGTCGGCACGCCCACGTACATGGCCCCGGAGGTGTTCAGCGGCCAGCGGGCGGGCGCGCCCGCCGACGTGTTCTCCTGGGGCGCGATCGTGCTGTACGCGGCCGTCGGCGACGACCCGTTCCGGGCCGAGAACCTCGGCGCGGTGATGCACCGGGTGCTGTCGGCCGACCCCGACCTGAGCGCGCTGCCCGCGTCGCTGCGCCCGCTGGTCGGCATGGCGCTGAGCAAGGACCCGCTCACCCGCCCGTCCGCCCGCGACCTGCTCACCGGCCTGATCACCGGCTTCGACGGGCCCGCGGTCGAGCTGCTCGCGGCGGGCAGCGCCGAGGCGGGGCGGCTGCGCACCTCGCCCGCCGACCCGGCGCTCGGCACCCTCGCCGAGGACGCCTACGGCCTGCTCGACCAGCAGCAGCGCGCCATGGTGCCGGACGTGTTCCTGCGCATGATGACCGTCGGCGACGAGGGCGAGGTCGCGCTGCGGTCGCTGCCCGCCGACGAGCTGTTCGCGGGCCGCACCGAGCGGGAGCAGGAGGCGCTGCGCCGCATCCTGGAGGTCTTCCGCTACATGGTGCACTGGCGCGACGGCGAGCGCGGGCGCGAGCTCGTGCTCGGCCGTCCGGCGCTGCTGCACGCCTGGCCGCGGCTGCGCGCCTGGGTGCTCGACGAGCAGGAGGGGCTGCCCGTCCACACCGGGATCCGCTCCGCCGCCCGGCACTGGGACGCCCAGGGCCGCCGGGAGAGCGACGTCTTCCAAGGCACGCGGCTGGAGAACGCGCTGCGCTGGGCCGCCACCGGTCGCCGCCACCTCACCCTCAACCCGCTCGAACGCGACTTCCTGGACGCCTGCAACGCGGCCACCCGCCACCGCGTACGGCGCCGCCGCACGATCACGATCGTGCTGGCGGTCCTGCTCGTGATCGCCCTCGCCGCCGGCGGCGTCACCGTCTACCAGAGCGGCCAGCTCGCCCGGCAGCGGGACGTGGCCCTGGCGGAGAACCTCGTGGCCGAGGCGGACACGCTGCGCCCGGCCGATCCCGTGCGGGCGGCGCTGCTCAACGTGGCGGCCTGGCGGCTGGACCCGGAGGGCGCCGCCTTCGGCGGCCTGATCGACGCGTGGGCGGCGCGCGAGAGCCGGGTGTTCGCCGATCCGCAGACCAGCGGCGAGACCCGGCGGCTGCTCAGCAAGGACGGCCGCAGATTCATCAGCGTGTCCACCACCGGCGTGCGCGTGTACGACGCGCGCACCGGCCGCCGCGTCGGCGGCTGGGACGGCCTGAGCCTCGACGGGGCGCGCCTGCTCGACGCCGTGATCAGCCCGAGCGGCCGGTACCTCGCCGTCGCGGGCGGGGGGCGGCTGCGCCTGTGGGACCTGCGCACGGGCCACTTCACGGGCAGGGAGCGGCCGCTGCCCGCGGAGGAGCTGTTCCACGGCCTGCGGTACGCGGGGGAGTGGTACGTGCTGTCGTCCGAGGGCCAGTCCGGCATCGTGTGGGACACCCGTACCGGCCAACAGGTCGCCTCGCTGCCCGCGACGCTGGACGCCGCCGCATCCCCCGACGGCGACCTGCTCGCCACCGTCGACACGAGCGGGCGCTTCGCCCTGTATCGGCTGCCGGGCGGGGCCGAGGTCGAGCGATCGCACCTCCCGAGCGCCTGCGAACAGGACGCCAGGTCCGCGGCCTTCAACGCGGACGCGGGCCTCGTCTGCCTGAACGCCTCGCAGGTCAGCATTGTCGACGTACGCACCGGCCGGACCGTCTCGGGACCGTACTTCGCGAAGGGGGACGACGTGCAGGGCGGTCAGATGTGGCTCAGCCCCGACGGTCGTCTCCTCGCGGCGGGACACGTGAGCCACCTGTCGGTGATCCGCGTCTCCGACGGGAAAACGCTGCTCGACTACGAGGTGGCCGCCGAGGAGGCCGCCTTCGACGGGCGGACGCTGCGGGTGCTCTCCGACGGCAACGTCATCGACCTCGACCTCACCGACCTGCTCGCCCCCACCTCGCTGCCGGCCGACGATCCGGCGCGGATCAGCCCCGACGGACGGCTGTTGCTGATCAACCGGGAGACCGGCACGCAGGACAAGGACGACGTGCGGCTGTGGGACTTCGCCACCCGGCGTCCGGTCGGCGGGCCGCTGCGGCTGAGCAAGGAGGCCGGCGTGCCGATGGCGTCCTTCGGACGGCGGCTGCTCGCGATCGCGGACGGCCTCGCCGGGGTGGCGACGTCGGTGCGGGTGTGGGACGTCACCACCCTGAAGCGGGTCAAGGACATCCCGATGCCGGAAGGGCGGGTCGTCGTCTCGGTCGCCCTGAGCCCGGACGATACGACGCTCGCGGTCGGCACCGCGGCCCCGGACGGGCCGCTGGGGGCGACCGGCGAGGACATGCGCGTGTGGGACATGCGCACGCGCCGGTGGCTGACGACGATCCCGGTCGGCCGGCAGGTGGACGCCGTCATCAATCCGGCGACGCGTACGCTCGCGCTTCTCGACACCGTGTCCAACCGGCTGCGCAGGCTCGACGACGGCAAGGAGACCGGCCCGGCCCTCGGCTCCGGCGGGCTGCGCAACCCGATCGCCCAAATCGCCTTCAGCCCGAACGGCCGGGTCGCCGTCATCGGCGACGCGGTGGGACGGGTGGCGTTCTGGGACGTCGTCGAGGGTCGCCGGCTCGGCCCGATGCACCGCGTCCACGGCATCGGCGGGTTCGACTCGGCGGCGTTCTCCCCGAAGGGGGACCGGGCCGTCACGATCTACGACCAAACAGTGCAACTGTGGGATATGTCCGGCGACATTCCCCGCCAGCTCGGCCGGACGATCGTCGGTGGCGATAACTACACCTCGGCCGCCTTCACCTCCGACGGGTCGGCCCTGCGGCTCACGCAGGAGGGCGGCGTCCTGCACTCGATCCCGGTGAGTCCCGACCGCCTCGTCGGC
Organism: Thermopolyspora sp. NPDC052614; assembly: GCF_040678635.1. Classification (NCBI taxonomy): domain Bacteria; kingdom Bacillati; phylum Actinomycetota; class Actinomycetes; order Streptosporangiales; family Streptosporangiaceae; genus Thermopolyspora; species Thermopolyspora sp. NPDC052614. The sequence goes on from NZ_JBFATZ010000001.1 coordinate 195,704, forward strand.
GACCTGTGTGCCCGGGCGGGCCGATCGCTCACCGAGGCCGAGTGGGAACGCGATCTGCCCGGCGTGCCGTACGAGGAGGTTTGCCCTGGTCAGTGAGCCGGTTCGGGAGCCGGTTCGACAGCAGGGTCGGGAGCTGGGTAGGGAGCAGGGTCGCCGTTTTCCCTTCGTCGGCGCGGGAAGGAATGGGGCGCTCGGCGCTCTTGGGAACAAGAGCGCTACGGTTGAGGAACGGCTTGATCGACGAGGACGACCCGGAGGTGCCGGACGATGACGAGGCCGAGTGTGGGCGAGGTCGGGGTGTGGCTGCGCTTCGGCGACTACACGCCGGAGCTGGCGGCGTCCCTGGAGGAGCTGGGGTACGGCACGCTGTGGGTCGGCGGCTCGCCGGACGGCGATTTGAAGATCGTTGACAGGCTGCTGAACGCCACGTCGAAGGTGACCGTCGCCACCGGCATCGTCAACATCTGGAAGGACGACCCGGCCACCGTCGGCGCCTCCTTCCGGCGGATCGACGCCGCCCATCCGGGCCGTTTCATCCTCGGCATCGGCGCCGGGCACCGCGAGCAGATCGGCGAGCAGTACGTGCGGCCGTACAGCGCGCTCGAGAGCTACCTGGACGCCCTCGACTCCGAGGGCGTGCCCCCGGACCAGCGGGCGCTGGCGGCCCTCGGCCCCCGGGTCCTGCAACTGTCCGCCGCCCGCTCCGCCGGGGCCCACCCCTACTTCACCACCCCCGAGCACACCCGCACGGCCCGCGAGCTCATCGGCCCGGGCCCGCTGCTCGCCCCCGAGCAGAAGGTCATCCTGGACGAGAACCCCGCCCAAGCCCGCGCCCTCGCCCGCCGGTCGCTGAACTTCTACAAGGGCGTGGCGAACTACGTGGCGAACTTCCGGCGCATGGGCTTCGGCGAGGACGACCTCGCCGGCGAGGGCAGCGACCGCCTCGTGGACGCGCTGATCGCGCACGGCTCCCCGGCCGCCGTACGCGCCCGCGTCGGCGAGCACCTGTCCGCCGGGGCCGACCACGTGGCCGTCCAGGTGCTCACCCAGCCCGGCGCGGACCCGCTCCCCGGCTACCGCGCCCTGGCCGCCGAGCTGTTCGGCGGCTAGCCGTACTCGGCCGCCCGTGCGGTTGGTCATGCGGCCGGGCGGCGGGCCGGGTCCAGGGAACGGTCAGGCGGAGTCCCGGATGACGAGCTCGGTGGGCAGGATGACCGGGTGGGCGGGGCGGGCGCCGTCGATGAGTTCGAGCAGCAGGCGGACGGTCTGCTCGGCCACCTGGGCGAGGGGCTGGCGGATCGTGGTGAGCGGGGGATGGGTGGTCAGGGCGACGGCGGAGTCGTCGAAGCCGCCCACCGCGACGTCGTCGGGGACGCGGCGGCCCGCGGCGCGCAGCGCGGAGAGGGCGCCGGCGGCCATCAGGTCGGAGCCGACGAAGACGGCGTCGATGTCCGGGGCGCGCTGCAGCAGGCGGGCCATGGCGCTCTCGCCGCCGAGCTGGGTGTAGTCGCCGTGCTCGATGAGCTTCTTGGTGGCCTTGCGGCCGAGGACGTCGCAGAAGCCCTCCAGGCGCAGCACGCCGCCAGGGGTGTCGAGCGGGCCGGTGATCGTGGCGATGCGCCTGCGGCCGGACTCGACGAGGTAGCGGGTCATCTGGCGGGCGCCTTCGCGGTCGTCGGCGGCGGCGTACGGGATGACGGACTCGCGGCCGAGGACCGCCCCCTGCGCGGCGGCGGGGACGTTGATCTCCCGCAGCCGGTCGGGGAGCGGGTCCCCGGCGTGCGTGGAGACGAGCAGCACGCCGTCGGCGTGGCCGCCGCGCACGTAGCGGACCACGCGGTCGCGGTCGCTGTCGTCGGCGGCGATCATCATCACGAGCGAGACGTCGCGCTCGGCGAGGCGGTGGATCGCGGTGCGCAGCAGCACCGAGAAGTTCGGGTCCTCGAAGAGCTTCTCCTGCGGCTCCGACAGCACCATGACGACCGACCCGGTACGCCGGGTGACGAGGCTGCGGGCGTTGCGGTTGACCACGTACCCGGTCTCCGCGATCGCCCGCTCGATCGCCACCCGCGCCGAGGTGCTCACGTACCGGTCCCCGTTGAGCAGGCGGGACACGGTGCCGCGGGACACCCCGGCGGCGGCGGCCACGTCGTGGATGGTGGGGCGTCGTCTCTGCACGGACACTAGCTTGACACGGGCCCTAGGTTGACCGGGGCGCTGGCTTGACGCGGGCGCTGGCTTGACACGGTCAGGTCTTGACCGCGCCGCTGGACAGGTCGGTGCGCCAGTACCGCTGCATGGTGAGGAACAACGCGACCAGCGGGATGATCGACAGCATCGCCCCGGTGAGGATCAGGTTGAACAGCGACGGCTGGTTCGCGCCCGCCGCCAGCAGCGTGTACAGGCCGACGGTGAGCGGGAACGCGCGGTCGTCGCCGAGCATGATGAACGGTAGCAGGAAGTTGTTCCAGATCGCTACGAACTGGAACAGGAAGATCGTCACCAGGCCCGGCACCATGAGCGGCAGCGCCACCCGGGAGAAGATCATCCAGTGCCCGGCGCCGTCGATGCGCGCCGCCTCCAGCAGCGAGTCCGGCACGGCCGCGCCGGTGTAGATGCGGGCCAGGTAGATGCCGTACGGGCTGAGGATCTGCGGCAGCAGCACCGACCAGTACGTGTCGGCCAGGCCCGCCCGCGACATCAGCAGGTACTGCGGGACGGCCAGCACCACGGCCGGCACCAGGATGCCGCCGATCAGCAGGTTGAAGGCGAGGTTCCGGCCGCGGAAGCGGTACTTGGCCAGCGCGTACCCGGCCATCGCCGACACCGCGGCCGACAGCGCCGCCCCGGCCCCGGCGTACAGGAACGTGTTGAGCAGCCACAGCAGGAACACGCCCTCGCGGTAGGCGAACAGGTCGGCGATGTTCGACCACAACCCTGTTCCGAGCCGCAGGGTGGCGGTGGAGAACAGCTCGCCCGGCGTCTTGGTGGCCGCGATCAGCACCCAGCTCACCGGGAACAGGCAGTAGAGCGCCCCGAGCAGCAGGATCCCGGTCGGTACGGCCCCGCGCAACGCGACGCCGGGGCCCCGCCGCACGTGCCGGGCGGCGGGACCGGCCGTCCGGGCCGGAAGCACACCGGTGGACATCTAGCCCTCCCCGAACGCGCGGTTCTTCACGACCCGCAGGAATCCGAACGACACCACCAGGGCGATCGCCGCGATCACGATCGAGGTCGCCGCCGCCGCGTAGATGTCGCCGACGACGAACGCGTCCCGGTACACCTTCATCAGCGGGCTCCACGTCGAGCTGATCGTGTTGGTCAGCGGGCGCAACGCGGTCGGCTCGGTGAACACCTGGATCGTCGCGATGATCGAGAACACCGTGGTCAGGATGATCGCCGGGGTGAGGATCGGGATCTTCACCCAGAGCGCGATCTGCAGCTCGCTCGCGCCGTCGATGCGGGCCGCCTCGTAGTACTCGCGCGGCACGGCCCGCAGGGTCGTGTAGAGCACGAGCATGTTGAAGCCGACGCCACCCCACACGGCCACGTTCGCCATCGAGTAGACGACGGTCCCCGCGCCGAGCAGGTTCGCCTCGCCGCCGAACGCCGACAGCACCCCCTGGAACGGGCTCAGGCTCGGCAGGTAGAGGAAGCCCCACAGCAGGGTGGCGGCCACGCCGGGGACCGCGTACGGCAGGAAGATGGCGATGCGGGAGAAGCGCGCGAGCCGCACGTGGGCGGTGTCGAGCATGAGCGCGAACAGCAGGGCGAGGCCCAGCATCACCGCCAGCACCATCGCGCCGTAGCCGAGCACGCGCAGCCAGCCCGCCCACAGCTCGGCGTCGCCGACCGCCGCGGCGTAGTTGTCGAGCCCGGCGAAGACCTCGCGCCGGGAGCCCCGGCCGAGGCCGAGGCCGCTGACCCGGGTGCGGCGCAGGCTGAGGTAGACCGTGTAGCCGATGGGCAGCGCCAGAAACAGCGCGAACAGCACCATCGCCGGGGCGAGGAACAGGTAGGGGGCGGCGCCCGCGCGGGCGGCGCGGGCGCCCTTCTTCGTCGTCACGGCGGCGTCACTGGGCCAGTTGGAAGCCGGACTTCTGCATGTCGGCGACCGTCGCGTCCTGCATGGCCTTGACCGCGTCGGCGAAGGTGGACTTGTTCTGCAGGGCCTTGTCGAAGGCGTTCTTGAACGCGTCGTAGGTCACCAGGACGTTCGGCCCGAAGGTGAAGCCGCGGGCGGTGGCGGCGATCCGGTTGGCCTGCTGCCAGAAGTCCTGCTGGCCGGAGAAGTAGGCCGGCGCCTCGGTGAGCACGCCCTGGCCCTTGGTGGACGCCGGGTAGATGGCGCCCTCCTTGACCAGCAGCGCCAGCGCCTCGGGGTCGGTGTTGAGCCAGGTGGCGAACTGCGCGGCCTGCGCCTGGTGTGTGGAGGCGGCGGCGACGGCGGTGGACGAGCCGCCCCAGAAGCCGCTGACGTTCTCCCCCGCGCTCCACTGCGGCAGCGGGGCGATCGCCCACTTGCCCTTGCCCTTGGGCGCGTTCGCCTCAAGTACGCCGGGGCCCCAGACGGCCGACGGCCAGGTCAGCAGCGTGCCGTCGTTGAGGGCCTTGTTCCATTCGGGGGTGAAGTAGGGCATGTCGTCGATGACGCCCTCCTTGACCAGCCCGCCCCAGTAGTCGGCGACCTTGACGGTGGCGGGGTCGTTGATGGCGACCTTCCACGACTCCCCGCTGATCGACCACCACTGCGCGCCCGCCTGCTGGGCGAGCCCGGCGAACGATCCGGGGTCCTTGCTGGAGAACGTGCCGAGGTAGACCTTGGGGTCCTTCTTGCGTACGGTCCGCGCCGCCTGGGCGTATTCGTCCCAGGTCTTGGGCACCGCGATGCCGTACTTGTCGAACAGGTCGGCCCGGTAGTAGAGCATCATCGGGCCGCTGTCCTGCGGGATGCCGTACACGGCGTCGGTGCCGAGGGTGACCAGATTCCACAGGCCCTCGCTGAACTCCGCCTTCGCCTGTCCCGCGTACTGCGACAGGTCGGCGACCGCGTCGGCCGCGACGAAGGACGGCAGGTGCTGGTACTCGGCCTGAACGAGGTCGGGCGGGTTCCCGGCCTTGGCCGCGGTGAGGAACTTGGCGGAGGCGTCGTCCCCGCCCGCCTGTTTGCTGACGGTGACCTGGATGTCGGGGTGGGCCTTGTTCCACACCGCGACGATCTTGTCCATGTTGGGGACCCAGGTCCAGTACGTCAGCTTGACCGGCCCGCTCGCGGCCGGGGCCGAGCTTGCGGCGGATTGGGGGGCCTGTTGGGGGGCCTCGGAGCCCGATCCGCCGCAGCCTGCGGCGAGGACGGCGGTGAGCAACGCCGCCGCCACGGCGGAGAAGCGCCTGGTGCGCATTCTTGCCTCCACGGGTGGGAGTCCGAACGGGGAGAGGGTAATGTCTGTGAACGTTCACAGAGTGGGGCGGCCGGAGATGGGCGTCAAGTGTTTGTTGCACTGTCGTTAACTTCCTGCTTCTGGCCGTGCAATCTTTTCAGGCATCGGTCCGTCGATTACTGTGCACGTTCACAGACCATCGACAGGGGGCATGCATGCGTCCGCGCTTTCCCGCGCTTCCCGGAGGCCTCGCGTACGGCGGCGACTACAACCCCGAGCAGTGGCCGCGCGAGGTGCACGAGGAGGACGTGCGCCTGATGCGCGAGGCCGGGGTCAACCTGGTCAGCGTCGGGATCTTCTCCTGGGTGCTGATGGAGCCCACGCCGGGCGCGTACGACTTCGGCTGGCTGGACGAGATCGTCGACCGGCTGCACGCGGCCGGCATCGCGGTGGACATGGGCACGCCGACGGCGACCCCGCCCGCGTGGTTCGCCCGCCGCCACCCCTCCTCGGTGCCGGTCACCCGCACCGGCATGCGCGTCGGCACCGGGTCGCGGCAGACCGCGTGCCCCAGCTCGCCGGAGTACCGGGACGCCACCGTCGCGCTCGCCCGCGCGCTCGGCGAGCACTACCGCGACCATCCCGCGGTGGTGATGTGGCACGTGCACAACGAGTACGGCGCGCCGCTCGGCGAGTGCTACTGCGACAACAGCGTGGCCGCCTTCCGCGAGTGGCTGATCCGGAAATATCGGGATCTGTCGGCGTTGAACGAGGCGTGGGGCACCACGTTCTGGGGCCAGCGCTACGGAGACTGGGCGGAGATCGACGCCCCCCGCGCCAGCCACACCACCGTCAACCCGGCCCAGCGCCTCGACTTCGCCCGCTTCACCTCCGACGAGCACCTGGCCTGCTTCCGCCTGCAGCGCGACGCGCTGCGCGCGGCCACGCCGGAGCTGCCGATCACCACCAACTTCATGGTCACCAACTGCGCGTCCATGGACTACTGGACGTGGGCGGCCGAGGTGGACGTGATCGCCAACGATCACTACCTGGAGGCCGAGCGCCCCGACAACCACATCGACCTGGCCATGTCCGCCGATTTGAGCCGCTCGCTCGGCGGCGGACGCCCCTGGATGCTGATGGAGCACTCGGTCGGCGCGGTCAACTGGCAGCCGCGCAACATCGCCAAACGCCCCGGCGAGATGCGCCGCAACAGCCTCGCGCACGTCGCCCGCGGCTCGGACTCGGTGCTGTTCTTCCAGTGGCGCGCCTCCCGCTTCGGCGCGGAGAAGTTCCACTCGGCGATGGTCCCGCACGGCGGCACCGACGCGCAGAGCTGGCGCGACGTGGTCGCCCTCGGGGCCGACCTGGCCCGGCTCGCCGGGGTGCGGGGGAGCGCGGTCGAGGCGCAGGTGGCGCTGGTGTGGGACTGGGAGTCGGCCTGGGCGCTCGATTTGGAGTGGCGTCCGTCGGTGGACCTGGTGTTCCGGGAGCGCATGGACGCCTTTTACGAGGCGTTGTGGCGCGAGCACGTCACCGTCGATTTCGTCCACCCCACTTCCGATATTTCGGGATATCGGCTGGTGGTGGCGCCGATGCTGTACCTGCTCACCGAGGCGGGGGCCAAGAACCTGCACCGGTACGTCGAGTCCGGCGGCCACCTGTTCGTCTCGTACTTCTCCGGCATCGTGGACCAGAACGACAGCGTGCACGCCGGGCCGTACCCGGGGGCGCTGCGCGAGGTCCTCGGCCTCACCATCGAGGAGTTCCACCCCCTGCGCAAGGACGAGACCGTGTCTCTCACGGGCGGGTCCCTCACCGTCGGGTCCCTCACCGGCGACTTCCCCACGGGCGGCTCCTTCGCCGACGGCGACCGCGGCCGGGTCTGGTCCGAGCGCGTACGGCTCGCGGGCGCCCGCGCGATCGGCCGCTTCGCGGACGGCCCCGACGCCGGCCACCCGGCCCTCACCCGCCACGACCTCGGCTCCGGCGTCGCCTGGTACCTCGCCACCGCCCCCGGCGACCTGCGCGCCCCCCTCACCGCCGCCCTCGACGCCGCGGGCGTCGCCCGTCCCCGCGATCTCCCCGACACCCTGGAGCGGGTACGGCGCGGCGACCACCTCTTCCTGATCAACCACGCCGACGCCCCGGTCACCGTGCCCGGCGTCACCGGCGTCGACGTCCTCACCGGCACGCCCTGCCGAGGCGAGGCGAACGTGCCGCCGGGCGGCGTGACGGTCGTCCTCCTCGCCGAGCCGGACGCTCGCTGAGCCCCGAGCGGCGAACCCCGTCACAACCCGGGCACCGGGCCGCGATCGGCGATGATCCGACCCCGGTGCCCGCACGCCGCGGTGTGCATGCCCGTCCCCTGGGTACGTGCCGCCTGGGGGACACCGGCCCGGTGTCCGCGACCGACTCGATGAACCGGGGGAACGGATGGCACGCTGCGAAGTCTGCGGCAACGACTACGACATGAGCTTCGAGGTGCACGCCCAAGGCCAGGTGCACGTCTTTGACAGCTTCGAATGCGCGATGCACCGGATGGCCCCGAACTGCGAGCACTGCGGCTGCCGCATCGTCGGCCACGGCGTCGAGGCCGACGGCCACTGGTACTGCTGCGCCCACTGCGCCCGCGAGGAGGGCGCCACCGCGATCGTCGACCGGGTCGAGACCCGCGTCTGAGCCGGGGCTTCGGCACACCCGGGGCCACGAGCATGCATCGTTGGCTTGCCATTTCCGGGGTGTTACCGACATTGTTGATAGTGCCGGTCCGACGGGTGAGGTCAGGTCACCCGCCGGACCGGTCCACCGTGCCCTGTACCCCCGTATCCCTCGCGTTCGCTTTTCCCGGTCTGCGCGTTCGGCACGAAGGACGGTCCGCTCGTGGGTGATTCCTCCGCGTCCCTTTGGGAGCGCTCCCATTTTCCCGGCGGACAACGGACGAACTCCGCGCCTATGGCGTCGGCCGTGTGGGCATCGGCTCGCCGTACGGGCCGCACCGCGCGGGCGGCGGCGTGACGACTGCCGCCGATTCGGTGATCCGCGGCGCCACACGCCGGTGCGCGGGAACCCCCTCCCGTGGCCCGCCCGAACCCGCCCTCCCCATCCCACGACCCCATGAACACCGTCGCGAGGAGCGCTGAGTGATCACTTTCCCCGAAGGCTTCCTGTGGGGGGCCGCCACCGCGTCGTACCAGATCGAGGGCGCCGCCAGCGAGGACGGCCGGGTGCCGTCCATCTGGGACACCTTCTCCCACACTCCAGGAAAGGTGCGTGACGGGCACACCGGCGACGTGGCCTGCGACCACTACCACCGGTACGCCGAGGACGTGCAGATCATGGCCGACCTGGGGCTCAAGGCCTACCGGTTCTCCATCGCCTGGCCGCGCTTCGGCACCCCCGGCTTCGACTTCTACGACCGGTTGGTGGACGCCCTGCTCGAGGCCGGCATCGCCCCCGTGGCCACCCTCTACCACTGGGACCTGCCGCAATCGCTGCAGGACGCGGGCGGCTGGACCAACCGGGACACCGCGTACCGGTTCGCCGAGTACGCCGCCGGGGCGCACGCCCGGCTGGGCGACCGGATCGCCACCTGGACCACGCTGAACGAGCCGTGGGTGTCGGCGTTCGTCGGCTACGGTTCGGGACGGCACGCGCCCGGCGTACGCGACCACGCCGCCGCCTTCACCGCCGCCCACCACCTCATGCTCGCCCACGGCCTGGCCGTCTCCGCGCTGCGCGCCGCCGGGGCCGGGTCGATCTCGATCACGCTCAACCTCGCGCCGATGCTCGGCGACCCGGAGCCCGCCCGCCTCATGGACGGCCTCGCCAACCGGATCTTCCTGGATCCGCTGCTGCGCGGCGCGTACCCCGACGACGTGCTCGCCCACCTGCGCCGCTTCACCGACGTGAACCTCGACGACCTCCCGACGATCAACCAGCCGATCGACGTGCTGGGCGTGAACTACTACTCGCCCAAACACGTCCGGGCCGAGCCCGGCGCGCCCGGCGACGCCGAGCACCCCGGCACCGAGGGCATCGCGATCGTGCCGCCCGAGGGCCCGGTGACCGAGATGGGCTGGGGCGTGCACCCCGAATGCCTGGAGTCCCTCCTGGTACGGCTCTCGCGCGAATACCCCGGCACCCCGCTGATGATCACCGAGAACGGCGCGGCCTACGACGACAAGGTGGACGAGGACGGCCGGGTGCGCGACGCCGACCGCGTCGCCTTCCTCGACGGCCACGTCCGCGCCGCGCACGCCGCGATCGGCCAGGGTGCGGACCTGCGCGGCTACTTCGTCTGGTCCCTGTTGGACAACTTCGAGTGGGCCCACGGCTACCACAAGCGCTTCGGCCTGGTCCGCGTCGACTACGACACCCAGCGCCGCATCCTCAAGGACAGCGCCCACTGGTACCGCGACCTGATCGCGGCGAACGGGCTGTAGCGGCTCCCCGGCGTCCGCCCCGCCGTCGCCGGTCCGGTCCAATCCGGTTCACGGCGGGAGCGGGCCGCCCGTCCGCACGGACGCGGCCGTTTCGCGTGCGGTCCTCCGCCCGGAACGGCCCGAAGGCCGTCAGCACGTCGGCGCCTCGTCGAGCGCCGAGGCGACGGTGACGCACGCCTCCGCGCCGGACCCGGCGTCGTGGCCCAGGCAGTGGGCCACGACGCGCTTCATCATGTCGCGCAGCGCCTCCTGCTCGGCCGGCTCCAAGGCGCTGAGCAGGCGCCGCTCCATGCCCGCGATCGCCTGGTTCACCTCGGCGAGCCGTTCGAGCCCCTTGTCGGTGGCGACGATGAGCCGGTTGCGCCGGTCGAGCGGGTCGGGACGGCGTTCGACGAGGCCCTGTTTCACCAGGTCGTCGATGAGGTAGACCATCACGGTCCGGTCGCACCCGAGCTGACGTGACATCTCGATCTGGTTGCGCGCGGTCTGGTGCGCGGCGGCGGAAAGCGCCAGGTAGCCGCGGTGACCCCCCGGGACGTCGGCGACGATGTCCTTCACCGCCGAGACGTGCGCATGGAACAGCTGGCCGAGCAGCCAGCCGAAGTCGGACTCCAGCCCCGGTGGCAGCCCATTAGCCGTTGCATTGCTCACCCCCTAATCGTACCCCGTCGTACGGATGATCGGGTTGACAAACGACTTCGATAGCAGACAGTCTTGCTAGCAGACGATTTGTTCGTCTTGAGCAATTCGTACCATGGAGGACTCTCATGCCTCGCCTGCTGCACATCGACGCGTCCGTCCGCCCCGAGGAGTCGGTCTCCCGTGCCGTCGCCGCCTCCTTCCGCGAGGCGTGGACGGGCGAGGTCGTCCACCGGGATCTCGCCGCGCGCCCCGTTCCGCACCTGACCCGAGACGGCGTCAGCGCGCGTGGCGTCGATCCCGCGGAGCACAGCGCGGAGCAGGCCGTGGCCGCGTTCCTGCAGGAGGAACTGATCGGCGAACTGCTGTCGGCCGACGCCTACCTGTTCGCGGTCCCGATGTACAACTACTCGATCCCGTCCGCCTTCAAGGCGTGGATCGACCAGATCCTCATCCCCGGCCGCACGCAGGGCGGCACCCCCGAGGAAAGCCCTCTGCACGGCCGCCCGGCCACCCTGATCGCCGTGCGCGGCGGCTCCTACGCGCCCGGCACCCCGCGCGAGGGCTGGGACTTCGCCGAGCCGTACCTGCGCACCGTCCTCGCCGACTGCCTCGGCCTCGACCTGCACGTCATCATCGTCGAGATGACCCTCGCCGAGACGGTCCCGGCCCTGGCCGACTTCCGCGACCACCGGCGCCGCTCCATCGAGCAGGCCCACGCGGCCGCCGCCGAGCGCGCCCGCGGTCTCGTCCTCCAACACGCCTGACCGTCCGAGGCGGAAGGGGACAGGCCACGCGGCCTCAGCCGGTGGTGCCTTCCCGCCGCCCGGCCACCAGTTTGTCGCCTTTCTCCGTTGCTGCGGGGGCCTCGCTCGGGCTCGCGGTGGTGGTGTCGGAGCCGGTGTCGGTACGGCGTTGCCGGGGCTTGCGGGCCTTCGGCGCGCTCTCGGCGGCGGCGGAGGAGGCCGCGCCGCCACCGCCGTCGGCGGGGGCGGATGCTGCGGCGGGCTCGGCGGGGGCGCTCTTCTCCTCGGCATCACGCCGCCGCGCCGTGGCCTTGAGCCCCGCAGCAGACCCCGAGGCGCTGCCGGGAGCGGTCGCCGGGTCGGTACCGGACGCGGCGGCGGACCCGGGCGAGTGGGCTCCCGGTGCGCCCTGCGACCGGCGCGGCTCGCGAAGGGCGGCGAGCATCGCGTCCGCCTCCGCGTCGGGGTCCAGTTCGGGGGCGTCGTAGGTCTCCCTGCGCTTGATGACCACCATGTGGTCGACCGACACGCGGCCCGCCCCGACGACGGCGAGCAGGATCGTCGCCGCGCCCAGCGCGACGATCAGATTGGTGTCACCGCCTGTGAGCGGCCGCCCCTGCTCGCCGCTCGCCACGACGAAGACCGCCAGCGCCTCGACGAACAGCAGGATCCCGCAGACCGGCACGGCGAAGCCGGCGATCAGCATCGCCCCTCCGAGCAGTTCGATCAGCATCGACAGGGCGGCCCACACGTTGGGCAGCGGCGCTCCCTGCTGGGCGAACTGCTCGGTGGTGGCGTTGAGCCCCGCCTCCAGCTTGTCCCAGCCGTTGGCGAAGAAGATCCCGCCGACCCCGATTCGCGCCCCGAGGGTGGCGACATCGGTGAGTATTCGTCGCACGTTTCCCCATTCTGATTCCGTCGGCCTGGATTGCCCAGTCATCTGCCCCGGGCAGGGCCGCGAATACCTGTAAGCGGGCGTGCCCGCGTCATCGTCACCCGGCCGTCACCGGCGGGCCGCTCACCGTGCGCCCGTCGCGCGGCGGCCGTCGATTCCGGTCACCTGGCACCGGGCCGTCCACGCAGGGGATGAGGCCCGGTGATGAAGGCCATTGTGCTGGGCCGAAGGCGGCGAGCGTGGATGGTTTTATGTTGTCCCTGGTTATTCGTCCGTATCCGTACGCGGGCGGCCACGGGCGGCCCAACGGGTCGCGCGGAGACGCGCGGCGGCGCGGGCCCTCGGCACGGCGGCCCTGCCGGGAAGCCGCAAAGGCGACAATCCACGCACTGACCTCGGAATTCGCATCGGGAAAGGTCCCTAGAGAGATAGAGGTGTGTACCCCCGCCTAGGCAAAAGGTGATCTCTAACCGAGCATGGCGGTCGTGGGGAGCGATGACGAGGGGTCGGATCCGCCGGGAGAACACTCTTTCGTACCGCCCCCGCGCGACCGCACCGATCCGCGGGCCTGGTGCGCGGTGGCCGCCGCACGCCTCGCGCGGGACCAGCCCGAGGCGGCCCTCGACGCCGCCCGCCAGGCGATGGGCCTCGATCCCGGCGGCGACTGGAGCCACCGCCTGGCCAGCCTCGCCCTCGAACGCCTCGGCCGCGATTCCGAGGCGGTCGCCGCGGCCCAGGACGCCGTCCGGCTCGCACCCGGCTCCTGGGCCGCGCGACTGCGGCTCGCCGCCTCGCTGCGCCGTACCCCCCAGGGCTGGCGGGACGCGTGGATCCAGGCCGGGCACGCGGCCCGCTTCGCCCCCGAGCGGCCGGGTCCGCACGTGCTCATCGGAGACCTGAGCCTGCTCAGGGGCGACCACGAGCAGGCGGCACGGGCCTACCGTACGGCGCTGCGCCGCGACCCCGGCCACGCCGCCGCCCACGTCAACCTCGGCCTCACCCTGCTGCGCTGGGAGCGGCCGCGCAACCACCACGATCCGGCCTGGCCGATCGACCCCCGCGAGACCGGCCGGACCCGCCAGGCCCTGGCGTCCTGGTCGCGGCAGGTCCGGCTGCTGCTGGCGATCGCGGTCGGCGGCGTCACGCTGCTGGCCGTCGCGACCGGCCTGCGCCAGGAGGCCCGGCTGGCGGGCGCGGCGCTGCTGCTGCCGGTGGTGGCGCTGACCGTCCGCCAGGCCCGGCGCGTGACCGCGTGGCCGTACCTGCCCGCGATGCTGGGACGGGACCTGTGGCTGAGCATGTCGGTGTCGGTCACCGTCATGCTCGTCCTCGCCTACCCGGCCGCGATCGCCGTCGGCGGCGAGTTCGACGGCGTGCTGTGGGCGGCGCTGCTCGGCCTGGCGCTGTTCAACGGCGTCGCCATGGCCGTCCTGCGCGTCCTGGTGGAGACGTGGCGCGGCCGCCCGGTGGCCGCGCTGTCCGAGTTCGCCGCCGCGTCCGGGGTACGGGCCGCCCGCCGCGGCGCCGGCGTCACCCTCTGGGCCGTCACCGGCCGCCTGTGGTCCCTCGCGCTCCTGCCCGTGGCGGCCACGGCCGTGACCGGCGACCCCCGCGCCGGACTCGCCGCCCTCCTCGTCCTCGCCGCCCTCGCCTACGTCCGCGCCCGCTGCGGCCCGTACGGCCGGGCGGTCGCCGCGGCCGACCGCGCCCTGATGATCGCCCTGGCCGCGATCCTCCTCGCCGCCGCCTTCTCGGCCCTCGCGGGCGTCGTGGCCCTGTTCGGCGCGCCCGGCCCGGACGCCTCCGGTCTCGCCGCCGATGTGGCGCGGGCGGCGTCCTGGCCGGCGGCCGGAGCGCTGGCGGTCGCCGCGCTGGCCTTCACCGCGCGCGTCGCCGCGGCCTGGTGGCGCGGCGCCCCGGGCGCCACCCGGGCGTCGCTGACCCTCTACGAGCCGGGCGGCCGGCACGTCCCCGAGGACGCCGGGCCCTCACCCGAACTGGACGAGCGGGTACGGCGCGCGTTCACCTTCTCCCGGGGGGTGGTCCTGGCGTACGCCGACGAGGGCGGCCCGCGCGCCCTCGCCGTCGGCGCGATCACCTCGGTGGCCGCCTCCGGCGAACTGAGCCTGATCGTCGCCGACGAGGCCTGGGAGGCCGCCGACCGCGATCCGAGGGTCGCCGTCTTCGTCGCCGACCCGGTGAACCGCCGCTTCTGGGCCGAGGTACGCGGCGTCGCCCTCGGCGACTTCGACGACGACGTCCTCCGCGTCACCCCAAAACAGGTGATCGTCGGCGAGTACCCCGGCCGCCACCAGGCCCGCGCCGCCACCCGCCGCTGACCCCGGCGACCCTTTGCGCACCCCGGTGAGCCCTGACGAACCCGGCGCACCTCAGCGGACTCGGCGAACCCTAGTGGACCGGGCGAACCCCGGCGAACCCCCGGTGGACCTCGGCGAGCTCGGGTGAATCCCCGGCGATCCGGTGCGGGCGCGTCCGTCGCGCATTCGCCGGGCCCTCCGCCTACGCCGTCGCGTCGTTCCGCCCTCATCCGCGCCTATCGCCGCCCATCGTCGGCACACGGTGACCGGCATATGTCGTCGCCGATATCCCCGCCGCGAGGAGACGACGTCCCCCGCCATTCATGCGCGTTTACCAGGGCCGTTTCCGATACGACCTCGCGTATGACCGGCATCCGGCCGGTATCGCGTTCCCCTCGCGCCCGCCGATATCCCCAACACGTTCGGCGCGGGACGCCTAGGAACCGGGCGGTTGCGGTATAACCGGGGAACGACCGGGGAGGCGTGATGCGGGACTCCGACAGGACCCGGCCGGCGGGGCGAGCCATGGCACGGAACCTGTTCGAGCAGGTTCGGTTCCATTATTTTAGGATTTCGCCTTTCGCCAGGCGGGCGATCCACGTGGGGGTGCTGGTCGTGGCGCTCGGCCTGGGCATCGTCCTCGGCTGGTCGTTGCTCAGCACCCTCCTGTACACCGTGCTGCTGCTGTCGTTCGCCGCGCTGGCGATGCGGTTCCCGCGCGGCGCGGCGACCGTGCTGGTGGTGTTCGGCTGGATGCTGCTGGTGCTCGCGCTGGTGGGGCCGCTGAACCAGCCCCCGACGCTGCTGACGTTGCTGTTCCTCGGCGCGGCGGCGGGCGGGCTGGCCCATCTGATCCGCTGGGTGCCGCCGTGGGCGACCACGCTGCTCGCCCTGCTCCCCGGCGCGATCCTCACGGCCGCCGCGGGGTTCGAGCTGCTGCCCGCCGTGGTGGCCCTGTGGGGCTCGTACGGCATGGCCGCCATCGCCTTAGCGTACAGGTTCACCAAGGCGCGCGAGGTGCGCGCGGTGATGGCGGCCCAGCAGCACCAGCCGATCCGGGCGCGCGGCCGGGACCAGGCCCCGCAGCGCCCCCCGGGCCCCAGCGGCCCGCACGAGCCCGCCGCGCCGCCGCCGATCTCCGTCGAGGAGGCACTCGCCGAGTTGGAGGGCATGATCGGCCTGGCGCCGGTCAAGGAGCAGGTCCGCTCGATCGCCGCCTCGATCGAGGCGTCCCGGCTGCGCGCCGAGGCCGGCTACACCACCGAGCCGCCGATGCGGCACTTCGTCTTCGTCGGCCCGCCCGGCACCGGCAAGACGTCGGTGGCGCGCACCCTCGCCAAGATCTTCTACGCGTTCGGGCTGCTGGAGACCCCGTACGTGGTCGAGGCCCAGCGCGCCGACCTGGTCGGCGAGTTCCTCGGCGCCACCGCGATCAAGACCAACGAGCTGATCAACCGGGCGCTCGGCGGCGTGCTGTTCATCGACGAGGCGTACGCGCTGATCAACTCCGGGGACGGGCAGCCCGACCGGTTCGGCGCGGAGGCGGTGCAGACGCTGCTCAAGCGCGCCGAGGACGACCGTGAGCGGCTGATCATCATCCTGGCCGGCTACGAGAAGGAGATGTCGTCCTTCCTCGCCTCCAACCCCGGCCTGTCGTCCCGCTTCTCCACCCGGGTGCGCTTCCCCACGTACTCGCCCGAGGAACTGCTGAGCATCACCGAGGTCGTGCAGGCCAGGCGCGGCGACACGCTGGCCCCCGACGCCCGCCCGCTGCTGCTGGCCCGCTACGAGGACGTGCACCGGCGCGGCATCGTGGACGAGCTCGGCAACGCCCGCTTCGTCCGCTCCCTGGTCGAGGCCGCGGCCCAGGCCCGCGACGTGCGGGTGGTCAGCGCGGGCGGCACCCCCACCCGCGAGGACCTGGTGACGACCACGGCCGCCGACGTCGCCAAGGCATTCGAGGAGATCACCGCGCGGTTCCGCGGCTACCAGGAGACCCCCTCGCTGGAGGAGGCGCTCGCCGACCTGGACCGCATGGCGGGCCTGGAGCCGGTCAAACGGCAGGTGCGCGCGATCACCGCCCAGCTCCGCGTGGCCCGCATGCGCGAGGAGCAGGGCCTGCCCGTGCAGACCCAGATGCGGCATTTCGTGTTCGCCGGCCCGCCGGGCACCGGCAAGACCACCGTCGCCCGCATCGTCGGCCGCATCTTCGCCGCGCTCGGCCTGCTGGCCCGGCCCGACGTGGTCGAGGCCCAGCGCGCCGACCTGGTCGGGCAGCACCTCGGCGCCACCGCGATCAAGACCAACGAGCTGGTGGACCGTGCGCTCGGCGGCGTGCTGTTCATCGACGAGGCCTACAGCCTGATCAACAGCGGGTACACCGGGGGCGACGCGTTCGGCGCCGAGGCCGTCCAGACGCTGCTCAAGCGCGCTGAGGACGACCGCGACCGCCTGGTCATCATCCTGGCCGGCTACGAGCGCGAGATGGACCGCTTCCTCGCCACCAACCCCGGCCTCGCCTCCCGCTTCAACCAGCGCATCGCGTTCCCCTCCTACTCCCCGGCCGAACTCGCCCGCATCGCCGAGCTCCTCGCCGAACGCTCCGGCGACCGCTTCGACGAGCAGGCCCGCCAGGACCTCGCCGAGGTCTTCGCCTGGGTCTGCGCCGAGGGCCTCATCGACGGCCTCGGCAACGGCCGCTTCGCCCGTTCCCTGTTCGAACGCGCCGCCCTCCGCCGCGACGTCCGCCTCGCCGCAGGCGAGGGCACCGCCACCCCGGCCGAGCTCACCACGATCACCAGCGAGGACGTACGGGCGGCCGTGGAGGAGCTGGCCGGACGCTGAGCCTTATCGGGTTGGGTCACCGGGTCGGCTCATTGGGTTGGGTCATCGGGACGGGCGCGGGAAAGGCGGCGGTGGCGGGGCTCGGTGCCCCACCGCCGGAGGGCGGCGGGACGGGCCGGGGAGCGGAGGCGGGTCCGTCAGGGAGTGGATGAGGGCGGCGGCGAGGGCGGTGCGCTCGATCATGCCCTCGACGCTGATGTGCTCACGACGGGAGTGCGCGCCGTCGCCGACCGCGCCGAACCCGTCCAGGACGGGGGTGCCCGTGGCGGCGGCGAAGTTGCCGTCGCTCGCGCCGCCCACTGAGCACTCGCGCAGATCGACGCCCATCTGGGCGGCGAGGTCGCGGGCGAGGGCGAACAGGCGGGCCGTCGCCGGGCCGCGCTCCATGACCGGGCGGTTCCAGCCGCCGGTGACGCGCAGGGCCACACGGGAGTTGTGCGGGCGCAGCGCGGCCAGGGCGGCGTCGACGCGGGCGGCCTCCTGCGAGGTGCTCACCCGGATGTCCACCACCGCCCGCGCCGAGCCGGCGACCACGTTCGCGCGGGTGCCGCCCGTCACGGTCCCGACGTTGACGCTGGTCCCGGCGGGCAGGTCGGTGAGCCGGTGCAGGGCGAGGACCGCTCGGGCCAATTCGTCCACGGCGCTCGCGCCCTTCTCCGGATCGAGGCCGGAGTGCGCCTCCACGCCCGTGAACTCCAGGCCGAACACGCCGACGCCCTTGCGCTCGGTCTTCAGCGCGCCGTTCGCGCTCGCCTCGAAGACCAGCGCGCACGAGGCCGACCGCGCCTCACGTTCGATCACCGGCCGGGAGAACGGGCTGCCCAGCTCCTCGTCGCCGTTGAGCAGCAGCCGTACCGGGGGCCGGGCGAGCCCGGTGGCGTCCAGGGCCCGCAGCGCCCACACCGCCTGCACCAGCCCCGCCTTCATGTCGAACACGCCCGGCCCGGTGGCGAGGTCCCCGTCCACGCGGAAGGGCCAGCCCGCCAGCGTCCCGGCCGGCCAGACCGTGTCGTAGTGGCACATCAGCAGCACCGGCCGGGCCGTACCCGGGTCATCGCCCGGACCATCGCCTGAACCACCGCCCGGACCTGCGCCCGGACCGCGCTCCGCGTAGTCGTTGAGGCGGACGTCGCCGTGGTCGCCGCCCGCCACCGTACGGCTGGCCGAAGGGGCGCCGAGGCGCGCACGGAGGAAGCCGTCGAGCCAGTCGAGGCCCGCCTCGAGCAGGCCGCGGTCGGTGGAGGGCGTCTCGATGCCGACGAAGGTGGCCAGATCGTCGAGCATCTCGGCGCGATGGCCGCTCACCCAGGAGCGCAGTTCCGGCACGTTCACCGCGCGTCCTCCACTTCCCGCGGGCGGTTCATCTCGGCAGGGCTATGCGAGTGATATACGGCGTTACAGGGTGATACAAGGTAATACAGGGTGATAAAGGTCATGCGATGGTGGATGTGGATGGAGCCGATCGCCCTCGCCCCGGCCGCCTGCCTCGGCGAAGGCGGCGCACTGAGATGATCCCCATCGTGACCCGGAGTCAACCAGGCGGCCCCAAGTAACGACACATCAGGCCGTGCCCCCGAAGGACACGCGGGAACGAAGCGACACATCCCCCGGATCCGGACTCTTGGTGGTCAGTCAATGACAGTGTGTAGCAGGATTGGAGTCTGTCCACCTGTCGAGAAAGGCTCACAGTCCTATGCACGCGCAGATATTCGCCCGACCGGGCCGGGCCGGTCGGCGCTCGGGGGCCCGCCCGGCGTCCCGGGCGTTCCTGGTGGCCCTCACCCTCGCCGCGACGGCCCTGACGGGCTGTGGAGCCGGGAGCGGCGGCGAGGAGACCGCGGAGTCCGGCTCGACGGACGGTCTGACGGCCTACGACATCAACCCCACCTCCCGCGACAAGGTCCGGGAGGGCGGCACCCTGCGGTGGGGGCTGAGCGAGTTCCCGACCCAGTGGAACCAGAACCATGTGGACGGGCACCTCTCCATGGTGGAGAAGGTGATCAGCGCGCTGATGCCGCGGCCGTTCGTGTCCGACCAGCGCGGCGAGGTCACCCACAACCCCGACTACGTGACCGACGCCGAGGTCACCGAGACCAACCCGCGGCAGGTCGTCACGCTGACCCTCAACCCCAAGGCCAGGTGGTCCGACGGCAGGCCCATCACCTGGCACGACTACCAGGCCCAGTGGCAGGCGATGAACGGCAGGAACACCAACTACCGCGCCGCATCGACCGCCGGCTACGCCGACATCGCGAAAATCGAGCGCGGGAAGGACGACCATGAGGTGGTCATCACCTTCGCCGCGCCGTTCGGCGACTGGCGTTCGCTGTTCACCCCGCTGTACCCCAGCTCGACCAACACCAGCCCCGACGCCTTCAACAACGGCTGGCTGAACGCGATCCCGGTGACGGCCGGGCCGTTCAAGTTCGCCAGGTTCGACCGCGCCGCCAAGTCGGTCACGATCGTGCGCGACAACGCCTGGTGGGGCGATGAGGCCCGGCTCGACCAGATCGTCTACCGGGGGCTCGATGGCCGCCGGCTGGTCAGCGCCTTCGTCGCCGGCGAACTCGACGTGGCCGACATCGGCCCGGCGGTCGCCGACCACCAGCGCGTGAAGACCGCCACGGGCGTGGTCGTGCGCCAGGCGGCCGGCCCCGACTACCGTCAGCTCACCCTGAACGGCGAGAGCCCGGCGCTGTCCGACGCGCGGGTGCGCCGGGCCCTCGCGGTGGGCATCAACCGCCAGGCGCTCGCCCAGTTCGACCTGCAGGGCCTGGACTATCCGACGACGGTGCTCAACAACCACTTCTTCATGAACACCCAGATCGGCTACCGCGACGGCGCGGGCGATCTCGGCGGCTACGACCCGGCCAAGGCCGAGAGGCTGCTGGACCAGGCGGGCTGGGTCAAGAAGGGCGACGTCCGCGTCAAGGACGGCAAGGAGCTCAAGCTCCGCTTCGTGATCCCCGCGGGACTGCAACTCGCCAAGTCCGAAGGCCAGCTGACCCAGCGAATGCTCCAGCAGATCGGTGTCAAGGTGACGATCCAGACGGTGCCGAGCGACGAGTTCTTCACCGACTACATCATCCCCGGCAAATTCGACCTGGCGCCGTTCTCCTATGTCGGCAGCCCGTTCCCGGTGACCAGCGGTTTCGGCCAGTACGCCAACGCCGCCGGCGGCGACAAGCAGTGGAACGCCAACCTCGGCCGCATCGGCAGCGAGGAGATCGACGCCGCCATGCGCAAGGCGACGAGCGCCCTCGACCCCGCCGACGCCCGCGCCCACGCCAACGCCGCCGACCGACTGATCTGGCAGGCCGTCAACGTGCTGCCGCTCTACCAGCGCCCACAAAGCGTGGCCGCCCGCACCACCCTCGCCAACATCGGCGCCCGCGGCTTCTACGACCTGCGCTACCAGGACATCGGTTTCACGGAGTGACCGTCGCGGTGACCGTCAGGGCGATCGTCGGAGTGACCGACGGCCGGGCGGGGAGCGTGCCCAGCGTGGCCTGC
>NZ_JBFATZ010000001.1:216581-242172 GCF_040678635.1 Thermopolyspora sp. NPDC052614
CGCCTTGTCCGGCCGCGCCGCGTGGCGGGTGTGTTGTCGTCGTGGCGGTGACGGGTCGCGGGGTGGGTCGGCTGTGTGGTCGCGGGCGGGGGAGCGGGCCCGTTGTGCCGTGCCTTGTCCGGCCGCGCCGCGTGGCGGGTGTGTTGTCGTCGTGGCGGTGACGGGTCGCGGGGTGGGTCGGCTGTGTGGTCGCGGGCGGGGGAGCGTGCTCGTCGTGCCGTGCCTTGTCCGGCCGCGCCGTGCGGTGGGTGTGTCGCCGTCGTGCCGGTGACGGGCCGCGAGGTGGGACGGCTGTGTCGTCGCGGGCGGAGGCGCGGGCATTCGGGTCGCGTACGGCCGTTCGCTGCGGGGTCGTGCCGCGGTCGGGCCGGGACTTGGACGCGCGGGCGTTCACCTGAACGGAGCCGGACGCGTTCCTCCAGGGGCCACCTGACTCATGCCTCAGCACGGCGAGAGCAAGGTGAGCACGACGACATCGCGGGGCGTTTTGGGGTCTGCTGGGGCCTTATGGTGCGAGTGTGAAGCTCAGGTGGTCGCCTGGGCGGAGTTGGGCGACGGCGGGGAGGTCGGCGGTGGAGACGACGCCGATCACGGGGTAGCCGCCGGTGGGCGGGTGGTCGGCGAGGAACACGATCGGGAGGCCGTCTGGAGGGACCTGGATGGCGCCGGCGACCATGCCCTCGCTGGGGAGTTCGCCCTGCCGGGCGCGTTTCAGGGCGGTGCCGCGCAGCCGTACCCCGACTCGGTTGCTGTCAGGGCTGACCGCGTACGGGCGCGCGCAGAGGTCGTCCAGGGCCCCGGGGGCGAACCAGTCGTCGCGCGGGCCGGGCAGCACCCGGACGGCGGGGGTGTTCGCCATCGGCCTCGGCGGAACCTGATCCACGACGATCGGCGGCAGGGTGTCCGAGTGACCGATCGGCAGCACCGTGCCCGGCGCGAGCGGCGGCGGGCCGAGGCCCGACAGGGAGTCGCCGGAGCGGCTGCCCAGCACCGGCTCCACCGCGATGCCGCCACGCACCGCCAGGTAGGACCGCAGCCCGGCCCACGGCATCCCGATCCGGATCTCCTGCCCCGCCGCCACCCAGATGGGCCCGTCCATTCCGACCTGCCGCCAGGCCGGGCCGCCCACCTCGACCGGGCACGGCGCGCCCGTCACCGCGATCCAGACGCCGCAGGAGGCCCGCAGCCGTGCCCCGCCGAAGGTCAGCTCGATGCCCGCGTACCCCTCCGGGTTGCCCACCAGCCGGTTGGCCAGCCGCAGCGAGGGCCCGTCCGCGGCCCCCGAGCGCGGCACCCCGAGATGCGCGTACCCCGGCCGCCCGAGGTCCTGCACCGTCGCGTACGGCCCCGGGAGGATCACCTCGAGTACGCCTCTGATGTCGCCCATGCTCAGACCGCCTCGAACCGCACCCGCGTCCCCGGGCGCAGCATCGACGGAGGATCGGCGGCCACGTCCCAGACCCGCGCCTCGGTACGCCCGAGCAGCCGCCAGCCACCCGGCGAGGCGGCGGGGTAGACGGCCGAGTACGGGCCCGCGACCGCCACCGACCCGGCGGGCACGCACGTGCGCGGGGTCTCCAGCCGGGGCACCCGCAGCACCGGATCCAGGCCGGTGAGGTAGGCGAACCCGGGCGCGAACCCCAGCCAGCCCACGACCAGCTCGCTCGCGGTGTGCCGCGCGATCACCTCGTCGACCGTCAGACCGGCCAGCTCCGCCACCGACTCCAAGTCCGCCCCGTCGTACACCACGGGGATGGTGACCACCTCCCCGGCGTCGCCCCCCGTGCCCTCGGGGCGCGCGCGGGCCTCGGCCGCCGACTCGGCCAGCAGCTTCGACAGCAGCGCCGACAGCCTCCCCAGATCGGCCCCGGGGGCGACGACGAGCAGGGTTTCGGGGCCGGGCACGATCTCGGCGACCCCCGCTGGTCGCTCGGCGCGCAGCAGCGCGTCCAGCCGGTGCGACAGCCGCAGCCCGCCGGTCTCCACCAGCAGGGCGTGCTCGCCGGATCTGCGGATGCCCGGCGACCCGCCGTCGGCGGCGCTCATGTTGGTGCTCATGTTGGTGCTCATGCGGGCGCTCATGTGAAGGCTCGCAGGGTGACGCCGGCCTCGACCAGGGCGTCGCGCACCGCCCGCGCGAGCCGTACCGCGTCGGGGGTGTCCCCGTGGACGCAGACGGACCGGGCGTCGAGCCGTACCGACGAGCCGTCCACGGCGGTGACCTCGCCCGCCACGGCCATGCGCACCGCGCGCCCGGCGACCTCGCCAGGGTCGTGCAGCACCGCGCCCGCCTGCCGCCGGGAGACCAGTGTGCCCTCCGGCGTGTAGGCCCGGTCGGCGAAGCATTCGGCGACCGTGGCGACGCCGTGCTCGGCGCCGACCTCGTGCATCGCCGAGTCCGGCAGGGTGAGCACCGGCAGTTCCGGCCGGTAGCGGGCCACCGCGGTGATCACGGCCCGTGCCTGCGCGGGGTCCCGGCAGACGCGGTTGTAGAGCGCGCCGTGCGGCTTGACGTAGGAGATCTCGCCGCCCACCGCCCGCGCGATGCCGTCCACGGCGGCGAGCTGGTAGAGGATCTCCGCGTGCAGTTCGTCGGGATCGACGTCCATCTCCCGGCGGCCGAACCCGGCCAGATCCCGGTAGGACACCTGTGCCCCGATTCGCACCCCCCGTTCCACCGCCGCCGCGCAGGTACGCATGATCGTCATCGGGTCGCCCGCGTGGAACCCGCAGGCGACGTTCGCGCTGGTGACCAAATCGAGCAGGGCGTCGTCGTCGCCGAGACGCCAAATTCCGTACCCCTCCCCGAGGTCGGCGTTGAGATCCATGATCATTTCAGGTCACTCCGGCTCGGCTCCGCCTCGTCCGGCGCGGGCGCGCGCGGGCGTTTTCCATCCTATGAACCCCGATTGCGAAGTCCGCTAATGAATCCCGCCTATGAACCCGTTCATGAACCTGCGGCCCGACCAGGGGCGGCCGGGCACGCGCCACCCGTGGGTCGTCTGGGGGCCGTTCGTGGGCCGTTCGGGGGCCGTCGGTCGCGGCGGCGCGGGCGCGAGCGGATCAGGGGGAGTCCGGAATGTCGGCGATGTCGTCGAGGGCGGCGATGAGTTCGTCCGGATGATCGCCGATCCGCTCGGCGATCTCGATCAGCACGTGCAGTACGTCGTGGCGGTCGTGGCCGAGATCGAGCAGTCGCTGGGCGGCCTCCCACAGCTGCGGCGGGTCGCCGTCCCACAGCCGCGCGGCGATCTCCTCGTGCCAGGCCAGATGCTCCTGAAGGTCGGGACGGCCGCGCTCGTCGGCGTGGTCGATCTCCAGCAGGATGCGGCGGTCGGCCTCGTCGGCGGGGTTGAGCGTGTCCAGGATGATGTTGTCCTGGACCCCTTCGAGCAACGGGAACGCGAAGGCGCGGCGGGCCAGGGCGGACAGGTCGCCGTCCGGCAGCAGTCGCTGCACCAGGGCCCGGTCGAGGCCGAAGGTGGTCGGGTCGCGGTAGGCCTCGGTGAACTTCGCCGTCGCCTCCCAGACCGCGTCCAGGGTGGCCCGCACCCCCTGTTCCGGCAGGCCCATCCGGGGCGCGGCGAAGCGCACCCAGGCGGCGAGCACGTGCGGCATCGCCTCCTGCTCGGCCGGGCTGAGCATGACCTTGCGGGGCAGCCAGTCCAGCAGGAACGTCTCGCACTTGGTCGGGCTCACCCGCAGCGGACGCCCGAAGTCCTGGTCGCAGCCGTAGTCGATGATGTGGTCGGCGCAGCGGGAGGCCGCCGACGGGTCCGACAGGTGCTCGGCGGCGTCGGAGGCGAGGAACTCCGCCGCCAGCATCGCCCGCCGCTCCCGGCTGTAGGGGGCCTCGCTGTACAGCGGGGCGGGCCGCTTGCGCCCCGGCGGCAGCGCCTTCACCCGGGCGCGGGCGAAGGCGTGGTAGGCGCTGTAGCTGTCGCTCACCGGTCGTGGCCGGCCCCGGCCCCCGGACTCCCTGGTGGCCTTCATGGCGATCTCCAGCAGAGCCCTGGCCTGCTGGGGCTCCAGCGGCTCGAAGCGCAGCATCGGGTTGCCCTCGGCCTCCTCGCGCGCCTGCTCCAGCAGCTTGTCCACGTGCGAGGACACCCACGCGTCGCGGGCCATGCCGCGCAGGTTGTAGTCGACCACGACGACCAGGGCGTGCCGGTCCTCGTTCGGCCCGGAGGCCGGGTCGTACGGCCGGGTGGTGTCCCGGTAGCCGAAGATGCAGACCACGGTGTCCTGGTCGCCGTACGCGTCCCGGGAGACGTAGCAGGCCACGGGCTTGACGGCGCCCACCCGGTCGGCCCAGCGCGGCCGGGCCACCTCGGACTCCATCATCGCGAGCGCCGCGCCCTCGGCCTTGGCCGCCTGCCGGGAGGTGCCCAGGTAGGCGATGGCGATCAGCAGGGTCAGCGCGGCCGGGGTGCCCTCCTTGGCGGCGTAGTCGACCAGGCCCTCGCCGAGCACCTGCTCGATGTCTCCGCCGCGTACGCGCTCGCCCCACCACGCGCCGAGCATGTCGGAGACCATCAGCTCGGCGTCGAGCGGGCTGCGCACGGCGAGCAGCTCGCGCGCCGCGAGCAGCATCTCGGCGAAGACCTCCTCGGGGGACCGGGCCCCGGGCGCAGGATGTCTGTGCGGGTGGCTCACCGGACCTCCCGCCCTGTCGACCGCCGTGCGTCGGCTCGCTCACTCACCCGTCCACCTTCTCGCATTCCTGACGGAAAGGGTGCGCGGAACGCAGACCGGTAACACCAGCGTTGTGACTCCTCCACCCGCGAAGGGTGACGTATGCCCGCATTTTGGGACAGGACGGGCACGGTGCGAGACGGCCGGGCCCTCACCGATGCGCTCGACGTCCTGTGCCTGACATGCCGGGCACTCCACGACGCTACCAAGGAAGCGCCCGGGACGCCGACGGATTCGGCGGTCCGGGCGCCGGATCCGATGGCCGCTCCGACGGCCGCCCGACTCGCGGCCGAATCCGGCCGGACGGTGCGCGGCATGCGCGAAAGTTGCGCGTCTCGTCGCGTGTCTCCCGGTATGCCCGGCGTCAGGCCGGGCCGGAGGCTCCCGTCGAACGCCGGGCGGACCCGCGCCCCCTCATCCTCATCGGCGGGCTCA
Source organism: Thermopolyspora sp. NPDC052614 (assembly GCF_040678635.1). Classification (NCBI taxonomy): domain Bacteria; kingdom Bacillati; phylum Actinomycetota; class Actinomycetes; order Streptosporangiales; family Streptosporangiaceae; genus Thermopolyspora; species Thermopolyspora sp. NPDC052614. The sequence continues at coordinate 221,712 of NZ_JBFATZ010000001.1, forward strand.
TCGGCGGGCCGGCGGCGCCCCTGAGGGAGGGGTGGAGTTGACCAGCGCCAGCAGGCGCTCGCGGGCGAGCCGCTCCACCACGCCGGGCGCGGTGACGTCCACGCCGAGGTGCTCGGCGCAGGCGCAGACGTCGGCGAGGCAGCGCCGTACGACGCCGTCGGGGATGGAGCGGAACTCGGCGGCGAGGCGGGCGGCGCAGGCCGCGTCGAGGGGGTGCCCGGGCTCGGCACGGGCGCCCCAGCGCGATTCCCCGGCCGCCTCCCCGGCCCCGCGGGCCTCCTCCCGGACGCCGGCGCACGGCGCGACGGGGGTCTCCTGGTCGGCGTGCTCCACGGCGGCGTACCGGGCGCCGACGGCGGCGCGACCGGCGTACCGGTTGTTCTGGACTCGGGTGGCGGCGGCGCCGGTGAAGCGGATGGCGAGTGCGGGCATGAAGCGCGTCCCCTCGCGTGGGCTACTGGCGCTCCCATTCCATAACTTTCCGCGCGTGTGTCAACCCTCGCCACGGTGACATGCGAAGCTGGTCCCATGCGCATCCAGGTCGCCCAGCAGCCGGAGGCCGACGACCTGCTCGGCCGCGATCCCTTGGCGCTGCTCATCGGCATGCTCCTCGACCAGCAGGTTCCCATGGAATGGGCGTTCACGGGACCGCACACGATCGCCGTCCGCCTCGGTCGCGATCCTATCGCCGGGCTGGACGCGCACGAGATCGCCGCATACGATCCGGAGTCGTTCGCCGCGCTCCTCGCCGAGAAGCCCGCGGTGCACCGCTATCCAGCGTCGATGGCGGGGCGCGTGCAGCGGCTGGCCGCGTACGTCGCCGATCATTACGGCGGCAAGGCGGAGGCCATCTGGGCGGACGTGGCCGACGGCCGGGAGCTGCTGGGCCGCCTGCTGGCCCTGCCGGGTTTCGGCAGGCAGAAGGCCCAGATCTTCCTGGCGCTGCTCGGTAAGAGGCTGGGCGTGCGACCCCCCGGCTGGCGCGAGGCGGCCGGGCCGTACGGCGAGGAGGGAGTGCACCGTTCGGTGGCCGACGTGGTCGACGCCGAGAGTTTGGCGAAGGTGCGTGAGTCCAAGCGGGAGGCCAAGCGGGCCGTCAGGAAGTAGGCTGATCTTGCGGCGTATGGCGGCGTGGTTTGACAGGATGCGTTGACCGCATGACGGCCGGGGCTTCCGTCCGCGCATGCCCATCGCCGATGATGTAGGGCAGGTCCTACCCTGCCAAGAATCACAGTTATGGAGATGTGCCTCGTGGGAGACCCTGGCACGCGACGGAGGTGCCGACCATGAGCGCGGAGACCTCCGTTCCCCCTCCCCAGGAGTCGGGTGTGGACATCTCGGATTCCGCTCTGCTGAGGGGCGTCACGACGGAGGCCCCGTTCGCCTTCGCGTTCTTCGACCTCGAGGGCCGCTTCGAGCGCGTCAACGAGGCCTTCACCGACCTCACCGGGCTGCCGGTCGACCGGCACATCGGGCGCCTGCCCGAGGAGTTCCTCCCGGCGGACCTGGCGGCGGCGATGACGGGCTCGGTGCGCAGGGTGGCCGAGGAGGACCGGCCGGTGACCGACGGCGGCAAGCCGGTGCGCACGCGGCTGAGCGGCGGCGAGACCCGGCACTGGACGCTGTCGTTCTTCCCGGTCAGGGAGGAGGGCCGGCTGCTCGGCGTGGGCATGTTCGGCGTCGACGTCACCGACCGGCAGGAGCGCGAGGACGACCTGCGCCGCAGCGAGGAGCGCTACCGCTCGCTGGTGGAGTCCCAGCAGCAACTGGTCTGGATCACCAAGCCCAGCGGCGCGGTCGAGGAGGACGCCCCGCAGTGGCGGGCGATCACCGGGCAGGGCCTGGAGGAGTACTTCACCCACGGCTGGCTCGGCGCGGTCCACCCCGACGACCGGGCGGCCACCGAGGAGGCGTGGCGCGAGGCGCTGCGCGGCCGGACCATGTTCGAGTGGAGCTACCGGGTGCGCACCCGGGCGAGCGGCTACCGCCACTTCGAGGTGCGCGCGGTCCCGATCGCCCGGCACGGCCGGGTGGTCGAGTGGGTGGGCGCCAACAGCGACGTCACGGCCCAGCGTGAGGCCGAGGAGATGCGCGGCAGGCTCACCGACCAGCTCGGCGCCGCCGCGCTGCGCACGGCCCGCCTGCAGGGCGCGACGGCCATCCTCGCCGAGGCCCTCACGGTCGAGCAGGTCGTCCAGGTGATCATCGACGTGGGCCGTACGGCTCTCGCCGCCGACCGGTCGGCGGTCGCGCTGCTCGACACCGAGCGGGCCGGCCTCAAGCTGATCAACAGCGGCGGCGTGCCCGATCTTCCCAGCATGTCCGGCGACGAGATCCCGCTCACCCACACCAACGTGATGACGATGGCGGTCAACAGCCGCCGCCCGGTCTTCGCCGAGTCGCCCGAGAGCCTGCGCCAGCAACTCGCCGACGCCGGCGCCGACGAGAGCGTGATCAAGGCCGTGCTCGCCAGCGACGAGCGCGCCTGGGTGGGCCTGCCGCTGCTCGCCGCGGGCCGGGCGCTCGGCGCGCTGCGGTTCTCGTTCACCCGCCCGCAGAAGATCTCCCAGGAGGACGGGGTCTTCCTGGAGGCGCTGGCCGGTCAGTGCGCGCTGGCGGTCGAGCGGGCCACGCTGTTCGAGCGCGAGCACACCACCGCCGAGACGCTCCAGCGCAGCCTGCTGCCCGACAACCTGCCCGTGGTGAAGGGCCTGGAGCTCGCCCAGCGGTTCCGCTCCGGCAGCCGCCACGTCCAGGTCGGCGGCGACTGGTACGACGCGTTCGTGCTGCAGGACGGCCGCGTGGCGGCCGTGGTCGGCGACGTCATGGGCAAGGGCGTCAAGGCCGCGGCGGGCATGGGCCGCATCCGCAACGCGATGCGCGCCCTGGCGCTGACCAACCCGCCTCCGGCGGCCGTGCTCACCGGCCTCGACCGGGTGTTCGACGCCACCGAGACCGAGGATCAGGTCACCACGCTCGCGTACATGATCGTGGAGCCGGGCACCGGGGAGGGCACGCTCGCCCTGGCCGGGCACCCGCCGCCGCTGCTGGTCTCGCCGCAGGGGACGGCGATGCTGTACGAGGCCGAGCCCGGCACGCCGCTGGGCTGGCCGACCAGCCGTCGCCAGTTCCGGTTCTCGGTGCCGCCGGGACACACCGCCGTGCTGTACTCCGACGGACTGGTGGAGAACCGGAAACGCGGCTTGGACGCGGGCCTTGCGGAACTTTGCTCAGTTGTAACCGAAGCTCCACCTGAGGTTGTGGCAAGTCCCCATATGTTGCTCGACTTCCTGGTGGATCGCATGTTGGCGGGGTATGAACAGGATGATGATGTAACGGTCCTAGCGATCCATGTCCCTCCGGCCACGAAGAGTGACTGAATGAAACAGTCATAACGGTTGCTTTCGGGTATCGGTGACCCGCTTACGTACGCACTACTGTCTCCGTCGGCCTAGGGTGGATGACAACCGACGGGAGGCGGCCGTGCGAAGCGGGGTGTCATGCCAGAATGCTGGGCAGGTGCGTTGCGGTTCGAGCGGCCTCACCACCTGGGTCCATTCTCGCCATGCGTTGTTCGAGAGGTGTTCGTGTCGCCTGCAAGTTCGACTCGCTCGAAGCCAACAGAGCTGAACGAGCCCGTCATTCAGCGACTGATCGAGCGTGGGCGCTCGCAGGGTTTCCTCGAGTCTGAGGATGTCCGCAAGGCCTTCGAGGAGGCGGACATCCCCTTGTCGCACGCCGCTGGGTTCCTTCGCAGTCTCAGCAAGGAGGGTGTGACCGTCGTGGTGACCGCCGCCGATTCCGCCGCGCCCAAGAAGACGCGCGCTGCGAAGCGCCGCTCCGCCGCTCCAGTCAAGAAGTCCAAGACCGCCGCTGCGGCCGCCAAGGAGCAGTCCGACACGGTCACCGCCGTGGTGAGCGGGCCGGACTCCGCCGGCGTGAAATCGGCCGCCAAGCCGACGGCCGCCAAGTCCGGGGCCAAGCCCGCAGCCAAGCCCCCCGCCAAGACCGCCACCAAGCCGGCGGCCAAGCCCGCGGCGAAGAAGGCCGAGCCGGCCGCCAGGAAGGCGGCCGACAAGCCTGCCGCGCCCGCCAAGGCCCCGGCGGCGAAGAAGACCAGGCCCGAGCCCGCCCCGGCGCCCGTGAGCAAGGCCGAGCCCAAGCCGGACCTGCCCGAGGACGAGGTCGATCTCGACCTCGACGCCGACCTCGAACTCGAGGACTTCGACCCGGACGTCGAGGACGTGGTGGCCGACGACGTCGACGTCGAACTCGAGGCCGAGGTCGAGGACGACGCCGAGGAGCCCAAGCCCGCCGAGGTCGAGGCGGCGGCCGAGGTCGAAGAGGAAGTCCTCATCCTGTCCGACGACGATGACGACGCGCCCGTGGCCCAGGTGGCCGCGGCCGGCGCCACCGCCGACCCGGTCAAGGACTACCTCAAGCAGATCGGCAAGGTCCCGCTGCTCAACGCCGAGCAGGAGGTCGAGCTCGCCAAGCGCATCGAGGCCGGCCTGTTCGCCGAGGAGCAGCTCAACCAGGAGGGCAACGACCTGCCCGCCGACGTCCGCGCCGAGCTGGAGTGGATCGCCGAGGACGGCCGCCGCGCCAAGAACCACCTGCTGGAGGCGAACCTCCGCCTGGTGGTCTCGCTGGCCAAGCGCTACACCGGCCGCGGCATGCTCTTCCTGGACCTGATCCAGGAGGGCAACCTCGGCCTGATCCGCGCGGTGGAGAAGTTCGACTACACCAAGGGCTACAAGTTCTCCACGTACGCCACCTGGTGGATCCGGCAGGCGATCACCCGCGCCATGGCCGACCAGGCGCGCACCATCCGCATCCCGGTGCACATGGTCGAGGTGATCAACAAGCTGGCGCGGGTGCAGCGCCAGATGCTGCAGGACCTCGGCCGCGAGCCCACTCCGGAGGAGCTCGCCCGCGAACTCGACATGACCCCGGAGAAGGTCGTCGAGGTGCAGAAGTACGGCCGCGAGCCGATCTCCCTGAGCACCCCCCTCGGCGAGGAGGGCGACAGCGAGTTCGGCGACCTCATCGAGGACTCCGAGGCGATCGTCCCGGCCGACGCGGTCAGCTTCACGCTCCTGCAGGAGCAGCTGCACTCGGTGCTCGACACGCTCTCGGAGCGCGAGGCGGGCGTGGTGTCGATGCGGTTCGGCCTCACCGACGGCCAGCCCAAGACGCTGGACGAGATCGGCAAGGTCTACGGCGTGACGCGCGAGCGCATCCGGCAGATCGAGTCCAAGACGATGTCCAAGCTGCGTCACCCGTCCCGCTCCCAGGTTCTGCGCGACTACCTGGACTGATCCCGGCCCGGATCCAAACGGATCGCGACCCCGCCCCGGACTCGACAACCCGACTCCGGGGCGGCGCCGATTCAGGGCTGATTCAGAGCCGATTCAGGGCCGATTCAGGGCCGCTTGCAGGCCGAATCAGGGCGGATTCAGGGCCGTGCCGCCGCCGGATGGGGCCACGGGTCCTGCCGCCGAATGGGATGCGTCGAGCGCGCGGGAGGCGGGGCCATAGCGGGATCCGGTTGACGGTGGGGCCCGTTTAACCCAGGCGTAACAGGCGTGTAGCGTCACTTGTCTTGACCCTGACGTACCGTGTGCGTCCATGGGTGTCACCGAAGTGGATCGGGTACGGGCGCGCAGGACACTGCGGATCGTCGAGCGGCCGTGGGCGGATCCGGCACTCGACGAGGCGGTCGACGCGGTGCGGCGCAGATACCTGTACGCGGGCGTGGGCTTGCTGGCCGCCACCCGTCTCGATCCCGAGGTGCGGGCGCAGCGCGTGGAGGCGCTGTCCCACGCCGCGGTCGGGCAGAGCCGCGACATCGCCACGCTCCTCGCGGCGGACCAGTCCAACCCGGACATGTGGTTGTGGCTGGGCCGCACGCTCGTGGAGGAGGCGTGGCTGCTGCGGCCCGACGTACGCGCCCGCTCGGCGCAGGCCGGGCGGCAGCGCGAGTTCCACCAGGCGATGGAACGGGCCAGGGAACCGCTGCGGACGGCGGCGCGGCTGCTGCCGGCCGATCCGGTGCCGTGGGAGTCCCTGATGTGGATGGCGCTGGGCCTGGACGCGCCGCGCGCCGAGAAGGACGCGCTGTGGGCGGAGTGCGCCCGGCGCTTCCCCACCCTGTTCCCCGCCAACGTGGCCCGGTTGATCACTCTGTCGCCGGGCTGGGGCGGGACCACCGGCGAGATGTTCGAGTTCGCCCGCGTGGCCGTCTCCCGAGCGCCCGAGGGCGACCCGCTGCCGGCCCTGGTGCCGCTCGCGCACTTCGAGCGCAACGCGGAACGTTCCGGAGGCAGGCACTGGTTCGACGACGAGGCGTTGCGCGAGATCGTCTCGGCCGCGGGCAGTTGGGTGGAGCGCCGCCGGATGGTGCCGCACCCGCGCGCGATCGAGGCGCACAACCTCTTCGGCGCGGCGTTCTACCTCGCCGATCTCCGGCGGCCCGCACGCGGGCACCTGGTACGCACCGGCGGCAGGGTGAGCAGGCTGCCCTGGTCGCACCTGGGCGAGCCACGCCAGCAATATCTGCGCGCCTGCGGCCGTCTGAATATCGTCACGACCTGATAACGATTCCCGAACCGCCGATGGGGTCGTGGATGGGATCGCCGATCGGGCCGTGCCTGCTCCTGACCCGCTCGCTCCTGGTCCGCTCACGGCGCCGCCGACGCAGGGCACCCGCGGGAGGGCCGTGAGAACGTCTGTGGTCTCACGAACCCTGGAGCCGGAGCCCCGGATACCCTCGATCGCGTCGACGTGGGAAACGCGTTCTGAGCACGCTTCGCGCCCCGCTCACGCGTGCGCGCGAACCGGACGCGAAGCCGATGGGAATGTCTTGGGGTTATCGTTGATCTCGTGGCGACCGGGCACCCGGCCGGGCCGCGCTATCGAAACCGCTAGCGCTTGTCGCTCGCGGAGGATGACGTCTCGTTCAACTTGGCCGATTCATCCTGAATGTCCGCACCCTTGTCGCGCAGCGTCGCTACGTGCTGACGCCCGTGGTGAGCGCAGAACAAAAGCTCGCCGCCGACCGGCAGGGTCGCACGGATGTAGGCCTGGGCACCGCAACGGTCACACCGGTCGAGCGCCGTCAGCGGCTTGGTGGGGGCAAGAGCTCCAGTCACGTATCGCCTTTCGGGTCACCCCCCACGTGCCGTGGGGGACTCGGCGTCAGTCACTTGAGACAACATCTAACCCGACGCGGACGTTCCCAATCATGGTGGCGCTACGCCGAGAGCGGAATGTGGCGAAAGGTGACGGGGTTTGCTCCCCGCATCACGTGTATCGCTGTTGTACTGGCAAGCTTGTACGCGGCGAGGCGACAACAACGATAAGCTACGCACACATGTTCGATGCCGGGCGCGACAGCGGATGCGGTCACGGGTGTGGCCGCACGCGCGGCGCCCCGGCCGCGGAGTGGGAGTGGGTGTGACCGCAGTCAGCACGGCCCCGGCGCGGGGAGCCGACCCGACGGGCTATACGGCCCGCCACCTTTCGGTCCTGGAGGGCCTTGAGGCCGTCCGCAAGCGCCCGGGAATGTACATCGGTTCGACCGACAGCCGCGGTCTCATGCACTGCCTCTGGGAGATCGTGGACAACGCGGTCGACGAGGCGCTGGCCGGCTTCTGCAGGCGCATCGAGGTGGAGTTGTACGCCGACGGCTCCATCGAGGTCCGCGACGACGGCCGGGGCATCCCCGTGGACGTCGAGCCCAAGAGCGGCCTGGCGGGCGTCGAGCTCGTTTACACCAAGCTGCACGCGGGCGGCAAGTTCGGCGGCGGCTCCTACGGTGCCTCCGGCGGCCTGCACGGCGTGGGCGCCTCGGTGGTGAACGCCCTGTCCTCCCGGCTGGACGTCCAGGTCGACCGCGACGGGCGTACGCACGAGATCAGCTTTCGCCGCGGCGTGCCCGGGCTGTTCGACGGCGACGGGCCCACGGCCAAGTTCAAGAAGAAGTCGGGGCTGCGCGACGGCGGCGCGCTGCGCAGGAAGGCCACCGGCACGCGGGTGCGCTGGTGGGCCGACAAGCAGATCTTCCTGCCCGACGCCGAGGTCTCCCTCGACGAGATCCACGTGCGGGCCCGGCAGACCGCCTTCCTCGTGCCCGGCCTCACCATCCTCGTCCGCGACGCGCGCGGCGAGGAGCCGGTGGAGGAGGAGTTCCGCTTCGACGGCGGCATCTCGGAGTTCTGCGAGTTCCTCGCCCGCGACGAGGCGGTCTGCGACGTGCTGCGCTTCCAGGGCGTCGGGCACTTCCGCGAGACCGTCCCGGTCCTGGACGACCTGGGCCACATGACCTCCACCGACGTCGAGCGCGAGCTGACCGTGGACGTGGCCGTGCGCTGGGGCAAGGGCTACGAGACCACGGTGCGCTCGTTCGTCAACGTGATCGCCACCCACAAGGGCGGCACGCACGTCGCCGGCTTCGAGCGCGCCCTGGTGCGCACCCTGAACGAGCAGCTCCGGGAGACCCGCCTGCTGAAGAACGGCGACGACCCGGTGACCAAGGAGGACATCCTCGAAGGGCTCACCGCCGTGGTGACCGTGCGGGTGCCCGAGCCGCAGTTCGAGGGGCAGACCAAGGAGGTGCTCGGCACCTCCGCCGCCGCCCGGATCGTCGCCCACGTGGTGAGCCGGGAGCTGAAGGACGCCTTCGCCACCCCCAAGCGCGCCCAGAAGCAGCAGTTGCGTGCCGTGCTGGAGAAGATCGTCGCGGCGGCGAAGGCGCGCATCGCGGCCCGGGAGCACCGCGACAACCAGCGGCGCAAGAGCGCCCTGGAGAGCTCGGCGCTGCCGGCCAAGCTGCTCGACTGCCGCAGCGACGACGTGGACCGCAGCGAGCTGTTCATCGTCGAGGGCGACTCGGCCCTCGGCACGGCCAAGTTCGCCCGCAACTCGGAGTTCCAGGCCCTGCTGCCGATCCGCGGCAAGATCCTCAACGTGCAGAAGGCCTCGGTCGCCGACATGCTGAAGAACGCCGAGTGCGCCGCGATCATCCAGGTGGTCGGCGCGGGCTCGGGCCGGACCTTCGACCTGGCGGCGGCCCGCTACGGCAAGGTCATCCTCATGGCCGACGCCGACGTGGACGGCGCGCACATCCGCTGCCTGCTGCTCACGCTCTTCCACCGCTACATGCGGCCGATGGTGGAGGCGGGCCGCGTCTTCGCCGCCGTGCCGCCGCTGCACCGCATCGAGATCACCAACCCGGGCCGGGGCGCGCAGAAGTACCTCTACACCTACTCCGACGCCGAACTGCACAGGACGCTGCGCGACCTGGAGCGCCGGGGCAAGCGGTGGAAGGATCCCGTGCAGCGCTACAAGGGCCTGGGCGAGATGGACGCCGACCAGCTCGCCGAGACCACGATGGACCCCCGCCACCGCATGCTGCGGCGCGTCAAGATCGAGGACATGGAGGAGGCCGAGCGCATCTTCGACCTGCTCATGGGCAGCGACGTCGCGCCTCGCCGCGAGTTCCTCGTCGGAAGCGCCGCCGAGGTCGACCGGGAGAACATCGACGCCTGACCCACCCTTGCCCAAGCTCGGGCGAACGGTGCCTATCGGGGCGATTGACCCATTTCTCCAGGGGTAGATCACCCACGGTGAGACAACCGTGACAGGGGGGAACGATGTCTCAACATCGTGGGCGGAGAATGTTCGCCGTACTCGCGCTCGCCGCGCTGGCGACCGGGTGCGGGGGCGGCTCCGAGAAGTTGGAGAACGTCGCGGCAACCGAGACGCCTGGCATGGGCACTACTTCGCCCGGCATGACCCCGCCGGGCATGCAATCACCGGGACACGAGGGCACCGCCACTCCCGGCAGCGTGGCCGACATCAAACGGGTGGGCGAGGCCGCGCTGAAGGCCGTACCCAACGGCACCATCGTCAAGATGGACGCCGCCGACCAGGGCAAGATGTGGGACGTGACGGTCGCCGGCGAGGACGGCGCCCTGCAGTCCATGAAGATCGATGCGCAGTCCGGGCAGGTGAAGGGGTCGCCGAAGCCGGAAGAGGGCGGCGACAAGGCCAAGACCCAGGAACTCGTCCAGAAGGCCAAAATCGACTACGCCCAGGCGGCCGAGAAGATGCTGAGCCAGGCGCCCGGCGGCCACCTCACCAAGCTCGAACTCGACGACGCCGACGGCAAGGCCGTTTGGAAGGGCGAGGTGGCCGACGAGCAGGGCGAGAAGCGCGAGATGCGCGTCGACGCCGAGACGGGCGAGGTCATGTCCACGCCGGGCGCGTCCCCCGGCGGCGAGGAGAGCCCGGGCGGGCCGGAGCAGAGCCCGGAGGGGACTCCGGAGGAGACCATGGTGCCGACCCCCGAGGAGCCCGGGGCGAGCCCTTCGTGACGCCTGGCTCCTCCACCGACGGCGGGTGGGCCTCCCACGCGGAGGCCCACCCCCGCTCGTCACTTCGGGGAGGGCAGAGGGATGCGCGGGGGCGTTACGCGGGCTCGTTGCCCGGCCGCCACTTGATGCCGCACCCCAGGCTCGGCGCCTGCGGCTCCACCGGGGCCTCGCCGGCGAGCACGGCATCGGCCGCGGCCCGCAACGAGGCGCCCGTCACCGGGAGGTCGTTGCCCGGCCGCGCCTCGTCGAACTGCCCCCGATAGACGAGCCGCAGATCCGCGTCGTAGAGGAAGAAGTCCGGAGTGCACGCGGCCCGGTAGACCTTGGCGACCTCCTGCGTCTCGTCGACCAGGTACGGGAATTCGAACCCGGCCCGCCGCGCCTGCTCGGCCAGATGCGCCGCGTCGTCGTCGGGATAGTTGATCACGTCGTTGCTGCAGATGCCGACCGTCGCCACCCGCCCCTGGTAGTCGGCGGCGAAGGCTCCGATGCCCTGCTCGATGCGGCGCACGTACGGACAGTGGTTCGACAGGAAGATCACCAGAACGGCAGGGGAGCCCTTGAGATCGGACAGCGACACCCTCCCGCCCTCGACCGAGGGCAGGTCGAAGTCCGGCGCCGGGGTCCCCAGCGGAACCATGAACGAGTTGACGGCCATGCCGCCATTGTCGCAAGCGTCGCGATGACCCGCCGAGAGATCCACGCCGAAAGATCCACCGACAGGTATACGCCGCCCCGGCCTCGTTGAGGCGGAAACCCTGACGCATAGGTGTTCGTGGCCGGGCCGTGGGAAGCTGTACAGGCGCCCGCGCGCGACGACCGCGTGGGCCGAGACGGGACAGACGGACGCTTCGGGGGACCCTCTCGCAGTCGCACCGGGCGACGGTACATGGAACCGAGATCAGGAGGAGACCGTGGCAGGCATCGCGCGCATGGACACCGTGGCCATCGACTGTCCCGACCCCGAGGCCCTGGCGCGTTTCTACGCGGCCGTGCTGGGCTGGGAGACCATCCGGATCGACGAGGACGGCGGATGGGTCACGATCACGGACGGGAAGTCCACGCCGCTGTCCTTCCAGCGCGTCGAGGGCCACCGCCCGCCGGACTGGCCGAGCCCCGAACGCTCCCAGCAGTTCCACCTCGACTTCCAGGTGGACGACATCGACAAGGCCGAGGCCGAGGTGCTGGCGCTGGGCGCGGTGAAACACGACCACCAGCCCGTCGGCCCCTACGACGGCTTCCGCGTCTACCTCGACCCCGCCGGCCACCCGTTCTGCCTGTGCTTCGGCGACTGACGCGCCGGTCGGCGGGCCGAGCCCTCGCCGTTGGGGAGTGCGGTACCGCGTTCACCTCGATTTCGCCGGTCGCCCGTTCCTGGGGGCTGACCCGGCGGTCGGTGGGCCGAGCGCTCGCCGTTCGGGGTGGGGTACCGCGTTCATCTCGATGTCGCCGGTCGCCCGTTCCCGGGGGACTGACCCGGCATTCGGTGAGCTGAGCGCTCGCCGTTCGGGAGTGCGGTACCCCGTCCATTTTGCTGCGGCCGGTCGCCCGTTCTGCCTGTTCTTGGGCGACTGACCTACCGATCGGCACCCTGGTCCCGAGTCGAGCGACGGTGGCCAGTCGTACGGTCGGCCGCAGCGTGGACGGTGCCCGCCAGGCGGACCGTGGCGGGCACCGCGTCAGGCGGAATCGTCCTCCCCGCCGGACTCTCCACTGGCCTCCCCGACGGCCTCATCGCCAGGGGCTTCGGACGCGGCAAGGAAGGGCGTGGTGCCCAGGGCGCCGCCGATGGCCGCGATCGGCTGTGTCGGCGGCACGCCCGACCCGTCGCGGCGGCCCAGTTCGGCGGGCAGTTCCACGGCCTTGCCGGCGGCGGAGACGGCCTTGACCGGGGACGGCCCGGCCCAGGCCAGCAGCAGGACGTCCTCGCCCTTGAGGAAACGCTGGGCGCGCACCCCGCCGGTGGCCCGTCCCTTGGGCGGGAAGTCGGCGTAGTCGGACACCTTGACGCCGCCGGTCTGGGTGCCGGGCAGCGCCGTCGAGGAGCCCGCCACGGTGACGACGCGGGATTCCAGCGCCGGGTCGACGGCCCCGAACCAGATCACCTTCGCGTCGGGGTCGAGCCGGATGCCGGCCATGCCCCCGGCGGGGCGGCCCTGCGGACGGACCAGGGTGGCGGGGAAGCGCAGCAACTGGGCGTTGGAGGTGATGAAGACCAGATCGTGGTCCTCGGAGGGGAGTTCGACGGCGCCGATCACGGTGTCGCCGTCCTTCAGCCCGATCACCTCGAACTCGTCGCGGTTCGCCGGATAGTCGGGGACGACCCGTTTGACCACGCCCTGCGCCGTCCCCAGTGCCAGCCCCGGACTCGACGGGCTGAGCGAGCCCAGGCCCACCACGGTCTCGCCGGCCTCCAGCGAGACGTACTCGGAGACCGGGTGCCCCCCGGCGAGCGACGGCGAGCCCGCGCTCGGCGGAATGTGGGGCAGGTCGACCACCGACACCCTGATCGCGCGCCCCTTGGAGGTGATCACGGCGATCTCGCCGCGCACCGTGGCCGGGACCACCGACAGCAGCACGTCGTGCGGCGACCGCTCGGGGGAGGACGCCAGCGGCGAGTCGTCGCCCGTGCGGGCGAGCAGGCCGCTGGACGACAGCAGCACCAGGCACGGGTCGTCGGGGACCTCCAGCGGCACCGTCCCCGCCGTCCGCACCCCCGACGCCTCCAGCAGCACCGTACGGCGCGGCGTCGCGTACTTCTTCGCGACCTCGCCCAACTCGTTCGACACCACCCGCCGCAGCTTGTCCTCCGCGGACAGGATCGCGGTAAGCTCGGCGATCTCCTCGGTGAGCGTCTCCTTCTCGCGGTCCAGCTCCAGCTTGTCGTATCGGGTCAGGCGGCGCAGCGGCGTGTCGAGGATGTAGACGGCCTGGGTCTCGCTCAGCGAGAAGGTCTCCATCAGCCGGGCCCGCGCGTGCGCCGAGTCGTCGGAGTTCCGGATCACCGCGATGACCTCGTCGATGTTGAGCAGCGCGATGATCAGACCGTCGACCAGGTGCAGCCGTTCCTCGCGCCGCCTGCGCCGGTACTCCGAGCGGCGGCGCACCACCTCGATGCGGTGGCCGATGTAGACCTGGAGCAGCTCGCGCAGGCCGAGCGTGCGCGGCTGGCCGTCCACCAGGGCCACGTTGTTGATGCCGAAGGTCTCCTCCATCGGCGTCAGCCGGTAGAGCTCCTCCAGCACCGCCTCGGGGTTGAAGCCGTTCTTGACCTCGATGACCAGCCGTAGGCCCTTGTGGCGGTCGGTGAGGTCCTTCAGGTCGGCGATGCCGGTGAGCTTCTTGGCCTGAACCAACTCCTTGATCTTGGCGCTGACCCGCTCCGGCCCGACGTTGAACGGCAGCTCGGTGACGACGATGCCCTTGCGCCGGGGCGTGACGTTCTCGATCACGGCCTTGGCGCGCATGCGGAAGGTGCCCCGCCCGTTGGCGTAGGCGTCCCGGATGCCGTCCAGGCCGATGATCGTGCCCCCGGTGGGCAGGTCGGGGCCCGGGACGAAGCGCATGAGGTCCTCGAGGGTGGCATCCGGATGCTTGATCAGATGCCGGGCCGCGGCGATGACCTCGCCCAGGTTGTGCGGCGCCATGTTGGTGGCCATGCCGACCGCGATGCCGGAGGCCCCGTTGACCAGCAGGTTCGGGAACGCCGACGGCAGGACCGTGGGCTCGACCTCCTGGCCGTCGTAGTTGGGGCGGAAGTCGACCGTCTCCTCGTCGATGGACTGCACCATGAGCATGGCGGCCGGGTCGAGCCGCGCCTCGGTGTACCGCATCGCCGCGGGGGCGTCGTCGGGCGAGCCGAAGTTGCCGTGGCCGTCCACCAGCGGCAGCCGCATGGAGAAGCCCTGCGCCATGCGCACCAGGGCGTCGTAGATCGCCGAGTCGCCGTGCGGGTGCAGCTTGCCCATGACGTCGCCGACCACCCGGGACGACTTGACGTGCCCGCGATCGGGTCGCAGGCCCATCTCGCTCATGGAGTACAGGATCCGGCGCTGGACGGGCTTGAGGCCGTCGCGGGCGTCGGGCAGGGCGCGCTGGTAGATCACCGAGTAGGCGTACTCGAGGAAGCTGGTGCGCATCTCCGCCGACACGTCGATGTCGACGATCCGCTCCTCGAAGTCCTCGTCCGGTGGCGGGGTGGTCGTTCGTCGGGCCATGTCGAACATTCTGCCGTGTTTCCGGTGCCGCTCGCGCTGGACCCGGCGTGTTTGTGCTCGAAGTTCGCACGGAGGCGGCCGGGCACGGTCCGAGATGTCGGAGTGTGCCCGGTCCGTTCCGGACGATCTCAGGGGCCGACGGGGCCCGGAGAGACGGCGGCGCGCCCGATCAGAGCCGCGGCCGGGCCCCGAGGTGGGAGATGGCCTTGGCGGCCAGGCGGTTGCCCGCCGCGAGCGCCTCGGCCGGGGGCTTGCCGTCCAGCCACGCCGGCAGGAAGCCGGCCGTGAACGCGTCGCCCGCGCCGGTGCCGTCCACCACCCGCTCGATCGGCTCGGCCGGCGCCCGGATCGGCTCGGGCCGGTTCCCGCCGTACCACAGCGAGCCCTCGGCGCCCAGCTTGATCACGACCTGGGGGAACCAGGCGGTGAGCACCTTGACCGCCGCCTCCGGCTCCTCCCGGCCGGTGAGCACCTTGGCCTGGTCGGCGTTGGCGAACAGCAGCTTGGCGCCGTGGGTCCACTCCAGGAACGGCTCGGCCCCGTTGCGCTCCAGCGGCGCGGCCGACGCGCAGTCCACCGAGATCGACATCGCGGCGCGCCGGGCGGCCTCCAGCGCGGCGAGACCCGCCTCCCGCGAGCCCTCGTTGATCAGCGTGTACCCCGACAGGTGCAGGTGACCCCCGGAGAACAGGTCACGCGGCAGGTCCTCGGGCGTGAGCGCGGCGTTCGCCCCCGGGTCGGACAGCATGGTGCGCTCGCCCTTGTGCGTGACGAGCACCACGCAGGTGCCGGTGGGCCGCTCGGGGTCCATGACCAGTCGGGCGTCCACGCCGTACCCCATGAGCTCCATGTCCCGGTTGCGGCCGGTGATGTCCGCGCCGCGACGGCCGACGAAGGCCACCTCGGTGCCCTCGACCGCCAACCAGGAGGCGATGTTGGCCCCGGAGCCGCCACCGTGCATCGTGACGACGGCGGGGGTGTCACTGGCCCGTGCCAATGGGTAGCGCGCCCGAGCGACCGCGTCGGTCATCAGATCGCCCACCACGACCACCCGCGTCATGATGTCACCACCTTGTTTGCCTGCGTGGGGTAAGGCTGACGTCGAAAAACCTAACAGTTTCCGGCCGTCGTGTGGGGCAGAGAGCCGATGCCGCTTTCCCTTCGATGCACAAGCGTTGCTCAACCCACCGATCCCGGACACCCTGGCAGGTAAAACGGACGCAACTAGCATGTCCAGAGTGGCACACGAGTATCCGGCCCACTGGGAGGCCGACGTCGTCCTCGCCGACGGCGGGACGGCCCATATCCGGCCGATTCGCCCCGAGGACGGCGATCTGCTGCGGGCCTTCTACTCACGGCTGTCGGCGGAATCGATATACTTCCGGTTTTTCGGCCCACGGCCGCGCCTGTCGGACCGCGAGGTCACCTGGTTCACCCACGTCGACTACGACGACCGGGTCGCGCTGATCGCGACGATCGGCGCGGAGATGGTGGCGGTGACCCGCTACGACCGGCTGGAGCCCAAGGGCGAGGCGGCCGAGGTGGCCTTCCTCGTCGAGGACGCCCACCAGGGCCGGGGCGTCGCCTCGGTGCTGATCGAGCACCTGCGGGCCGCCGCGCGCGAGCGCGGCATCACCCGGTTCATCGCCGACGTGCTGCCGTCGAACCAGCGCATGCTGGGGGTGTTCAAGCAGGCCGGGTACACCGCGCAGACGAAGTTCGCCGACGGGGTGGTGCGCATGACGCTCGACCTGTCGCCCACCGAGACCGCGCAGGAGGTGATCGCCGCCCGCGAGCACCTGGCCGAGTCGCGCTCCATCAAACGGCTGCTGACCCCCGAGTCGGTGGCGGTGATCGGCGCGGGCCGGGAGCCTGGCGGCGTCGGTCAGACGGTGCTGCGCAACCTGCTCGCCGCCGACTTCACCGGTCCGGTCTATCCCGTGCACCGGCACGTACGCGCGGTCGCCGGGGTACGGGCCTACCGCAGCGTGTCCGAAATCGACGAGAACGTGGACCTCGCGGTGGTGGCCGTGCCCGCCGACGGCGTGCTCGACGTGGTGGAGGAATGCGCGCGCAAAGGCGTGCACGGGCTCGTCGTCGTCTCCTCCGGATTCGGCGAGACCGGCCCGGAGGGCATGGAACGGCAGGACGAACTGGTGCGCATCGCCCGAGCCAACGGCATGCGCGTGGTGGGCCCGAACTGCCTGGGCATCGCCAACACCGACCCCGCCGTACGGCTCAACGCCACCCTGGCCGCCACCATGCCGGGCCGTGGCCGAGTCGGCTTCTTCAGCCAGTCGGGAGCCCTCGGCACGGCGCTGCTCCAGCGCGTGGCCGAGCGGGGCATGGGCATCTCGACGTTCGTGTCCGCGGGCAACCGGGCCGACGTGTCCGGCAACGACATGCTGCAGTACTGGGAGGAGGACCCGGCGACCGAGGTGATCCTCCTCTACCTGGAGTCGCTGGGCAATCCGCGGAAGTTCGCCCGGCTCGCCCGCCGCATCTCCCGCAGGAAGCCGATCGTGCTGGTGAAAAGCGGCATGGGCGGGGTGCCCGCCGGCCACGCCGCCCCCGTGCTGCGACTGCCGGACACCGCGCTGAGCTCGCTGTTCGAGCACGCCGGGGTGATCCGGGTGGGCGACCTGGCCCAGCTGTTCGACGTCGCCCAGCTGCTGGCCCACCAGCCGCTTCCGGCCGGGCCGCGGGTGGGCGTGCTGAGCAATTCCCACGCCCTCGCCCAGCTCGCCGTCGACGCCTGCGTGGCCGCCCGGCTCGACCCCGAGCCGCCCGTCAACCTCGGCGCGACGGCGGGCGCGGACGCCTACCGCGAGGCGCTGCCCGGCCTGCTCGCCCGGGTCGACGCGGTGGTGGCGATCTACATGCCTCCCATCGCGCCCGCGGAGGGCGACGCCGAGGCGGTCGCCGCCGTGCTGCGCGAGGCGGCCGTCGAGGCCGGCAAGCCGGTGCTGGCGAGCTTCCAGGGCCGGATGGGCATCCCCACGCCGCTGCGCGCTCGCCCGGGCGCCCCCCGGCATGGCCACGCCGACCCCGGCCGGGGCTCGGTGCCCTCGTACCCGGCCCCGGAGGAGGCGGTGCGGGCGCTCGCGCACGTGGTCGGATACGCCCGCTGGCGCGAGCAGCCCTCCGGGCAGGTCCCCGAGCTCGACGGCATCGACGTGGCCGGCGCCCGTGAGGTGATCGACCGCGAACTCGCCGGGCGGGAGGCGGTCGAGATCGACGCCACCGAGCTGCTCGCCCGCTACGGGGTGGAGGTGTGGCCCGCGACCGAGGTCCGCTCGCCGCAGGAGGCCGTCGCCGCGGCCGAACGGCACGGCCCGCCGGTCGTGCTGAAGTCCGCCGACCCCGAGGACGTCCGCCGCACCGGCACCGTTCGCGTCGGGCTGAACACCCCCGAGGCCGTACGGCAGGCGTACGACGACCTGTCCGCCCAGCTCGGGCCGGACACCGTGCTCGTCGTCCAGCACATGGCCCGGCACCCCGTCGTACCGGCCGTGGTGAGCGTCATCGAGGACGCCGACTTCGGATCGGTGGTGAGCTTCGGCCTCGGCGAGGTCACCGCGCGGCTGCTGGGCGACGAGGCCTACCGCCTGGCCCCGCTCACCGCCGAGGACGCGGCGGCCCTGGTCCGGTCGGTGCGGGCGGCCCCGCTGCTGCTCGGCGGCTACGGCCACCCGCCGGTGGCGGTGGGGGCGCTTGAGGAGCTGCTGGTCCGGGTCGGGCTGCTCGCCGACGAGTTCCCCGAGGTCGCCCGCCTCGACCTCGACCAGGTGCTGGTCGGCGAGACCGAGGCGACCGTGGTGGGGGCGCGCGGCCTGCTGCGGCGGCCGGTGGGCCACCGGCCCGACCACGGCCCGCGCCGCCTGCGCTGAGCGCCCCGCGGCGGCGGCGCGCCCCCGCGCCGACGGTCCGCGAAACCACGGAGTATCCACAGACAGCCGGTGGACGGTGAAAGCGCCCCGGCGGACAGGGCAGGATGGAGCCATGAGGGAAACCCGAGTCTCGGTCGCGGGGCTGCGCGAGGCCATCGAGCACAGCGGCTACTACCCCGACCTCGTCGCCGACGCCGTCGAGTCCGCGCTGGGCAAGGAGTCGGTCATCGCCTACGTGGTGCACCACGAGGCAACCTTCGACCCCGGCATGGAGGTCCGCAGGCACATCACGGTGGTCGTGCTCTCGCCCACCCGTCTGCTGGTCTGCCACACCGACGAGCACCCTCCGGCCGAGGGCGTGGCGACCGCGCACGCCTCCACGACGACCGAGGCGATCCGCCTCAGCCGCATCCAGTCGGTGGCCGTGACGCGGCTCGTCCCCGATCCCGCGGCGTACGTGCCGGGTGTGCCGCCCACCGAGGTGACCCTGTCGATCGGCTGGGGCGCGATCTCGCACATCGATTTGGAGCCCGCCACCTGCGGCGACGAGAACTGCGAGGCCGACCACGGCTACACCGGCGCGATCACCTCCGACGACCTGCAGTTGCGGGTCAGCGAGGCGGCCGACGGGCCGGAGGCGGTCGCCCAGGTGCTCGCGTTCGCCAAGGCGCTGTCGGAGGCCACCGCGCCGGTCGTGCCCTGACCTCGTTGTGCACCTCGTCGTGCCGTAACCTCACGGCATGACCTCCCCCAGCGGCGACGGCGCGGCACCCCTGATCCCCGCGTACGGCGAGGCCTCGCTCGCCGACCTGCCCGGCTCCGCCCTGGCCGCCCTCGGCCTCGGCGGAACCAACACGCTGAACCTCGCCCCGGCCCGGCGTGTCTGCGTGTTCCTGGTCGACGGGCTCGGCGAGCGGCTGCTGCGCGCCCACGCCGAGGTGGCCCCGTTCCTGTCCGCGCACCTGGACCGCGTCATCACGGCCGGGTTCCCGGCCACCACCGTGACCAGCCTGGGCACGCTCGGCACCGGCGTGCCGCCGGGCGAGCACGGCATGCTCGGCCTCCGGCTCGCCGTGCCCGGCGAGGGGCGCATGCTCAACTGCCTGCGCTGGACCATCGTCGGGCCGCAGATCGAGCCGGAGACCTGGCAGCCGGTCCCCACGGTCTACCAGCGGGCCGAGGCCGCCGGGGTGCGGCCGGTGTACGTCGGCCCGGCCATGTTCGAGGGCACCGGCCTCACCCGGGCGGTGCACCGAGGGGTGCGCTACGTCGCGGCCGACAGCGTCGACGACCGCGTCGCCGGGGTGCAGGAGGCGCTCCGGGCCGACCGCGCCTACGTGATCACCTACTACGGCGACCTGGACGCGACCGGCCACTTCGTGGGCGCTGGTACGCCCGAATGGCGCGAGCAACTCGCCATCGTGGACGCCATGGCCGAGCGGATCGCCGCCGCGCTTCCCCCCGGCTCGGCGCTGTACGTGACCGCCGACCACGGCATGGTGAACGTCACCGACCGAATCGACGTCGACGCCATCCCCGAGCTGCGCGAGGGCGTGGCCATGGTCGGCGGGGACGCCAGGGCCAGGCACGTCTACGCCGAGCCCGGCGCGGCCGAGGCGGTGCTGCAGATCTGGCGCGAGACGCTCGCGGGCCGGGGCTGGGTGGTGTCGCGGGAGGAGGCCGTCGCCGCCGGGTGGTTCGGGCGGGCCGTACGGCGGGAGTGGCTGGAGCGCGTCGGCGACGTGGTGGCGGTGCCGTACGGGGACTGCGCGGTGATCGCCTCGCAGCAGGAGCCGAAGGAGGCGGCCATGGTCGGCATGCACGGCTCGCTCACCGCCGAGGAGCAGTACATCCCGCTGGTGGAGGTCAGCACGAGGTGACCGCCCACCTTCAGACGGACTTCTCAACGGACCTTTGACGGACTTCCTGGCCGACCTCGGGCTTCCTGGCCGACCTCGGGCTTCCTGGCGGACGT
>NZ_JBFATZ010000001.1:242265-407748 GCF_040678635.1 Thermopolyspora sp. NPDC052614
CGGACTTCGGGCTTTCTGGCGGGCCTCGGGCTTCCCGAGGGACCTTTGGCGGACTTCTGGGCGGACGCGGGCCACCCTCGTCGCCGATCATCACCGGGAGGACCTTTGACGGACTTCTTGGCGGACTTCGGGCTTCCTGGCGGACTTCGGGCTTTCTGGCGGGCCTCGGGCTTCCCGAGGGACCTTTGGCGGACTTCTGGGCGGACGCGGGCCACCCTCGTCGCCGATCATCACCGGGAAGCCCTTCCGGTTCATCGAGCGGACCGTTCGATGGGCGTGGCCCGAGACGGCGATGGGGGCGGCTTGGTTTGGGCGAGATGTTACGAGTTCGGCCGGAGCGGCGGCGGAAACGGCGCTGGAGACTCGCCGATTCCTCCCGGGCCTCACACCACATCACGCGGTCTGCTGAGAAGCTGGTCTGGGTAGGCGAGACGGCGGTGAGCCGTGCGGCTCCCCGGCCCCGTCTCGTTTCGCAGGCGTTCGACCACTCTCCGCCCGAGGGCGGGGATCTCCTCGGAGGTTTCTGATGACGCTGGTCACTCCTTCGGAGCTCGCCGCCGTGCTCGGCGAGGTGACCGTGCTGGACGTACGGTGGCGGCTGGCCGGGCCGCCCGGCGCCGAGTCCTACGCCGAGGGGCACGTTCCGGGCGCGGTCTACTGCGACATGGACCGTGATCTGGCCGCGCCGCCCGGCCCCGGCGGACGTCACCCGCTGCCCGAGCCCGAGGCCTTCCAGGAGGCCATGCGCAGGCTGGGCGTGCGTGCCTCCCGGCCCGTGGTCGTCTACGACGACGCCGACTCCATGGCCGCCGCGCGGGCCTGGTGGACGCTGCGCTACTTCGGCCACGACGACGTACGGGTGCTCGACGGCGGATTCCGCGCATGGACCGAGGCGGGCCTCCCCGTCACCGCCGACGTGCCGGACGTCGATCCCGGCGACTTCACCGCCACGCCCGGCGGCATGCCGATCCTCGACGCCGACCAGGCCGCGACGACCAAGGTCCTCCTCGACGCCCGCGCCCCCGAGCGTTACCGCGGTGAGGTCGAGCCCATCGATCCGGTCGCCGGCCACATCCCCGGCGCCCGCTGCGCCCCCACCACCGCCAACGTCGACCCGTCCGGCCGCTTCCTGCCCCCGCAGGCGCTCAAGGAGCGCTTCGCGGCGCTGGGCGCCGTCCCCGGCGTCGACGTCGGCGCCTACTGCGGCTCCGGCGTCACCGCCGCCCACCAGGTCCTCGCCCTCCATCTCGCCGGCGTCCCCGCCGGTCTGTACGTCGGGTCCTGGTCCCACTGGATTACCGATCCGGCACGTCCGGTGGCCACTAGGGAGGAGTGATCTGCGGTTTCGGTGTCACCGTCGCCCGCCGGTGCTCGCTTTCCATCTCGCCGGGGGCCCCGCGAGTCTGTACGTGGGGTCCTGGTCCCGCTGGATTACCGATCCGGCACGTCCGGTGGCCGCTGGGGAGGAGTGATCTGCGGTTTCGGTGTCACCGTCGCCCGCCGGTGCTCGCTTTCCATCTCGCCGGGGTCCTGTCACCCCACCCGCTCGGTCGCGTGCCGGCGACGAGTGATCCGAGGGCCGGTGGCGCGGGTTCGAGCCGGTTGGCCCGCAGGTGCCCCCACCGTCTGTGGTGAGGGGCTTCAGGAGCGGTGGGCCGGATCGTGGGGGAGAGGCCGCCGCGTGGCGGCTCTCGGGGCCTGGGGGCGAGGGGATGAGTCGGCGGGCCAGCCCGCGCCCAGGCAGATGAAGCCGGGGACGCCCGTCGCATCGGTGGCGGCGGCCAGTGCCTCGGCGGGGGCGATGCCGGTGGCGAGGAGGCGGTGGAAGGCGGTCATCAAGGCGAGGGCCTCGTCGTCGCGTACGGGGACCAGGCTGGCCACGACGCAGGCGGAGCCGCGGTCGAGGAAGGTTCCCGCGAGGCCCAGCGGGGCGCCGTCGACCGGGGTGTGAGCCATCCCCGCGTCGCACGCCGAGAGCACCACCAGCCTTGGAGCCCGGTCCAGGCGCAGCAGGTCATAGGCCATCAATGGGCCGTCGTCGAGCGTGAGGCTGGACAGCAGCGGGCTGTGCGCGCAGAACACCCCGTGAGCCGCGATGTGCGCGATCTCGGCGGAGCCGAGCGCCCTCAGAACCGCGTCGGCACGTGGCGGGACGCGTACCGCGTCGTCGTGTACGCGCACCACCATCGACGCCTCCGCCTCGGCGTGGGCCAGTCCGGGCCCGGCGACCGCGATCACCCGGGCCGCCGAGCGCCGCCTCGCGGGCGTGGCCGTCGTCACGCGTCGAACGGCGGGCGATGGCCGACGATCTGTGGCGACCACGACCCTCGCCGCCGCTGCGACGGCGGCCTTGGCGATGGGGGTGTCTATGGGAGTGTCTTCGGCCGTGGCCGTGGTGGTGCGTGGCGGCGCGACGGCGGTGAGCCAGGCGGTCGCGCTTGGCGCGACGCAGACCGCGCGGCCGCGCAGAGGCGGCAGAACCGGCCAGGGGACCGTGTGCAGCGCCCCCGTGGGAACGATCACCACGGGGACGTCTGAGGGAATCCCGGTGAGCGGGCCGAGGAGGAGGGCGGACACGGTGGCGGCCTCGCGGGCGATTCCGTCGCCCGTACCGGTGTCGCGCAGCCCTCTGCGGCGCAGGCAGTAGCGCAGCCGTACGGTCGCCTCCACGGCCGTGCGGTAGGACCCGAGGCGATGCAGGGTGGAGCCCAGACGGGTGGCCGTGACGGCGGTCAGGGCGTCGCCGTGCCGTACCAGCTCCAGCAGGACGGCGTCGCCGATGCTCTCATACAGGCGCTCGATGTCCGGCGCGACCGGTGGCTCGGCCCGCACGCAGGCGCGCCACCGCTCGGCCCAGGCCAGCACCGTCGCACCGTCGCCGCTCAGCAGCGCCGACTCCAGCCCCAGCTCGGCCAGTTCCTGGGCGGGGCGAGCGGCGTGAGCGCGGATGTCCCACGGCCCCTCGCGGCCTCCGAGAGCGCTCAGTCCGGCGCGCACCGCCTCCAGCGCCCCCGCGTGCTCGCCGGCGAGCCGCCTGCGCAGCGCCACGGCGTGGTGAAAGGTCAGTGTGCGGACCTGAGGCGGCATCCGGTCACGCGGTGCGGGACGCTTCCTGTACGGCGGGCGCGGTGACGCGTCCGGTTGAGGCGGGGCGGCGGGGACCTGGTGGCGGTCCGGCCGCCTCGCCGGGCCGGGCGCGGGCGCTAGGGCGGTGGAGGGCGCCTGATCGTGACGGTGTGCGGGGCCGGGGTGGGACGCGGGAGGTTCGCATAGGGCGACCACCAGGTCGAGTTGGGCCTCGGCGGTGTGGGTGTCGCCGAGGTCGGCGGCGAGGCGGGCGGCGGTCAGCCGGAGGGCGGCCGCGTTGGCGAACCAGTCGGCGTCGTGGAGGGCGTCGGCGCAGGCGAGCACCTCGGCGAGGAGGCCGGGGGCGGCGGGGTCGAGGGCGAGGCGGGCGCGTACGGCGACGTCGTCGGCGAGTGGGATCCAGGTGTGCCGATCCTGGCTCTCCAGCGCCTGGCGGGCGAGCCTGACGGTTTCGATCGCGCCGTGAGGGTTGCCGGCCAGGAGCTCCACCTGGGCGAGGAACAGGCGGGCTTCGGCGAGGTGGACGAGCGCTCCCGCGGCGGTCAGCTCGGGTACGGCCTGCCGCAGCAGGGCGCGTGCCTCTCCGGGGAGATGAGCGGCGACGAGGGCCTCGGCGAAGTCGCTGCGGAGGGCGGCGAGACGTTCCGGGTAACCGGCCAGGCGGTGCTCGACGGACGCGAACGATGCGAAGGCCGCCGGGATGTCCCCGCGCCGGACGGCGTTGAACGACAGATTGGCCTCGGCGAGCCTGCTCACGTAGTCGAGCCCGGCCTCGGCGGCGACCCGCAGACAGTCGGCGAGGTCCTCCGCCCCCGAGTCGTGATCGCCCAGGTAGGTCAGGGCGAGCCCGCGGTTGAGCAGGACCGCGCTGCGCAGACGGGGATCGGCGTCCGCGCCGCGCCCGTCGAGGGCGCTGTCGCACAGGCGTACGGCCTCGACGTGGCGGCCGAGCCGTACCAGGGCGATCGCCCGCTGGACGGCGAGCGCGGCCCGATCCTCCTCCGGCAGATCCTGCTCCGCCTGGTCGGCGAGCTGCAGCGCACCCGACGGATCGCCTTGCTCGGTCCGCACCGACACCAGCGACATGCGCGCCTGGGCCAGCCGCCGGGGGACGTCCGCGCCCACCCGGATGGCCTCTTGCAGGTGTGTCTCCGCCAGCGGGAGGTCGCCGAGCTCACGGGCCGCGAGCGCGAGCGCCCGCCACGCCACCGAGGCCGCCTCCGCGTCGCCCCGCGCCGTGGCCTCGTCGAGCACCCGCCGCGCGTCCTTCCGCGCCAGGTGCGGATCGATCCCGGAGGTTCTGATCGCCCGCTCGGCTGCCGCGATGAGCCGGGCGGGGTCGTCGTCCGGTGACCGGGCCGGGCGGTCGGCCGGGGTGGCGTCCGTCATCGATCGCTGCTCTCCCGGAGGGGGGCGGGATGGGGGCTGACGAGGAGCGGCCCGTGGGCCGATTCGCGGCTTGCGCGTGTGCCGTTCCGTGGGGTGGGGCCATGGGGACGGCCCCACCCCACGGCGGCATCAGTCGCCGGTGTGGAGCCAGCGGGTGGCGACGGTGGGGCGGCCCGGGAGGTGGCAGGCGATGCTGAGCCAGCCGACGGGCAGGCCGGTGGCGGCGAAGTAGCCGGTCTCGGTGGGGAGCCGCACCCAGCGGTCGTGCGGAGTGCGAATGACGATCCTGCCGCGGGCGGGGGACGCGGCAGGGGACGGGTGCCCGTGCTCGTGGACGGCGGCGTGGTCCGGGGCGGGCGCGCGTTCGGCGGAAGGGACGGGGCCACGGGTGAGAGCCTCGCCGGAGGCGGTGTGATCTACGGCGGCGGGCCCGTCCGGCGGGAGAGCGAGGCCCTCGTGGGCCTGGTCCTCCAGGGTGTGGTCTCCCGAGGCGTGGACCCTCGAGGCGTGGACCCCCAGGGTGTGGTCCCCCGGGGCGTGTTTCACCAGGGTGGGGTCCGCCGGGATGTGTTTCACCAGGGTGGGGTCCGTCGGCGCGGGGTCCGGGGAGAAGGTCACCTGACCGGCGACGTCGATGCGGCCGTCGGTGTGGGTCAGTTCGACGTCGATGGTGACGCCGGGGGCGGCGAAGCGGTGCAGGCGGGGTTCGGTGCCGTCGCGCGCGCCGGTGGGCCGGGGGAGCGGGACGAGTTCGGCGGTGAGGGCGCCGGGCAGGCGCAGCGCGTACGCGGCGCGGGCGGCGGCCGACACCGACAGGGGGGCGGGGTCCACGCCCGCGCCGATGCGGAGCGCGGCGAGCAGGTACACCTCGTCGATCACGGGACGACCTCCAGGATCTTGCGTAGGCGGCCCAGGCAGCGTCCGCGCATCGGTTCCACGCTGCCGATCGGCAGGTTTGGCCGGGCGGCGGCCGACACCGAGAGGGGAGCGGGGTCCACGCCCGAGAGGGGGACGGGGTCCACCCCCGCGCCGATGCGGAGGGCGGCGAGCAGGTATACCTCGTCGATCATGGGATGACCTCCAGGATCTTGCGTAGGCGGCCCAGGCAGCGTCCGCGCATCGGCCTGACACTGCCGATCGGCAGGTTCAGCCGGGCGGCGGCCGACACCGAGAGGGGAGCGGGGTCCACGCCCGAGAGGGAGGCGGGGTCCACCCCCGCGCCGATGCGGAGGGCGGCGAGCAGGTACACCTCGTCGATCATGGGACGACCTCCAGGATCTTGCGTAGGCGGCCCAGGCAGCGTCCGCGCATCGGCCCGACGCTGCCGATCGGCAGGTTCAGGCGGGCGGCGATCCTGGCGTAGCCGCTCTCCGGCGTGGTCACCAGCAGGCGCAGCAACGTACGGCATGGCTCGTCGAGGTTGTCGACGGCCTGCCACAGGCGCCGGGCCTCGTCGGCGGAGAGCACGGCCAGCGCGGGGTCGGCGTCGGGCTCGGCGGTTTCGGGCGGGGTGCACATCGGCGTCACCCGGCGGGCCTTGCGGCACAGCAGGGCCGCCTCGTTGCGGGTCGTGGTGACCAGCCACGCCCCGATCCTGGACGGGTCGCGGATGCGGTCGAGGCTCTCGACCAGCCGGAGCCACGCGGCCTGAACCGCGTCGGCGGCGTCGGTGGCGCTCAGTCCGAAGGCGCGGGCGACCGCCCACATCCGGGGGCCGAAGGCGGCCTCAAGCTCGTCCCAGTCGGCCTGATCCACAGGCAGCCGCGGGAACGTGTCGTCATCGATCATATGGTGACTCTGTGAGTTCGGGAGGAGACGATGCGTGAGAACTGTAGCGCGGTGCGTTTCCTCGCCGTGAGGGTTCGGGGATTCCGCCTGCCCGCAGCGTTTTCGACTTGGTTACGCTAGGGATGAGGTGGAACAACGCTTTTGATATGGATGTTTACTGATCGTCGTTGTGTCGAAGCAGACACTTGTCAATTGCGATTCGGTATGAACTTGGTCTGGTGCCCGCACGCCGACGGACGGTAGTCTCTGTTCAGTCACATGTGATCATCCCTGTACGAGGACGTTGGGGAAGGCGAACCTCGTCGAATCGGGAGGTCCGGTGTCTGCTCGTGGCGTGCTGTATGTCCACTCGGCTCAGCCCGCGCTGTGCCCGCACATCGAATGGGCGGTGGCGGGTGTGCTTGGCGTGCCCGTCGACCTGTCGTGGACTCCTCAGCCTGCCGCGCCCGGATGTGTGCGGACTCAGGCGGAGTGGGTGGGCAGGCCGGGTACGGCTGCCAAGATCACCTCTTCGCTCATGGGCTGGCAACGCATCCGCTTTGAGATCACCGAGGATGCCTCGCCAGGAGTGGACGGCTCGCGACATGCCTACACGCCGACTCTGGGCGCCTTCACGGCCGTCATCGGGGCGAACGGCGACATCTTGGTGCCGGAGGACCGCCTGCGCAACACGATGCTGAGGGCCGCGCAGGGCCGGGTGGTACTGGAGGAGGAGCTCGACCGTCTCCTCGGCAAGCAATGGGACGAGGAGCTGGAGCCCTTCCGCTACGCCGGCGACGGCGCACCCGTGCGCTGGCTGCACGCGGCCGTGTAGCCGACCGAGGCGTCCCCGCCGGTCGCCCGTCCCGCATGCCGCCCGTCCCACGTGCCGCCCGTCCTCGGGGCGGCGGGTCCACCCCGAGGGCCGTCCGCCTCGCCGGGCATCGCCTCTTCCCCTCTTGGCGCGATGACGGCCGGGCCCGAGCCGCTCGGTACGGCGGGCCCTCGCCGGCACGGCGGTGCCTGCTCTGCGGCGCCACCGCATTGCCGCCCCCTTCCCGGGTAGGGGCGGATTGTGACTTCCAGGAACGACGACACGCGCGCCGGGAACGGGCGGGCCCAGGACCGCCCCGGCGCGATGACACCCGATGACACGCGGTCCTTGAGCGCATGGGAGGACGAGGAGGAGCCTCAGGATCCCCGGGCCCGGGTGGAAGAGATCGACAAGAGGCTGGCCGAACTGCGCGCCACCCTGGAGAACCGGCTCGAAGGACCCGGTGACCAGGTGGACGCCGCCACCATGCTGAACGTCCGTGACGAGATCATGTTGATGGTGGAGACGCTGGAGAACGAGAGACGCAGGCTCACCGGATCCAATAACGATCTGTAGCGGCGGCGTCCGCGCCATGTCACCTACGTGCCTGGCACCCGCGCCGCATTGCTCCCCGTCCTGGTCAGGCAGGTGCCGCCCAATCGGCGTACGCGACGGCGCGCACCCGGACCGCCGGCCGACGGCCGCTACCGGGGCACGGGGACGATCGGCTCGTCCGGGCACCGGAGGCGCCCTGCTCCTGGGCGACGCCGAGGATCGCCGAGCCGGTCAGAGACGCCACGGCCACTTGATCTTTCACAAGCGGGTGACATTTCGCAGCACGACAGCGTTTTCCCGTCACGTTCTAACCGTTCACGGGAACACTCGGTGAATTATTGGCGAACTCGATCAACTGCCCTGCCTGGGCCGATTCAATCACCCCGCCCAGATTTAGGAATATCCACGTCAATCGCCCTCCGAGCAACCTGCGAGCGTATCCGGCCGCCGGACGAATGAGAAAGAGACGGGAGTGCGGGACGCCCGCCCCGAGCGTCCCGCACTGGTCTGAGCCGCACGCAGGCGGCCCCGCCAAGGCCCTCGACCGGATGGTCACTCGACCGGATGGTCAGAGGGGGATGTTGCCGTGGCTGCCACGGGCCGGGGTGGCCTGGGCGAGCACACGGGCGATGGCCCCGCGGGTGGTGGCCGGGTCGATGACCTCGTCGATCACGCCCAGTTCGACCGCCTTCGCCAGGCCGCCTGCCTCCCGCTGGTGGCGTTCGGCCAGCTCCTGTTCGAGCGCTGGCCGCTGGTCCTCGGGCACGGCGGCCAGCTCGCGACGGTGCAGCACCCGCACCGCGGCCACCGCGCCCATCACCGCCACCTCCGTGGTGGGCCAGCCGAAGACCCGGGTGGCTCCGAGCGCCCGGGAGTTCATCGCGATGTACGCGCCGCCGTACGCCTTGCGGGTGATCACGGTCACCCGCGGCACCGAGGCCTCGGCGAAGGCGTGCAGCAGTTTCGCGCCGCGACGCACCACGCCGCCGTGCTCCTGCCCGACCCCGGGAAGGTAGCCGGGCACGTCCACGACGACCACGAGCGGCACTCCGAACGCGTCGCACATGCGCACGAACCGCGCCGCCTTCTCGGCCGAGGCCGAGTCCAGGCAGCCGCCCAGCCGCAGCGGGTTGTTGGCCAGCACGCCCACCGTCCGACCGCCCAGCCGGCCGAGCACGGTGACCATGTTCGGCGCCCACTTCGGGTGCAGCTCGACCGCGGCCGACAGCCCGTCGTCCAGCAGGCCGTCGATGATGGGGTGCACGTCGTAGGCGCGCCGCGGCGATTCGGGCAGCAGCGCCCCCAGATCGGCCTCGCGGATATCGCCGAGATGCACGCGGCCCTGATGCCCCAGCAGCACCGCGAGTTGCCGGGCGCGCAGCAGCGCGTCGGCGTCGGTGGGGGCGACCACGTGCACCACGCCGGAGCGTTTGGCGTGCGGCTCGGGCCCGCCGAGGCCGGCCATGTCGATCTGCTCGCCGGTCACCGAGGCCACCACCTGCGGCCCGGTGACGAAGATGCGGCCCTGCTCGGACAGGATGACGATGTCGGTGAGCGCCGGGCCGTAGGCCGCGCCGCCCGCCGCCGGGCCGAGCACCACCGAGATCTGCGGGATGACGCCGCTGGCGCGGGTCATGGCGGCGAACACCGTGCCGACCGCGTGCAGCGAGGTGACCCCTTCGGCCAGTCGCGCGCCGCCGGAGTGCCACAGGCCGATGATGGGCAGCCGCTCGCGCACCGCGGTGTCGTAGGCGGCCACGATGTGCTCGCAGCCCTTGCCGCCCATCGCGCCGCCCTGGACCCGCGCGTCGGAGCAGAAGGCGGCCACCGGCACGCCCTCGATCCGGCCGAGCGCGGCCTGTACGCCGCTGTCGTCGACCGGAGCGAGCAGCCGCAGCGAACCCTCGTCGAACAGCGACGACAACCGCACCACCGGATCACGTGGATCGGCGATCTCCGGATCCGAGGCGGGAGTCACCACCCCGGTGTCGAGAATCGTCACGTTCGCTCCTTCTCCTAGGGCGGGCGAGGGCCACGCCTCACGGGGCAGGCGTCATAGAGTGGCGAAGGCCACGGCGACGTTGTGGCCGCCGAACCCGAACGAGTTGTTGATCGCGGCGATCTGACCGTCCGGCAGGCGGCGCGGCTCGCCGTACACGATGTCCACCTCGATGCCGTCGTCGAGGTCGTCCACGTTGGCGGTGGCGGGGACGGTGCGCTCGTGCAGCGCCATGACGGTGAAGACCGACTCGATGCCGCCCGCTCCGCCGAGCAGGTGACCGGTCATCGACTTGGTGGAGGTGACCAGCGGGTGCGAGCCGATGACGTTGGCGATGGCGATGGTCTCGACGACGTCGCCCGCCGGGGTGGAGGTCGCGTGGGCGTTGACATGCTTGATGTCGGAGCCGGACAGGCCGCTGTCGGCGAGCAGTCGCCGGGTCGCGGCCTTGATCCCCTCGCCGCTCGGCTCGGGCTGGGCGATGTGGTGGGCGTCGGCGGAGTAGCCCACCCCGGCCGCCTCGGCGTAGATGCGCGCGCCGCGGGCGACGGCGTGCTCGTAGGACTCCAGCACCAGGATTCCGGCGCCTTCGCCGAGCACGAAGCCGTCGCGCTGCTTGTCGAACGGGCGCGACGCCCGCTCGGGCTCGTCGTTGCGGGTGGACATCGCCCGCATGGCCGCGAAGGAGGCCACGTTGAGGGGGTGGATGGCCGCCTCGGTGCCGCCCGCCACCACGACGTCGGCCCGCCCGGAGCGGATCATCTGGATCGCGTAGCCGACGGACTCCGCGCCGGTCGCGCAGGCGCTCACGGTGGCGTGCACGCCGGCGGTGGCGCCGAGGTCGATGCCGATCCAGCCCGCCGGGCCGTTCGGCATGAGCATGGGGACGGTGAAGGGCGACAGCCGCTGCCAGCCCTTCTCCTTGAAGGTGTCGTACGCGTTGAGGATCGTGGTGATGCCGCCGATTCCGCTGCCGACGACGACGCCGAGCCGGTCGGACTCGACCTTGGGCGTCCCGGCGTCCGCCCAGGCCTGGCGGGCGGCGATGAGGGCGAACTGCTCGGCCCGGTCCAGGCGCCGCGCCTCCGGCCTGGGGATCACCTCGCCCGGCTCGACGGCGGCGACGCCGGCGAACTTCACCGGCACCGAGTCGACCCAGTCCTCGGTGAGGGTCCGGATGCCCGACCGCCCCGCGAGGAGCGCCGACCAGGACGAGGCGACGTCTCCACCCAGGGGCGTTGTCGCGCCAAGCCCGGTGACGACGACACGTACCCGGTCTTTACTCACTTTTGCGCTCCTTGCTGCTCGGGGGGCGGGCCGTCCGGCGGCGCCGCTTCAGGGCCGGGACGCGGCGCCCGTCGGGAATGGCCACGGGAACCACGGAGTGGCTCGGACGACACCGGAAGCGGCCCCGGAAGGTTCCGGAGGTGACCCCGGTGGTGGTCAGGCCTGGATGTAGTTGACGACATCCTTGACGGTCTTGAGGTTCTTGAGCTGGTCGTCGGGGATCTCGACGCCGAACTCGTCCTGCGCGGCGACGGCGATCTCGACCATGGAGAGCGAGTCGATGTCCAGGTCGTCCACGAAGCTCTTCTCCGGGGTCACCTCGGCGGCCGGGATGCCCGTGATCTCGTTGATGATCTTGCCGAGGCCGGCGAGGATCTCCTGCTCGGTCAGTGCCATGTCGCGATTTCTCCTTGAATAATGATCTTTTTCATGCGTGTACGGCGTGGCGCGCCGTACGGGTCTACGGGATCTCGATGACCTGCCCGGCGTAGGTCAGGCCGGCGCCGAAGCCGAGGAGCAGCGCGAGCCCGCCGGAGGACACCTCGCCGCGCTCGATCATGCGCGACAGCGCGAGCGGAATCGAGGCCGCCGAGGTGTTGCCCGCCAGGACGATGTCCTTGGCGACGACCGCCTGCTCGGCGCCCAGCTTGCGGGCGATCGCCTCGACGATGCGCAGGTTGGCCTGGTGCGGCACGAACGCGGCGAGCTCCTCGGGCCGCACGCCCGCGCGCTCGCAGGCGAGCCTGGCCACGGGGTGCAGGGCCGTCGTCGCCCAGCGGAACACCGCCTGGCCCTCCTGGTGGAGGAAGGAACTGCGGTCCTTGACGTAGATCGCGTCGGCCTTGTCGCCCGCGCTGCCCCAGGCCACCGGGCCGATGCCGGGGGTGTCGGAGGGGCCGACCACGGCCGCGCCCGCGCCGTCGGCGAAGATCACCGCGGTCGTGCGGTCGGTCCAGTCGACCCACTGGGACATCTTCTCGGCGCCGACGATCAGCACATGGTTGGCGGAACCGGCGCGGATCGCGTCCGACGCGGCGGACAGGGCGTAGCAGAATCCGGCGCAGGCGGCGTTGATGTCGAAGGCGCCCGGGGCCTCGATGCCGAGCCGGTGGGCGACCCTGCTGGCGGTGTTGGGGATCAGGGCCTCGGCGGAGCACGTGGCGACGATCACCAGGTCGATGTCGCTCGCGGGCAGGCCGCTGGCCGCCAAGGCCTTGCCGCCGGCCGCGACGGCGAGGTCGACCTCGGACTCCTCGGGACCCGCCACGCGGCGCTCGGCGATGCCCACGCGGCTGCGGATCCACTCGTCGTCGGTGTCCATGGTCTTGGCGAGGTGATCGTTGGTGACGACGTTGGCCGGCTGGTAGCCGCCGAACGCCAGCACCCGTGCGCCGGGGGCGCCCTGGTTATGCCTCACGTGCGGGTCTCCTCCTTGATCAGATCCCGAGCCGCGTCGAGGTCGTCGGGCGTCTTCAGCGCGACCGTCCGCACCCCGCGCAGGGCGCGCTTGGCCAGGCCGGTGAGCGTTCCCCCCGGGACGAGCTCGATCATCGCGGTGACGCCGAGGTCGGCCATGGTGGCCATGCAGGAGTCCCAGCGCACCGGGCCGGCCACCTGGTCGACCAGCCGCGTCAGGAACTCCGCGCCGCTGCCGACCACGGCGCCGTCGGCGTTCTGCAGCAGCCGGGTGCGCGGGTCGGCCGGGGTGACGGCCGCCGCCGCGGCGCGCAGGTGGTCGACGGCGGAGGACATGTGGACGGTGTGGAACGCGCCCGCGACCGACAGCGAGATGAGCCTGGCCCGGGCGGGCGGGTCGGCCTTGAGCGCGGCGAGCTCCTCCAGGGTGCCGCCGGCGACGATCTGCCCGGCGCCGTTGCGGTTCGCCGGGGTCAGCCCGTGCCGGTCGAGCGCGGCGAGCACCTCGGCCTCGTCGCCGCCGAGCACGGCCGTCATGCCGGTCGCGGTGATGGCGGCGGCCTTGGCCATGGCCTGGGCGCGCTCGCGAACCAGGCCGAGCGCCTGCTCGGGAGTGAGCACCCCGGCGAGCGCCGCGGCGGTGAACTCGCCCACGCTGTGCCCGGCCACCGCGCCCGCGAGGTCCGCGACCGCGCCGGCGGCGTCGCCGTACGCGTGCCGGACAAGAGCCTCGGCCGAGGCGAGCCCGGCGGCGACGAGGAGCGGCTGCGCGACGGCGGTGTCGCGGATCTCCTCGGCGTCGGCGGTGGTGCCGTAGGTGGTCAGGTCAAGCCCGACGATCTCCGACCACGCGGACAGGCGGTCGGCCAGACCGGGGATTTCGAGCCACGGAGTCAGGAAGCCTGGGGCCTGCGCCCCCTGGCCTGGAGCAACGATGACGAGCACGCAATCCACCTTGCCCTGTAGGAGTTCACCACACAGGTGGAGATCCGCACGAAGTTTGCGTTGATGATTTTGTGCGTTTCCTACAACGGGAGTTTCGTCGCAGTTTCCGGTACAAGGCCAGGTTACGGCACTAGTTCGCGGGTATTCCGGACAGCCGGCCGAGAATGAGGCCGACCTGGAGGGTGAAGGCCGACCGGCCCTCGGTGGGCTGGTAGCCGGTCAGCTCGGTGATCTTGCGGAGCCGGTACCGGACGGTGTTGGGGTGGACGAACAGCAGGCGGGCGGTCGCCTCCAGGGAGGTGCCCTGCTCCAGGTAGGTGGCGAGGGTGTCGAGCAGCGGTGTGCCCGCCAGCGGCTTGTACACGTTCTCGATCAGTTGCGCGCGGGCGTCCTCGTCGCCGTCGAGGGCGCGCTCGGCCAGCAGGTCCTCGGCGAGCACCGGGCGGGGCGCGTCCGGCCAGGCGGGGGCGGCGCGCAGGCCCGCGACGGCGGCGCGGGCCGATCTGGCGGCGGCGTGCAGGTCGGGCACCTCGGGGCCGATGACGATGGGGCCGGGGCCGAACTTGGGCACCACCCCGCGGGCCGCCTCCTTGATGCTGTCGGCGCCGCCGACGATGACGATGAGCCGGTCGCCCTGGACGCCGGCGAGCAGGTCGAGCCCGATGCGCCGGCCGCGGTCCCGCAGCCCGTCGATCACCGTGTGGGGGTCGTCGTCGGGGGCGAATCCGGCCAGGACCACCACCGGGGAGGAGGTCCAGCCCAGCGCCGCCGCCCAGGAGTGCAGCCCGTCGTCGACCTCGCCGCGCACCAGCGCGTCGACGATCAGCGCCTCCAGGCGGGCGTCCCAGGCGCCGCGCACCTCGGCCTCGCGCGCGTACACCTGGGCGGCGGCGAAGGCCACGTCCCGCGTGTAGCGCAGGATGGCCTGCTCCAGCTGCTCCAGGCCGCCCGGCGCGGCGAGCTCCTCGACCTGCGCCTCGACCACCTCGACGATCACGCGCACCATGTCGACGGTCTGCTGGAGCGAGACCGAGCGCTTCAGCTCCCGGGGGGCGGTGCCGAAGAACTCGATGTTCGGCGCGGGGCGGTCGTCGGCGGCGTGCTGGAACCAATCGACGAACCCGGCGATGCCGGCCTGGGCGACCAGGCCGATCCATGAGCGATCCTCCGCCGACAGGGCGCGGAACCAGGGCAGGCGCTCCTCCATGCGCGTCATCGCGGCGGTGCCGAGCGCGCCCATCGCCTTTTCCAGTCGCCGTGCGGTGTCCTCACGTACCCGGTCGTTCACATTCACAAGAGTGCCAGGTCATGCGGGGCGCGTCCGCCATCCGGGACGGGATCGGGCGGCTCAGATCACCGCGACCGCCGTGATCAGGCCGATGACCAGGTGCGTCACGGCCAGCAGGATCGCGGCGGGCTGAAGCTTCTGCTCCCGGGTCAGCTCGCGTACGGAGATCCCGGCCACCTTGTCGAAGGCGATCATGCCGATGGTCTGGGCGGCGATGCCGACCAGGCCGTAGACGAGCGTGGCGAGCAGGCCGTCGCGCAGGGCGCCGCCGGAGGACCAGATCGAGGCGGCCACGATCAGGCCGATGCCGGCGATGCCGGACGCGGCGACGAGGGTCGCGTTGGGGTTGCGCTCGGTGCGTAGCAGTGCGCTCAGCTTGCCCGGGGTGACCAGGTCGATGACGTAGAAACCGGCGATCAGCAGCAGTACGCCGAGGATCGCGTAGGCCACGATGGCCAGGGCGCCGTTGGCGAGCACCTCGACGAGCTGGGAGGTCGGCAGGGACGAATCGCCGTACCGGATGCCCGGGGGAACCTCCCCGCCGGGGGTCCCGGGCAAGGGCAGGGGAGTCGAGAAGGCGGTGGCGGAGGGCAGGGGGGCGGGCAGGGGGGTGGGTGACATATCTCGATATCTCCGGCTCTACAGCGCGATGCGGTGGGGGACGAACGACGAGGTGTCGTCGGTGATCAGCGTGGTGGTCTCGCGGATGCCGAGCCCGGCGGCCTCGTCGTGCACGACCCAGGCGCCCAGCACCGGGCGCTGGCCGCCGAACTCGGGCAGGGCCAGGAACTCCTGGTAGACGTGGCCCTCAGCGCCGTACGCGCCCGTGGTCTCGGTGGACTCCCCGGGGACGACGACGCGCATGGACGCGCCCTCGCGGCCGAGCAGGGGCTTGCGGATGTAGTGGGTCAGGTCCCGGGGGCCGTCCAGGTACGCGGGCAGCAGGTTCGGGTGGTCCGGGTACAGCTCCCACAGGATCGCCAGCAGGGCCTTGTTCGACAGCAGCATCTTCCACAGCGGCTCGATCCACGTCATCGACACCTGCTGCGCCACCGCCTGCGGCCCGAACGGGTCGGCGACCGCCCACTCCCAGGGATAGAGCTTGCACAGCGAGCGCATCACGCGGTTGTCCATGTCCACGAAGCGCCGCGCGACCGGATCCCAGCCGATGTCCTCCATCGCGATCGCCACGGTGGTCAGCCCGGCCTGATCGGCGGTCTCCTGCAGGTAGCCGAGCGTCATGAC
The DNA here is from genome assembly GCF_040678635.1 of Thermopolyspora sp. NPDC052614. Classification (NCBI taxonomy): domain Bacteria; kingdom Bacillati; phylum Actinomycetota; class Actinomycetes; order Streptosporangiales; family Streptosporangiaceae; genus Thermopolyspora; species Thermopolyspora sp. NPDC052614. The sequence goes on from NZ_JBFATZ010000001.1 coordinate 258,058, forward strand.
CTCTTCGCCGGTTTCGTCCATGTTCGTCCAGGCGAAGTGGACGGGACCCGTGGGCAGTTCGAGCTCCTTCCACCGGTCGACGAGGCGCTCGTGGATGGAGTTCCACTGGTCGTCGCCGGGGTGCACGTCCTGCAGCCAGTACCACTGCACCACGGAGCTCTCCAGCAGGCTCGTGGGCGTATCGGCGTTGTACTCCAGCAGCTTGGCCGGGCCGTGCCCGTCGTAGCGCAGGTCGAAGCGGCCGAACACGTGCGGGTCGCGGCGCTTCCAGGAGTCGGTCACCGCGGGCGCCGCCCACTCCGGGATCGCGAAGTCGGCGAAGCGCTTCTCCGTCACCACGTGCTCGACGGCGGACAGGCACATCCGATGCAGCTCCTCCACCTGGTTCTCCAGGTCGAGGACCTCCTCCATGGAGAACACGTACTCGACGCTCTCGTCCCAGTACGGCCTGCTCAGGTGAACCGGGTGCGCGGATCGATGGAAGGCGAGCCCCTGCGACTCGATGATCGACTCCCAGTTCTCCCGAGGTGTGCTGGACATCCGCTCCACCCGGTTTCCCCCCTACGTCGGTGTTCGTCCCGGCGGTATTCGCCGGCCCGGTTGCCGTCTGCCCTGGTTTCGCCTGGCGGGCCTGCATCGACCGGCAGGGCCAGAGGTTTCGAGGCGCCGGCGCGCGTCGCCGGTGTTTCACACCCGCCGGGAAGCCGCTCGCTCCGAATCGCGCCACGACCGTGCTTGTCGGCCCCGCCGCCCGTCGATCTCCGGCCACGCCACCCGGCTCCTCGGCTCCTGGCGCCCCTGCCCTGCCCGGCCCCGGGTCGGTACGGCCCTCCATCTCCACGCCCACCCCTGACCCGCCCACCTCTGACCCGCCCGGCGTCAGCCTCCGCCGAAAATGCGCCCGCCGAACCCACCGCGTTGGATCACGTGGCCGTTCCGGCTGGTGATGTGGGCGTCCGACGGGCGGATCGTGGTGCCTCCGGTGACCCGGTCGCCGACCCGGCGCCCGCCGTAGTACCAGCGGTACGCGACGCGTGACGACGAGAAGTCGTCATCGTCGTCGTCATCATCGTCGCAGTAGAAGTCGCTGACCACCAGGTACTGCCCGGACGCGTCGGTGTTGGTCCAGTCGACGCAGTCAGCGGCCACCTCCTCCGCGCTGTTCTGGGCGGCGCAGAATCCGACCACCAGTACGGAGAGCGCGGTGATCGTCCCCAACTTGACCACTTTCGAGGCGCGCTGAGACGGCTGTTTGGGCCCGTCGGGTGAGGGGCCGGCCTGGTACCCGATAGTGGCCATGGGGCTCCTGCCTGTTGGAATCGAGCCAGCGTACCGTCCTTCCCCGATCGTTCGCGATAGTAGACGATCTTCCTGTCGCATCCCCTCCGAAAGGCCACAACCACCTAGCCGTCGGCGCTTTCAACCGCAAAGTGTCGGTTCTCGGACGTACCGTCGCGGATGTGAACCGCATCGATCGGCTGTACGCCCTCGTCGAGGAGCTGCGGGCGATCTTCCCCCGGTGCGCCGGCCCCAAGGAACTCGCCGCGCGGTCCGGCGTCAGCGTCCGGACCGTCGAGCGTGACGTGGCGCGGCTGCAGCGGTCCGGCCTGCCCATCACCCTCGTGCCGGGCGAGGGCTACCGGCTGGCGGAGGGCATGGCCCTGCCGCCGCTGAATCTCACCCCCGAGGAGGCCGCGGTCATCGCCGTCGCGCTCCACCGGATGGAGGAGGACCGTTTCGCGCCCCAGGCGGCGGCCGCGTTGCGCAAGATCTCGGCTGCCCTGGCGGTGCCCGAGGAGGAGCTGACCGGCATGCCCCCGGTCGCCCGCGTGATCGAGCGCGCCCTGCTCCGCGATCGCCCCCTGCGCATCGAGTACGCCGACCGCAAGGGCGCCGTCACCGCTCGGGATGTCGAGCCCAGGATCTTCCTCGGGGGCCGCGGCGGCTTCTGGTACCTGGTTGCGTGGTGCAGGATGCGCCGGGACGTGCGTGTCTTCCGCCTGGACCGCATCGCCTCCGCCGTCGAACTGGACGAGACGCCGGCGTGCGACGACGGGACGGCCGGAGCGGGTGGACCGCCGGGGGCGGCGTAGCCGGACGTCATAGCGCCCGCGCGTGCGCGGGTGAGCGTGGTAGATCTGCAGACTTTTAATCTGTAGGTTCAGGGTTCGAGCCCCTGGCGCCCCACCAGGTCGCGTCCGAGATGCGGTGTAAAAGGGAGCGGGCGTAGGTTGCCGTGTTGAACCGACCAAAGTTCGCACGACAGGAGACCTGCGCCCGTGTCTCGCAGACCATCGCCCGCCGCCGCCATCCGTGCCGAGATCGACGCCCTGTTCGCCGAGGGCCGTGGCCTGGTCGAGGTCGTCGAGGACGTCGCCCGTCTCGGAGCTCGACTGATCATCCAGACCGCTGTCGAGGCCGAGGTGGACGCCTTCCTGGGCCGTGCCCGCCACCGGCGCGCGCCGCCGTCGTCACCGCCGCCGGCGAGCAGGCCCTGGTAGGGCCCGGCCACCGCAACGGCCACTGCCCGACCACCGTCAAGACCACCACCGGGCCGGTCACCATCGCCCGCCCCAAGCTGCGCGGCACCACCGAGGCGTTCGCCTCCCGCCTGTCCGGCACCGGCGTCACCCGCACCAACGCGCTGGAGACCCTGGTGATCGCCTCGTTCGTGCGCGGGCTGAGCGTCCGCGACGTCGCAGGCGCCCTGGCCGACGCCCTCGGCCCCGAGGCCGCGTTGTCCACATCGACGGTCTCGGCGATCTGCCAGGCCATCGTCGCGGAGTACGACGCCTGGTGCCGGCGTGACCTGACCGGCATCGAGCTGGACCACCTGTTCCTGGACGCCTCGCACTTCAGGATGCACGACGGCGGTCGCGCCGAGCCGATCCTGGCCGCCTGGGGCATCACGGTCGAGGGTAAGCCGGCCTTCGTCGGCCTGGCCGCCGCCGGATCGGAGTCCACCGACGCCTGGCACGACTTCCTCACCGATCTGGCCGCCCGTGGCCTGCGCCCGCCGCTGCCGGTGATCTCCGACGGCGCCCCGGGCCTGATCGCGCGAGCTGCGCCTTCGCTGGTCACTCAAGATCGGCATGCGTCTTTACAAGCAGAGGGTCAGGGGTTCGAATCCCCTAGCTTCACCAGCCAAAATCCCAGGTCAGCCGCGTGACCCTTTAGGGATGTGGAAAGACTCTCCGCAGCGGAGGGTCATGCCCCTCGCGTCTGCTGTCGCGGTCCAGAGAAGTGACGTTCCCTGGTAGTTGGCCATCCTCCGCGCGCTTAACCATTCCCTCAAGGACAGCTCGGGCGTCTCTGCCGACGGAGTCGCTCTCCGGTGACTCCAAGGAGAGAATCTTCTTTGCGAGTAGGGCGGCACCGCGAATGTTCTTCTCTACCGCATCCGGTCGCCGCTCGTAAATCTTACTGATCCAGATGTTGTTCCAGTTGCCCCTCTTGGGGCCCTGCTCAATATAAGCGAGGAGAAGTCGTCCCACCTCTTCCTCTGGAGTCGCTTCCCGATCGGAGGTTCGCTCACGGAGGATTTTCTCGACCCTGCTTACTGCCTCCTCCATCCGCGTGATGGCCGCCTGCGTCTCGGTAACCCGAAACTTGGTCTCTTCGGCAACCGTCCGTGTTTCGCGGGCGACATCTAGGGCCGCCTCGGCTGCACGCCTGGTCCTGCCCAGTAGGCCCTTCTTACTCCCTTGCTCCGTCATACATCCCTCGCCTGCGTTGATGTGCTGCACCATCCCGGAAGGTACGGAAAGGGAGGACGGTCAGCCAGGCACGATTGCCTGACCAGATGGAAAGCGCGCCATGGCCAAGAAGACGTATCGGCGCGTCCCGCGGACGTGAAAGTGATGGCATCACGGAAAGCAGGACCCCAGTAGGTTAGTCGCACGGCCGCCAGCAGCGACTCGGGGGTGAAGGACTCGATCCAGTTCAGCCAGGAGCCGTAGGTCGGCAGGTAGACCATCTCGACGTCGTGGGCCCCGGCGTCGCCCGCGGGCGCTGCGGATGCCCTTGCGGCCGCCATGCCTGGCCCTTACGGGCCTGGAGGTTGAGGGGGCCGAACTCGTCCACACAGATCACTCTCCCGCCCTTCGGGCGGGTGTCGTATACGGCCAGGACCTGCTGCGCCTTGGCGATGAAGTCGGGGTCGCCGCTGCTTTTCCAGGTCGTCGTCAGAAGACCCCGCCCGCCTTCAGGATCCGCGACAGGTGCTGTCGGCTGATCGAGGTCACCAGCCTGATCTGCTTCAGGTGGGCGGCGAGCTTGGACAGGCTCCAGGTCGAGAACGCGGTGATGCCCGTCGGCGGGGGCGCCGCAGAGCTACCGGACTCGAACCGGGCCCCAGGCCGCGGGGGATAGACTCCTGCATGGGCCACGATCTCGACGATTCAAGCGGCCTTCACGCTATTGGCGATCACACGCATCCGAAGTTCTCGGGCCGCCGGTGTCGGCGACTTGGAAAATTGAGGGCGCCCGTGATTCGACCAGCGGGTGCACCGACCTGGTGCGCAGCCAAGGCGGCGACGGCCTATAGGGGGACACGACCTGCGGCAGATGAGTGGATCACCACGGCCTCCCTATCCGTCTTGATGGGCGGCGGCTTCTCGTTCGGCTCGGTGGCTAACGGAGATACCTACGCGGATGCGCGCCTCACCGACGGCCTTATTCAGCTGGGCGAATGGATCGGGGCGCATGAGCAGGTCGGCGCCTTCGACAGCGGGTGTCAGTGGCTGATAGTTCCCATCGTGGACGAGGTGACCGCGCCACTGGCGGCAGACCAGACCAGGGCCGTCGTCGTCGCCGAGGCAGTGGGCGGCGGCAGATCCCGGCCGCCGGTTTGATGACCTGTTCAATTTCGTGCATGACCCGGCCACGCTGCTCGTGGCGTTCGACCGGGTCGCGATGAACCTCGGTGCGCGCAGCCCGGGTGTGGACGGCTTGACGGTCGCCCACGTCGAAGAACTGCTTGGCGTCGAAGATTTTCTGGATGACCTGCCTGCCCGTCCGAAGGCGGGCACGTTCGGTCCGTTGCCGGTGCGGGAGAGAAAGATCCCGAAGCCGGGCGGGTCGGGGAAGCTGCGTAAGCCCGGTATCCCGGCCGTGGTGGACCGGGTTGTCCAGGCGGCGCTGAAGCTGGTGCTGGAACCGATCTTCGAGGCCGATTTCGAGCCGGTCTCGTATGGGTTCCGGCCCAAACGGCGTTCCCAGGATGCGATCGCCGAGATCCACCACTTCGGCACCCGCGGCCTCGGCCGTCGTGGATCGGGTTCGAGGCCGTGTCTAGGACAAACGCGTACTGGGGCTGGTCAAGGCGTTTCTCAAAGCCGGGATCATGACCGAACTCGGCGAGCACCAGGACACGCACACCGGCACGCCGCAAGGGGGCATCCTGTCGCCGCTGATCTTCAATATCGCCCTCTCGGCTCTCGATGAGCACCTGACTGGGCCATGGAGGGACGGCGGGGTCACGTCCACCGAAAGCCGACGCGGCACGCGCCGCCGCGAAGGCCTGGCGACCTGGCGACTCGTCCGCTACGCGGACGATTTCGCCGTGCTGGTCAATGGGAGCCGGCACGATGCCGAGGCATTGCGGGAACAGATCGCCGCCACCCCCGCTGGGCTGGGCCTGCGTCTGTCGGAGGCCAAGACTCAGGTGGTGCACATGAGCGAGGGATTCTCCTTCTTGGGGTTCCGCATCCGAGCGGTCGGCGAACGTGCCGTCGCGACCTTGAGAGCCTGGAAGGTGCCGGTCAAGCAGCGCTGCTGCCCTCGCCGCGCCACGGCGCTGGTTCAGGCCATCTTCGTCCTGCAGACCATTGCGGAGAACCGCTACACAGGATGAAAAAAGCCTCATGGTGCTGGACATGGAGGGCGGAGCCGGACGACCAGAAGACGGACATCTGCGTGGCGATCGCATGCGAATCCGCCGGCGACCGTCGGTTCAGTCCCTGGGTGCGGCCGTGTCGTCCGGTGGGTCTGACTCGCCGATGGACGCGGGCGCGGATCGGGTGAGGATCTGACGTAGCCAGGTCCGGGTCGACTCGATGTGCTCGATCATCGCTGCGGCGGACTCCTCCTGGTCCCCCCGCCGCAGCGCGGCGGCGATCCGGCGGTGGTCGCGCCTGGTCTGCGCGACGTCGGGGGGATAGACGAAGGCGTCCGTCGGGAGGAAGAGCAGCCCGCGCGTGTCGGTGATCGCGGCGGTCAGCCGGGGGCTGCGCGCGGCCGCGGCGATCGCCTGGTGGAAGGCGCTGTCGGCGGCGCGAAAGCTTGTGACGTCGCTGACGTCGTCGAGTTGTGCGACGGCCCGTTCGATCGCGGCCAGGTTCTCCTCGTCTCGCCGCCGGGCGGCGAGACGCGCGGCGTGGGACTCGACCGCGATCCGGAAGTCGAGGATGTCCTCCAGATCGGCCAGGTTCTCGCGCATCCGCCGCAGCCAGCGGCGACGGGGTTCGACGAGTTCGGTGACGAACGTCCCGCCGAACGCGCCCCGTCGAGTGGTCAGGTATCCCTCGCCCTGCAGTTGGGCGAGGGCCTGGCGGACGGAGACCCGGGCGACGCCGAGCTGCTCCGCCAAGGCTCGCTCGGGCGGAAGCCGATCCCCAGGGCCGACCTCACCCCGGTGGATCAGCCCCCGGAGGTGCTCGACGATGACCTGGGGCGTCGTCGGTGCGACGGCCGGTCGCGCGGCACTCTCCGCATTGCTCATGTTGATCACGTTAGATACACCCCCCGATCCGGTCAAACGCGCGCTCGGCGCCGAGAGGAGGCCTGCGGGCGGGTCGCCGCCGGGTCTGCCCGATCGGATGCCACGGGTCTATTGACTCCTTCCGAGTCTAAGGTATTTAATCCAGTCCATTAATGGTCTGGCTTTCAGACTTTCGGGGGGCTGCCGGCTGCCGGAGGTGCGAGATCTCCGGCCGAACGGACTGGAGGCGCCGGTGTCCACAGACAACAACCTCGCGAGGCACGCGCTGACGGCACGACATGTGGCGATCATGTCGATGGCCGCGACCGGCCCCGCCGCCGTCCTCGCGCTCAACTTCGGAGTCATGGGGGCGATGGCGGGCCCGGCGTTCGTGCTCGCCCTGGTCTTCACCCTGATCGCGGTACTGTTCCTGGCCAACACGCTGGTTCAGTTCTCGCATCGCTACCCCAGCGCCGGGGCGATCTACACCTGGGTCACCCGCGCCTTCGGGCAGCGGACCGGCTTCGTGCTGGGCTGGCTGTTCGCCGGTTCGTACATCCTGCTCTCGGCGGCGGCCGTGATCGTCCTGGGCTACTGGGGAGAGACGATCACCGGCATCGCGCTCGGCGGCGCCGTGCCGTGGTGGGTGTGGAGCGCCGCCGGGCTGGCGTTCATCGCCCTGCTCGCCTATCGCGGCATCGCGCAGAGCACGCGGAGCATGCTCATCCTCTTCGGCGTCGAACTCGCGGTCGTCCTGGCGCTGGCCCTGTGGGTGATCATCCGGGTCGCCGCCACCGGGGGACTGACCACGACACCGTTCCAGCCGTCCGCGGTGCCGCACGGAGGCGGGTGGGCCGCGATCGGGCTGGCGATGACGTTCGGCGTGCTGTCCTGCGTCGGGCTGGAGGAGGCGACCACCCTGGCCGAGGAGACCGCCAACGCGCGGCGCGCGGTCGCCCGCGGCGTCCTGCTGGCCGCCATCGTGATCCCGGCGACCTACGTGCTGGCCGGATACGCCGTCTCGGCCGGGCTCGGCGACGAGGTGATGTCCAACCTCGACGCGGCCACCGCCGATCCGCTCGGCGAGGTCACCACGAGGTTCTGGGGCGACGGCGTCGGGCTGTGGATCGTGTTCCTCGCGGTCCTGTCCAGCATCCTCGCGTTCACCCAGACCGCCTTCAACGCCGCGCTGCGGGTGCTGTACGCCCTCGGCCGCGAGGGGCTGGTGCCCCGGCCGCTCGGCCGTACCCACCCGGTGCACAAGACACCGCACGTGGCGGCCTGGGTGGTCGCGGCGCTGGTCGTCGTCCTCGGCGTGCCGCCGGCGATCAGCAGCGGTCCGCTGAACGTGTGGATCTACTACGGCTTCATGATCTCGGTGATGTTCCTCGTGGTGTACGGGACCACCAACCTCGCGCTGATCGTGGACACCCTGCGCAACCATCGCGCCCGGTTCCACCCGGTCAAGCACGGGATCCTCCCGGCGATCGGCCTGCTCGCCATGGCGTACCCGCTCTACCGGACCGTGTGGCCGCTGCCGGCCGAGCCGCTGCCGCTGCTCGCGCTGGCCGTCCTCGGGTGGATCGCGCTCGGCGTGGTGGTGATGGTCTGGCTCTCCGCCAGACGTCCGGAGGCGGTACGCCGGGCCGGGCTGGTGATGGGGGAGCTGGCGGAGCTCGACGACGTCGACGGCGTGGACCGCAGGCAGCTCCCGGACAGGTCATGACGTGCCCCGGATCGGGGTCGGTCGCGCCCCCGGACACAACCGCGAAAGAGAGGACACGACGCCGTCATGCGTCCCGTCATCGGAGTCACCTCCATTCCCCGGCGCGCGCGTAACGCGATGGGCGAGTTCCCGCACGAGACCGTGCCGGAGGACTACCTCGACGCGGTCCGCCGAGGCGGCGGGGTTCCCGTCATCATCCCCGTGCACGGGAGCCCCGCGCCGCAGCTGTGCGCACGGATCGATGCCCTGGTGCTCACCGGCGGGGGCGACGTCGATCCGTGCCGCTACGGCGGGCCCGCCGACGGCGTGGAGGGCGTCGACCGCGTCCGGGACGACGTGGAGACCGCGCTGCTGCGCGAGGCGCTCGATCGCGGCCTGCCCGTCCTCGGCATCTGCCGGGGAGCGCAACTGCTCAACGTCGTCCTCGGCGGCACTCTCGTCGGCGACCTTCGCGCCGCCGGGCGGGCGGCGCACTGGAACACCGAGGACTGGGACGGCGGCGTTCACCCGGTCGAGGTGGTCCGCGGCAGCCTGCTGTCCCGCATCGCGGGCGATTCGTTCCCGGTCAACTCCGTTCACCACCAGGCCGTCGACCGGCTCGCCCCGGGAGTCACGGCGGTGGCCCACGCGCCGGACGGGGTGATCGAGGCGATCGAGGTCGATGGGCATCCGTTCGCCCTCGGCGTCCAGTGGCACCCGGAGTGCCTTGCGGATCCACCGCACCCCCAGATCTTCGACGCACTTGTCGCCCAGGCGGAAAGGACGGCGCATGCCCAGCCCACACGTTCCTGAGATCTGCTACATCGACGTCGGCGGGACCTTCACCGACGCGTTCATCGTGGACGGCGAGGGAGGCTACGCGACCGGGAAGGCGCCCTCGACCCACGGCGACATCGCCCGGGGGTTCTTCGCCGCGATCGATGCCGCGGCCCGGCAGTGGGACATGTCCGCCGACGAGGTGCTGCCGCACCTGAAGGTGCTCGGGTACGGCTCGACCGCCGTCCTCAACGCGATTCTCACCCGTTCGGGCCGTACCCCCGGCCTGATCACAACGCGCGGCTTCGAGGCGATCCTGCTCATGGAGCGGGGCAAGCAGACCTGGCTCGACCTCGACCGGGCGTCCCGGCTCCACCCGGTCACCCACCGGCACAACGAGCCCATCGTCCCGCGCCGGCTGATCCGGGGCGTCACCGGCCGGATCGACGGCCGGGGCCGGGAGGTCATCCCGCTGCGCGAGCAGGAGGCCCGCAGCGCCGCCGGAGAGCTGCTCGACGCCGGGGTGGACGCGATCTGCGTCGCCCTGCTGTGGTCGTTCCTTGACGACCGGCACGAGCGCCGGGTGGCCGAGATCGTGGCGGAGGAGGCGAACGCGCGCGGCCGCACGGTCCGGGTCGTGTGCAGCGTGGACGTCGCCCCGGTCATCCGCGAGCTGCCGCGCGTCAACGCCACGATCCTGGAGGCCTACACCGGGGACATCGCCCGCAACGCGTTCGGCGGCATGCAGGAGCGGCTGCGCGAGCGCGGGTTCCGCGGCCGGCTGCAGATCATGCAGTCGACCGGTGGCCTCGCCCCGGCCACGCACGTCAAAGCGGTCGAGACGATTCAGTCCGGGCCCGCCGGCGGCGTCATCGGCGCCCGCTACCTCGGCCAGGTGTACGGCTTCGACAACGTGATCACCAGCGACGTCGGCGGCACGAGCTTCGACGTCGGCATGGTCACCGAGGGCTACATCAACGTCAACCGCGAGCCGAGCGTGGCCCGGATGCTGGTCGGCCTCCCGATGATCGAGATCCTGTCGATCGGGGCCGGGGGCGGCACGATCGCCTCCATCGACCCGCTCACCGGCCGCCTCGAGATCGGGCCCGCCTCGGCCGGATCCGAGCCCGGCCCGGCGTGCTTCGGGCGGGGCGGCACCCGTCCCACGGTGACCGACGCCGATCTGGTGCTTGGCTACCTCAACCCCGCGAACTTCGCCGGCGGCAGCCTGCCGCTCGACGTCGAGGCCGCGCGCACGGCGATCCGGACGCAGGTCGCCGAGCCGCTGGGGATGAGCGTCGAGGAGGCGGCGGAGGGGATCCGGGTGGTCGCCGACGCGAAGATGCGCGACGCGATCGCCGGGCTGATCGCCACCCGCGGCCTGGACCTGTCGGAGTATCACCTGCTCGCGTTCGGCGGCGCCGGTCCCTCGCACGTCGCCGGCTACACCGACGGCCTGAACCTCGCCGGGGTGCTGGTCCTGCCGTTCAGCCCGGTGTTCTCCGCGTTCGGCGCCTCGTCCGCGGATTACGAGCACCACTACAACCGCACGGTCAACGTCGTCGTCTCGCCGGACCCGGACGAGCGGGAGATCGAGGCCCTCGGCCGGACGCTCGGCGACGCGTGGCGGGAGCTGGGCGAGCAGGCGCTCGACCAGATGGCCCGGGAGGGTTTCGAGCGGGCCAGGGTCCGGTTCCGGCCGCTGGCGATGCTGCGGTACGGCCGGCAGCTCAACGAGCTGGTCGTCGAGTCGCCAGTCACCGACATCCGCGCCCGCGCCGACTGGAACCTGCTGATCGGCGCGTTCGAGGACATCTACGAGCGCGTCTACGCCGTCGCGGCGAAATATCCCCAGGCCGGCTATGAGGTGCTTGAGGTGGGCCTGGTGGCGTACGTCGAGAAGATCCGCCCCAAGCTGCGCGCGGAGGCGCTCGCCGGACCCGACCCCGCGCCCGGCGCGCGGCGCGCGACCCGGCGCGGCTACTTCGGCGGCTGGACCGACATGCCCGTATGGGACCTGGCCGGGCTGCGGCCCGGCAACGAGCTGCACGGACCGTGCGTCGTCGAGGACGCGACGCTCACCGTGGTGGTCCCGCCCGGCCGGTACGTCCGGCTCGACCAGTACAGCACGCTGTGGATGGAGAAGGAGCGGTGAGCGTGACCGACGACACCCCGTTGCGCCGGCAGTTGGCGGAGCTCGAACGCCGGATCGCGGCCCAGGGCTGCTACCTGACGGAGCTGCCGGCCAAGGAGTCCGACCCGATCCGCTACGAGCTGCTCAACTCCAAGCTCGTCGAGGCCGTCACGAGCGCCCACGAGGTGGCCCGGCTCGTGTCGGCCTCGCCGATGACCCGCGAGCTGGGCGAGGTGATCTTCGGGCTCTACACGCCCGAGGGGGACGCGGTCGTGCTCTCCCGCGGGCTGCTGATCCACGTGCACACGATGAGCCGGATGATCAAGTGGATGATCCGGAACGGGTACGAGGACTCCCCGGGGTTCGCGCACGGCGACTACTACTTCAACAACGATCCCTACATCGGCGGCGCGCACTGCCCGGATCAGATGATCGTCACTCCGATCACATACGAGGGACGGCTCGTCGGCTGGGCCGGCGGACTCACCCACACCCCGGAGACCGGTTCATCCGAGCCGGGGGGATTCGTTCCGTTCGCGCGGTCGCGCTTTGAGGAAGGGCTGTTCCTCCCCTGCGTGAAGATCGCGGAGAACGACGAGATCAAGCGAGACCTGGAGATCATGGTCGAGCGCAGCGTGCGCAGCCCGATCTACTGGCTCACCGACAACCGGGCCAAGATCACCGGGGTCCGGATGATCCGGGAGCAGGTCGGTGAGCTCATCGGGGAGTTCGGCCTGGAGTACTTCACCCGGGCGTCCCGCGAGTACATCGAGGACACCTACCGGGCCGCCCGCAGCCGGGTGCGGACCGTGCTCGCTCCCGGGCGCTACCGCGAGATCAGCTGGCGTGGCAGCGTCATGCCGGGTGAGGAGCGCCTGCTGCATGGGCCGGTCGAGGTGACCGTCCGGCGCGACGGTCACCTCGAGATCGACTTCACCGGCATGTCCCCGGCCGGCCGGCACCCGTTCCAGGGGACGCTGCCGACCCTGGAGGGACTGGTGATGAATGTGATCATCCAGCACCTCTTCTACGACCTCAAGCACAACGAAGGCGTCCTGATGGCGACCCGGCTGAAGGTCCCGGAGGGCAGCGCCGGCGATCCGCCGAGCTTCATCTATCCCACGGCGCTGTGGGGCGTCACCTACAGCGCAGGGCTCGCCGCCGGGCAGGCGCTGTCCCGGGCCTACTACGCGCGGGGCTACCGGGAGGAGGTGCACGCGACGAGCGCGCTGTCGACCGGCTACACCGCGGGCGGCACCGACCATTACGGGCGGCCGTTCGGAGCCCACAACTTCGAGTTCGCGGCGGCCGGGCTGTTCGCGACCGGGGTCGCCGACGGCCTCGACACGGCCGGGGTGGAGTTCAACCCCGAGGGTGAGATGGGGGACGCGGAGATCTGGGAGCAGATCATGCCGCCGGTCTACCTGGCCCGGGAGATCCACATCGACGGCGGCGGCTTCGGCCGGTACCGCGGCGGGAACGGCGTCTTCTCCCTCTACATGGTGTCGAACAGCGATGATCTGGAGATCGGCTCGTTCGGATCCGCGCCGATCTTCAGTGCCCCCGGGCTGATGGGCGGCTACCCGGCCGGAGCCCTCTACATGTGGGTCGGCGGCCGTACCAACCTGCGGGAGCTCATCGAGTCCGGGGCCGCGCTGCCGGCCGGTGAGGGGGAGAACCCGGAGCGCCCCGCCTTCGTCGACGCGATCGGAGCGGATTGGGAGCTGTACCCTGGGGCGAACCGCCTCGCCCGGCCGGTCCGGGACCACGACGTCTTCACGGCGATGTCCGGCGACGGCGGCGGATTCGGCGATCCCATCGAGCGCGACCCCGCCGCGGTCGCCCGCGATCTCGCCAACGGCGTCGGCACGCGATGGGCGGCCGAGCATGTCTACGGCGTGGCCGTCGGCGAGGACGGCGAGGTCGATGAGGAGGCGACCCGCGGCCTGCGCGCGCGGATCCGCCGAGCCCGGCTCGAACGCGCCCTCCCGGCCGACGAATACCGCGCCCGCGTACGGGGAGAGCTCCTGGAAGATCGGCTCCCCGCGCCGACCGGACGGATGTACCGCGACGTCCTGCGCTTCTCCCCGGAGTGGCGCAGACACTTCCTCGGCTTCTGGGGCCTGCCGGACGACTGGGAGCCTCAGGTGGCCGAGGCGGCCGGCTCCGCCTCCGAGCCGGTCCGGATGTCCACCCGAAACACCGACCCGCTGGAGGCCGGCCGTGTCTGAAGATTCCAAGGCCCAGATCGCCGACCTGCTCGCGGGCCGGCTCAGCTCCGAGGATCTGCAGGCGCTGCAGCGTCAGGAGAAGGACCCGGGGCGGGAAGCCCTTGTGAGGAAGATCGAACAGGAGCGCCTCGGCTGGACCGAGCCCATCCTGGTCTGTCTGCAGCAGCACCTGTACATCGTGGGGCTATCCGACGGAACCCGGACCGTGCGCTGCGACTGCGGCCATGACTTCGGCGATCATCGGCGCAACTGGAAGGAGGCCGCGCTTGTCTACGAGCGGGACCCGGGCGACGGGCAGGTCTTCCGCGGCCCGCGGGCGGCCGATCCGCAGTGGAACATTCTTCGCGAGTTCTACTGCCCCGGATGCGCCACGCAGCTCGACGTCGAGGTCGTCCCCCGGGGCTACCCCTTCGTCTTCAACTTCCTTCCGGACCTCGACGAAGACGCGGAGCGTGACACGTGAACGGTGACCGGCCGGCGGACGCGGAGCACTTCATGGCGTGGTGCGAGGAGCGCGGCGTGCACACGGTGGTCGTCGGCACGTCCGACACCCACGGGTCCTGGATCGGCAAGCGGGTCGCCGTGCGCGAGCTGCCCGCGCTGCTCCGCGGAGAGGGGCTGGCCTTCAGCGACGTGCTCTTCGCGATCACCCGGGATGGGAACAACGTCGTGGAGCCGCCCGCGACCTGCGCGACGTACTTCCCGCGCAAGGACAACGGCTACCCCGACATCTTCCTGCGGCCCGACCCGTCGACCGCCCGGCTGCTGCCATGGCACGACGGCACCGCCGCGGTCAACGGCGAGTTCGTCCTCCCGGACCACACCCCGGTGCCGATCGCCCCGCGCAACGTCCTGGTCGCCCAGGTGAAGCGGGCGCGCGCTCTCGGACTCCAGGTCCGCATCGGATTCGAATTCGAGTTCTATCTGCTGCGGGGCTCGCTCGCCGAGCTGGCGGACGGCGGATACGAGCTGCGGCCGCTGTCCGCGCGGCCGTACACCTACATGGTGTTCCGGTCCAGCGTGGACGCCCCGCTGCTGCGGCGCATCCGGGACGGCCTGGAAGGAGCCGGCATCGCGATCGAGGGGCTCAATCCCGAGACCGGACCCGGGCAGTACGAGATCAACACGCGGTTCTCCGAGGCGCTGCGCGCCGGTGACGACGCCTTCCTCTACAAGAACGCGATCAAGGAGCTGGCCGCCGCCGAGGGCCTGGTCGCGACGTTCATGGCCAAGCCCCGCACCGACTGGGCCGGGTCGAGCTGCCACCTGCACCAGTCGCTGTGGCGGCTCGACGACGGCGCGGCGCTGATGTGGTCACAGGACGGGCCGTTGTCACGGGCGGGCCGGCAGTACGTGGCCGGGCTGCTGGCCACCATGGCCGACTTCGCCGCGCTGTTCGCGCCCACCGTCAACGCCTACAAGCGCCTCGTCCCGTATTCGTGGGCGGCGACCACGGCGAGCTGGGGGCTGGACAACCGGTCCACCGGGTTGCGGGTCGTCGGCGACGGCCCGCGGACCAGGCGGGTCGAGCATCGCCTGGGCGGGGCCGACGTGAACCCCTACCTCGCCATCGCCGCATGCCTGGCCGGGGGCCTGCACGGGATGGAGAACGGCCTGGAGCCCGGCGAGCCGTACGGCGGGGACGCCTACGCCGACGACGGGCTTCCCCGGCTGCCGGCCACCTTCGCCGAGGCGCTTGACCGGCTGGAGGCGAGCGACCTCGCCCGGAACGCCTTCGGCGACGCCTTCGTCGAGCACTTCGTGGCGATGAAGCGCTGGGAGGTCGAGCAGTACCGAGGCCAGGTCTCCGACTGGGAAGTGCGTCACTACGTGGAGACGGCATGAGCGGCGGAACCGGTCTGCGCACGGTGCATCGCAGGTATGTCTCGTTCGACCACGCGCACTACGCGGGCGGGCTCGTCGACGGGGCGTTCGTCCTGGGCCTCTTCGGCGACGTGGCCACGGAGGTGTGCATCCGGCTCGACGGCGACGAGGGTCTGTTCGCGTCCTATCACGACGTGCAATTCCGTGCGCCCGTCTACGGCGGTGACGTGGTCGAGGCCGAGGCGGTGGTCGAGCACGTCGGGCGGCGCAGCCGGAGGCTGCGCTTTCAGTGCCGGGTGGTGGCACGCGCACGCTCCGGCGGCCGGCCCGGCGCGGCGACCGTCCTGGACCCGCCGATCGTCGCCGTCGACGCCGTGGGCACCGTCGTCGTTCCCGCACCCGCCGAGGAGGTCTCATGACCGGCGCGCCGACCGGCAAGACCCTCATCACCGTGGCCCCGACCGGGGCCGAAGCGAGCAAGGAGGCCGTGCCGAACCTGCCGGCCACCCTCGATGAGCTGGTCGCCACGGCGAAGGCGTGCGAGGCCGCGGGCGCGGCGCTCATCCACGTCCACATCCGCGACGCCGACGCCCGGCCGACCCTGGATCCCGGCCTGCTCCGGGAGGCCGTCGCCGCCCTCCGCGCGGAAACGAGCCTGGTCGTCCAGCTCTCCACGGGCGGGTCGGTGCACGACCGCTACGAGGACCGGCTCCGCGTCCTCGACGCCGGTCCCGACTCGTGCTCGCTGACGATGGGTACGGTCAACTTCGGCGACGAGGTCTTCATGAACCCCTGGCCGTTCATCGTCGAGCTATACCAGCAGGCCCGGGACCGCCGGATCGTGCCCGAGTTCGAGCTGTTCGACCTCGGCCATATCGCGGCACTGCACCGGCTGCTCGGCACGTACGGTCTCCCCCATGGCGGCGCGGTCCACTGCGACCTCGTCATGGGCGTGCCGGGCGGGATGCCCGGAACCGCGGCCGCGCTCGTCGCCGCCGTGCAGGCGCTTCCCGACGCCGTCACGAGCTGGAGCGCCACGGGCGTCGGCCGCACGACCCTGCCCGTCGCGCTGGCCGCGCTGTCGGCCGGCGGGCACCTGCGCGTCGGCATGGAGGACACCCTTACCTTCGCCAAAGGTCGGCCGGTACGCGACAACGCCCAGCTCGTCTCGCGCGCCGCACGGCTCGCGACGATCGCGCAGCGCCCGCCGATGTCCCCCGGCGAGGCCCGCAGTCTGCTCAGGATGAAGGAATGCTTGGTGTGAAAGAACGCTTGGTGTGAAAGAACGCTGAGCCGCCGTCGCCACCGGCCCGACGCCCGCCGGGCACGACGGGGCGGCGCCTACCACACCGGCCGGTACGTCAAGGTGCCCGGGTCGCGAAGCCACTGTGGTGCCGACTCCGGCCGACCGGGGACCGGGGCGACCGTGACGGCCCGGCACACCGCCCCGGCGTCGACGCCGTCGAGCCATGACCCCGCCCTCGCCGCAAGCGCTGACCCTGGCCACAGGTCCTGACCTCGATGGCCGAGGGCGGCGTCCCGGTCGTGGTCTGCGCCGGAGGGTGCCCGCGAGTAGCGCTCCGGTCGCGCGTGGTGCCGGTACGGCGAGCGGCGGCAAGGCGCTGACCGGTGGCGAGCCAGGGGGAGGCGGGGAGCGGGGACACGGGGGCGGGGAAACTGTCGGAGGCGTGGCGTAGCCTTCGCGCGTGAATCGCACCGATCGGCTGTACGCCCTCGTCGAGGAGTTGCGCGCGATCTCGCCGCGCTGCAGGTCCGCGCGGGAGCTCGCCGCCAGGTTCGAGGTGAGCCCGCGCACCATCGAGCGGGACATCTCCGCTCTCCAGCAGTCAGGGGTTCCGATCTACGCCGAGCCTGGCCGGCGCGGCGGCTACGCGATCGACGCGCGGATGTCGCTGCCGCCGCTCAACTTCACCCCGGCGGAGGCGGTGGCGATCGCGCTCGCGCTGAGCCGGACGGAGGATCGTCCCTTCGCCGCCTACGCGCGCACCGCGCTGCGCAAGGTCGTGGCGGCCATGCCCGGCCGGGACGGGGAGCGGGCGCGCGATCTGGCGGCGAGGATCGGGTTCCTTCCTCTGATCCCCGGCCCACGTGACGGCCGGAGGGATCCGGCCGGTCGGGCCGAGGCGCCCGAGCCGGACGGGGCTCGGGCACGCGCGGTCCTGCCCGATGCGGGCGAACAGGACGCGCTGCGGGGACGTGCGATCCTTCCTGGTGCCGCCGCCGATGGGACGACCGCCCGGAGCGTCGTCCGTGCGATCGAGGATGCCCTGCTCCACCGTCATGTGCTGCGCATCGAGTACACCGACCGGACAGGCTCGGTCACCGTGCGGGAGGTCGAGCCCGGCCTGTTCCTCGGCGGCAGCCACGGCGTGTGGTACCTCTCGGCCTGGTGCCGGCTCCGTGATGAGGTTCGTGTCTTCCGCCTCGACCGCATCAGGTCCGCCTCGCCGACGGGAGAGCGAGCCCCCGCCAGGCCGTCCGCCCAGTTCGTCGGCAACCTGCCGGACACGTCGATCCTGCTGCATCCGGCTCTCGACTGAACCGGCCGGTCGGCGGTCGCGCTCATCACGGGCCGTGCGGGGCCGCCCGGGCTGGGCGTACGCGCGGTCGCGTCCACGGTCCGGTCGCCTTGCCTCGGCACCCTCTGGGAAAAGATCTTCGGAAACACCGACATAGGGGTGTCGCGTGGCCGAGAGATCGTGGACACGTTCGAGAGGAAAGCCGATGGCCGAGGCCGTGAGCGGGCGCAGCCCCGCACGTGAGATGCCTCAGGCCGTGACGAGGAGGACCATTATGAGCGCACCCGCGATCAACACCGTCACCTGGTTCGAGGTGGCCAGTGACGACCCCGACGGAGCGCAGCGGTTCTACGGCGAGTTGTTCGGCTGGGACTTCGTCGCCGACCCCGATTTGCGGTCCGCGGGCATGGACTATCGCCTCATTCGCTATCAGGGCGGCGAGGCGTTCAAGGGCGCCATCCTCGGGACCGAGGGGGACAGGCCCAATCACGCCGTGTTCGTCGTCCTCGTCGCCGACGTGTCCGCGACCTGCGAGCAGGTCGAGCGGCTCGGCGGCAAGGTCGTGACCAAGGTGGTCGGCAACTCGTCCGGCCCCGACTTCGCCTACCTGCAGGACATCTCCGGCAACGTGTTCTCCGTCTTCGCGCCGCGACCCGCCAACTGACCGGAGGCTTTCGGGCGGTGGCGCACGCCTTCCCCGCACCACCGCCCGAAAGCCTCCAGGAGGTGGGAGGGCCCGCGGGCTCCGGCCGCATCCCGGGGGCGTGGCCTGGCCGCCCCAAGGGGGTGACTCCGCACTTCTGGTCGGCACTTCTGGTCGGCCTCGGTATTCGGCGCCGTCGAGATTGCGTGCACGGTGGCGACGCGGCCTGAGGCGCCTTCGCCGATGGGCGCCGGGCATGGCGCCGGGCCGGTCCGCCTGGTCGGACCGGCCCGGTGGCTCTCGTCAGGCCGTGGAGCCGTCGGCCGAACGTGCGGTGCACATCGGGATTCGATATGTGGACGGGGACATGGCTGTTCTATCCCTGCTGGCCGGTCTATCACTGCTGACAGGTCTAGCCGTGCTAACAGGTCTAGCCCTGCTGACCGGGGCCTTGCTGTCCGGGGCCTTGCTGTCCGGGGCCTTGCTGTCCGGGGCCTTGCTGTCCGGGCCAGCCGACCTGGCCTGGTCCCGCGTTGCCGTATGGGCCGGGGTTGCCGTACGGTCCCGCGTTGCCGTACGGGCCGGGGGCGCCGTACTGGCCGTAGGGGCCGGGCGGGGCCTGCGGCGTCGACGGGGGCTGCGGCGGGGCGAACTGGCCGTAGCGGACCGCGCGGGTCTGGTCGCCTCCGGCCGGGCTCACCTGGTTGTGGGCGACGGGGTAGGAGGAGTGCGCGCCGTTCGAGATCTGCTGCTGTTGCCAGGGCGGCGGCGGGATCTGGCCGTAGCCGTTGTTGCCGCCGGGCCACGAGCCGGGGGGCGTCTGCTGGTACTTGCGCCGGCGTCCGCCGAGGACCTTGACCAGCACGGTGATGACGATGAGGGCCACGATCACGCCGCCGCCGATCAGCACCCACGTCCAGAAGGGCTGGGGTGTCTCGTCCTTGCCCGCCGAGATCGCCTGCTGCGACTCGCTGATGTACTTGGCGACGTACGGGTGGTTCGGGTACAGCGCCTGGACCTCGCGGAACTTCGGCAGCGCCGACTCGTACCAGTGCTTGAAGTAGTCGTCGAGCGCCTCGTTGTACCGGGTGGTGGTGAGCGCCGCGGCGGGCTTGACGTTCTTCTCGTTCAGCTTCTCCTTGATGATGCTGACGGGAAGCACGAAGCTCTCGTTTTCGGACGCCTCGCCGTTCGCGCTCACGGTGCCCGCGATCAGCATGCCGATGACCTTGCCGTCCTTGTTGAACACCGGGCCGCCGGAGTTGCCGTGGTAGGACGGCGCCTGCGTCTGGATGTACGGCACGCCGTTCTGCGTGGTGCGCTTGGCGTTGTACGGGCCCTCGGTCAGCGCCGGGTCCAGCTTCGACTCCAGGCTGAAGAACGGGGTGTTGGTGACCAGGCCGGGGAAGCCGCTGATGTAGAGGGTGTCACCGGTCTGCACGTCGGAGTCGTCGCCGAGCGGCACCGTCGGCAGGTTCTGCTGGCCGTTCACCTTCAGCAGCGCGAAGTCCTTGCCGGGGTAGCTCTCGCCGACCGAGACCAACTCGGCCGGCACCGGCTTGGCCGTCTTGTCGACGCCGCCGCCGGGCAGGCTCTGCACCACCGCGAGGCTCTTCTGCAGGCCGCGGATCTGCATGTGGGTGGTGTTGAACGTCACATAGATCTGCTGGGCGAGCTTGATGAGCTCCTCGTCCGCCTCGATGCCCTGCAGGCCCTTGATGATTTCCTGGGCGTCCTGCTCGTTGAACTTGGCCAGCGCCTGCTGGGCGAACAACTGCGCCAGTTCGGTCTCGCCGACCTCCACGCAGTGCGCCCCCGTGACCATGTAGCCGTCGGGCGTCACCCACCAGCCCGTGCACAGACCGCCGACCTGGGCGTCGACCGTGCGCTCCGGGGTGGTGGCGGCAAGGTAGGTGTCGACGTCGGCGGCGATGCGCCGGAACAGCCACTTGGCGATGTCGTTCTCGTTGGAACTGATCTTGCCCGCGAGCACGGCCTGCGTGGCCGCCTGCACGAGCTGGTTGAACTCCGCCTGCTTGATCGTGCTGGTCGGCACGACCACCTGGCCGGTGTAGGTGAGGGTGGTCAGTTGCACGGCGGGGTGGGTCTGGGCGGCCAGCCGGGTCCCGATCGCCACCGACGGCCCGTCATCGGCGGTCGCCGGCGCCGCGGCCAGCGAGGACAGACCAGCCGCGATCGCGATGGTGCCCGCGATCCTGGCCAGCTTCTTGATAAATGCTCCGTTCACGGACAAAGCGTGGAATACCGGTCTTGTCCATGACTTGTAACCAACTTGGCGAACAGCACGGCGCCGCCGCGACCACTTGTCGCGACGGCGCCGTCCACGCGTGATGCGGTGCCGTGACCGGGTCGGCCGACCGCGTGGGTCGGCGCGTGGGTCGGCCGGAGCCGTACCGGAGCAACCTGGCCCAAGGACCCGGCCCTGGGCATCTGGGCCCGAGCGCCCGGGCCGGAGGACCCGGACCTGTGCATTCGAGCCTGAGTGACCGGGCCCGAGGACCCGGCCGGACCTGGGCATCCGGGCCTCAGCGACCGGGCCCGAGGACCCGGGCGGAGCGCCCGGGTCCGAGCATCTGGCCCAAGAGCCCGGGTCCGGGTCAGAACCCCATCGACTGGGTTTCGTTGCTCTCCGGGTTGGGCTGGGCGCCGACCTCGGTGACGCCGTTCTTCAGGTGGTAGCGGGCGATCGCCTCGCGCAGCGTCTCCTGCTTGATCTCGCCGAGCTTGGCGAGCCGCGTGAGCACCGCCAGCGTGATCGAGGCCGCGTCCACGTGGAAGTGCCGCCGTAGCGCGGAGCGGGTGTCGGACAGGCCGAATCCGTCGGTGCCCAGCGCGGTCCAGTCGCCGGGCACCCACGGGGCGATCTGGTCGGGCACGGCCCGCATGTAGTCGCTGACGCCGACGAACGGCCCGCTCGCCTGCGACAGCACCCGGGTCACGTACGGCACCCGCGGCTCGGCATCCGGATTGAGCATGTTGTACTCGTCGGCGGCGAGCGCGTCGCGGCGCAGCTCGGACCAGGACGTGGCCGACCAGACGTCGGCGTCCACCCCCCACTCCTCGGCGAGCAGCCGCTGCGCCTCCAGCGCCCAGCGCCCGGCCACGCCGGAGGCGAGGATGTTCGCCCGCGGCCGCCCCCGGTCCTGCGCCGGGGAGAACCGGTACACGCCGCGCAGGATGCCCTCGACGTCCACGTTCGCCGGCTCGGCGGGTTGCGGGTAGGGCTCGTTGTAGACGGTGAGGTAGTAGAAGACGTCCTCGGGCTGCTCGCCGTACATGCGGCGCAGGCCGTCCTTGATGATGTGCGCGATCTCGAACGCCCACGCCGGGTCGTACACCAAGGCCGCCGGGTTGGCGGAGGCGAGCAGCGGGCTTTGGCCGTCCTCGTGCTGCAGTCCCTCGCCGTTCAGCGTGGTGCGGCCCGCGGTGGCGCCGAGCAGGAAGCCGCGTCCCATCTGGTCGGCGAGCTGCCACATCTGGTCGCCGGTGCGCTGGAACCCGAACATCGAGTAGAACACGTACACCGGGATCATGTGCTCGCCGTGCGTGGCGTACGAGGTGCCGGCCGCGATCACCGAGCCCATCGACCCGGCCTCGCTGATGCCCTCGTGCAGGATCTGGCCCTCGGTGGACTCCTTGTACGACAGCAGCAGGTCGCGGTCGACCGCGTCGTAGGTCTGCCCGTGCGGCGAGTAGATCTTGGCCGTCGGGAACATCGCGTCCATGCCGAAGGTGCGCGCCTCGTCGGGGATGACCGGCACGAACCGGGCACCGATCTCCTTGTCGCGCATGAGGTCTTTGAGCAGGCGGACGAACGCCATCGTGGTGGCGACGTTCTGTTTGCCCGAGCCCTTCTTCAGGCCCTTGTACACCTCGTCGCCGGGAAGCTTGAGCGGCTTGGCGCGTACTACGCGCCGGGGGAGGAAACCGCCGAGCGCCGCGCGGCGCTCCTTCATGTAGGCGATCTCCTCGTTGTTCTCGCCCGGGTGGAAGTACGGCGGCAGATCGCCCTCGAGATCCTTGTCCGGAATCGGAAGATAGAGCCGGTCGCGGAACTCCTTGAGCTCGGCCTTGGTCATCTTCTTCATCTGGTGCGTGGCGTTGCGCGCCTCGAAGTCCTTGCCGAGCGTCCAGCCCTTGATCGTCTGGGCGAGGATGACGGTCGGCTGGCCGACGTGCTCCCGGGCCGCCTTGAACGCCGCGTACACCTTGCGATAGTCGTGGCCGCCGCGCGACAGCTTGCGGATGTCGTCGTCGGACAGGTGCTCGACCATCTTGCGCAGCCGCGGGTCATCACCGAAGAAGTGCTCGCGGATGTACGCGCCGGACTCGACCGAGTACGTCTGGAACTGGCCGTCGGGCGTGGTGTTCATCTTGTTGACCAGTACGCCGTCGACGTCGGCGGCGAGCAGCGGGTCCCACTCGCGGCCCCAGACGACCTTGATGACGTTCCAGCCCGCGCCGCGGAAGAACGACTCCATCTCCTGGATGATCTTCCCGTTGCCGCGCACCGGGCCGTCCAGCCGCTGCAGGTTGCAGTTGATGACGAAGGTGAGGTTGTCCAGCTCCTCGCGGGCGGCCACGCCGATCGCGCCGAGCGACTCGGGCTCGTCCATCTCGCCGTCGCCGAGGAAGCACCACACGTGCGAGCGCGAGGTGTCCTTGATCTTCCGGTTGAGCAGGTAACGGTTGAACCGCGCCTGGTAGATCGCCGCGATCGGGCCCAGACCCATGGAGACGGTGGGGAACTCCCAGAAGTCCGGCATGAGGCGCGGGTGCGGGTAGGACGGCAGGCCGCGGACGCCGTGCGACAGCTCCTGGCGGAAGGCGTCGAGCTGGGCCTGGTTCAGCCGGCCCTCGAGGAACGCCCGCGCGTAGATGCCGGGGGAGGCGTGCCCCTGGATGAACACCTGATCGCCGGACTCGCCGTGGTCCTTGCCGCGGAAGAAGTGGTTGAAGCCGACCTCGTACAGCGACGCGGCGGAGGCGTAGGTGGCGATGTGGCCGCCCACGTTGGTGCGGGCGTTGGCCCGGCTGACCATGACCGCGGCGTTCCAGCGGATGTAGGCCCGGATCCGGCGCTCGACGTACTCGTCGCCGGGGAACCACGGCTCGCGCTCCGGCGGGATGGTGTTGATGTAGTCGGTGCTGCGTAGACCAGGCACGCCGACCTGGTGCTCACGCGCCCGTTCCAGCAATCGCAGCATCAGGTAGCGGGCACGGCCTCGCCCCTCCGTCTTGACGACGGTGTCGAGCGATTCGAGCCATTCCTGGGTTTCGCTCGGGTCGACATCAGGCAGTTGGCTGGGTAGGCCATCACTGATGATCGAGAAACGCTGGCGTCCGGAAGTCACTGGGTCTCGCCTTCCGCGGGTGGACTTGTAAGCCTCTTCTGGTCGTCTGGGTCTCTGCTCATCCTGGCTCAGGTACCCCGGAAAGTGCATCTCTACTTCCGGGTAACCAAGATGTCCCTGCTGGCAAGGGCAGGTCTTTGGCCTAGACCACCGATGGTAGGACGATTTTCACATTACATCCTCGAGGCTTGTTGCGCTCCCCCCGGGTTTCGGTCGCGTCCGCGGGGGTGATCATGAGGATGCCGGGCCGGAGCCTCCCGCGCTGCCGAGGCCGCGTAACGTTTCGGTCTATTTTGCGGCTTCCTCTCGTTGGGTCGGGGGACGCACCCCTTTTCGGCGGGCACGAGCCGTACGAATGTGGAACCAAGCAGATACGGCCGGAAGAACCCGTATGAAGAGGGGGAGTGGCATGCTGGCCGCGGTAGGAGATCGGCTCCTGGTGCACGGCAACGCCGTCGGCGACCCGGAACGGCGGGGGGAGATCATCGAGGTGCGCGGCGCGGAAGGCGGCCCGCCGTACATCGTGAAATTCGACGACGGGCACACCGGCCTGGTGTTCCCGGGCCCGGACGCGATCGTCATCCCAGCTCAGCGACGCGCCTGAGATCCTAAGATCTGTACGTGAGATCTTTGACCTTCGAGGTGACGACAGGGACCAGGGACCGGGTGCACGACATCACCCGCGAGTGCTCGGACTTCGTCCGCTCCTGCGGGGGCGACGGCCTGCTGCACGTGTTCGTTCCGCACGCCACCGCGGGGGTGGCGCTGATCGAACTGGGCGCGGGCAGCGACACCGATTTGCTCTCCGCCCTGGGCGAACTCCTGCCGGCCGACGACCGGTGGCGGCACGCCCACGGTTCGCCCGGCCACGGGCGCTCGCACGTGATGCCGGCGTTCATACCGCCGTACGCCACGGTCCCGGTCCTGGGCGGCCGTCTGGCGCTGGGCACCTGGCAGTCCATCGCGATCGTCGATCTCAACGTGGACAACCCGGAACGCAGTGTCCGTCTGTCGTTTTTGTCGGATTAGGAAATAACGGTGCGGGTCACCGCTCGTGGCGACCGTTGACGACGATGGGTCACAGCGTGTGGACTGTGCCGAGCGGCTCCGAAGGACATGTGAGGGAACCCGGAGGAGCGCGTGTAACCGCAAAGGGCGGGGCCACTCAAGCAGGAGGGATGAACGTGAGCGCGACCGCGGGTCAGGCGCAGGGTGAACGCGGCCTGGCCGAACGACTCGGCCTCAAGCCGGGTCAGGTGGTGCAGGAGGTCGGCTGGGACGAGGACAGCGACGACGCTCTGCGCGAGTCGATCGAGGAACTGACCGGCAACGAGCTGGTGGACGAGGACTACGACGACGTCGTCGATGTGGTGCTGATGTGGTGGCGCGACGGCGACGGAGATCTGTTCAACGCCTTGACCGAGGCCAAGACCGCTCTCGCGGACGGCGGCCAGATCTGGCTGCTGACGCCGAAGGCCGGCCGGGAGGGGCACGTCGAGCCCAGCGACATCGGTGAGGACGCCGCGACCGCGGGGCTGTCGCAGACCAGCAGCGTGAGCGCGGCCCAGGACTGGTCGGGGACCCGGCTGGTCGCGCCGAAGGCACGCCGATAGGCACGTGATTCTCCGGCGGGCAGCCGGTCCCGGCAACGCTGCCCTGCCGTACGGTCTGCCGTGGCCGTACGGCAGGATGGTGTGCGTCGATATTGCCCATCCCATTTCTCATCCGCGCCATGCCGCGGCGTGACCGCGGCGGAAAAGGACCGACATGTCGGTCGAAGTCGGCGATGTTGCTCCGGACTTCGAACTCCGGGATCAGCACGGCGCGCCCGTCCGGCTCTCCGCCCACCGTGGCGGCAAGGTCGTGCTGGTCTTCTATCCGCTGGCGTTCAGCGGCATCTGCCACGGAGAGCTGTCCGCGATCCGGGACGAATTCCTGCCCACCGTAGGGGACGACGTGCGGGTGTTCGCGGTCTCGGTGGACTCGGTATTCGCGCTTCGCGCATGGTCCGACCAAGAGAGGTACACCTTTCCCCTGCTGTCTGATTTCTGGCCCCATGGAGGGGTGGCGCGGGCGTACGGTGTGTTCGACGATGAGAAGGGCGTCGCCAAGCGCGGCACCTTCGTCATCGACGCCGAGGGTGTGGTCCGCTGGAAAGTGGTGAACCCGACGTCCACGGCACGCGACATCTCCGAATATCACAAGGCACTCGCCGAAATCTCCTGACATCCGCGCCCGCGATCGCCCGGGCAGAGCCGTTGGAGGCGAACATGCCCTGCTATCGCTGCGGGGCCCGGCAGACCGACCCCGTCCGCGGCGCCAGCCCATGGAAACGCGGCGTCCGCCACGAGACCCAGGTCCTCATCTGCCCGGACTGCCAGCGTGCCCCCGACCTCGACCTCGACACCTGCGCCACCTGCGGCTCCACCACCCTTATCTGCCGCCTCGGCGACGTCGAATGCCGCACCTGCGGCACCGTCCGCCCGGCCGCCCGCACTACCCCCGACCCCCCTCTCGCCTCCCGCACCGCCACCGCCCCCGATCTCTCCGAGGAGGTGGCCGCCGCCCTCGACCGGGTCCTGGGCCGGCGGCCCCGCCAGTGACCGATCCCCCGGGGCCACGGGTCCGGCGACCCGCCCCACTCGATGTGCCGAATCACCCGGCTGTGCCGTAAGGTGTTGTCCGATCCTCATCCCACCGGGCGGTTAGCTCAGCGGTAGAGCACTCGCCTTACAAGCGAGGGGTCACTGGTTCGAACCCAGTACCGCCCACCAGGTGAAACGGCGTGTTGCCGATCTTGTTTTCGTGGAGCGGGTGACCATCTGAGTGACTATGCCTCGAAGAGGCTGTCCACCTTCTCCGCGCCCTGCATGAGCACCGGGCGGATCTGCTTGCGGTAGACGGTCTCGGTGACCACGGTGTTCCGGTGGCCGGGACGCCGGAGTCCGACAGCAGCGAGACGAAACTGTGCCGCATCTCGCGCGGTGACCAGTCCTTGCCGGGGAGATCGGCGTTGTCGAGGATCTTGCGGAAGTCACATCGTACGTTGTGCGCGGTGAGCGCCGTGCC
The DNA here is from genome assembly GCF_040678635.1 of Thermopolyspora sp. NPDC052614. Classification (NCBI taxonomy): domain Bacteria; kingdom Bacillati; phylum Actinomycetota; class Actinomycetes; order Streptosporangiales; family Streptosporangiaceae; genus Thermopolyspora; species Thermopolyspora sp. NPDC052614. The sequence goes on from NZ_JBFATZ010000001.1 coordinate 285,056, forward strand.
GTGGCTGGCCTTGGCCGCCTCGTCGAGGATGGTCTGAGAAGCGCCTTTCCCGAGGGCGGTGGGCCTGGCGGCGACGACGCGGGTGCGTTGGTGGACGCCGAGGAGGAGGCCGGGGGGTGGTCTTGGGGCCATGTGGTGGGGCGGCGTCGTGGCCGGGGGCGGCGATCAGGCCCGTCGTACGAGACGGACGAAGGGGATGCGTTCGCCGACGGCGCGGAAGTCGGACTCGCCGCCGTCCACGGCGAAGCCCATGATGCGGCACAGCCGCCTGGCGGCCTTCGGGTGGCGCATGGCGTACCGGGCCATGAGATCCGCGCCTTCCTGCGGGGTGAACGTGCTTGCGGTGACCGGCAGGGTACGGCCCGCGACCTCGATGGTCGCCTTGGGGTGGGCCATGAGGTTGCGGTACCAGTCCGACCGTGCGCCGAAGCCGGAGGCGGCGATGTAGACGCCGCGGACCGGGTCGTGCTCCACCACCTCGATGACCGCCTTGCGTGGTTTGCCGGAGATGCGGCCGATGTGGGTGAGCAGCATCATGCGGTGCCCGAAGAGGAAGCCGAGGCGCATCTGGTAGAGGCGGATCGGCAGCCGCCACAGCAGACGGCTGAGTCCGGTGGGGGGCTGAGGCGTTTTGATGACGTCCATGTCGTATGTGCTCCTTCATCGTTCCTGTACCGCTCGGGGTGGGTTGTTACGTGAGCGGCCGATATGCCCGGAGGCGAGCCAGGGGTCGGCGGGCGCGTCGGCCGCGTCGCGTTCCTTCAGCAGGGTCGCCGTGGCCTCGCGGCTGTCGGCCGCCGGACGGGGGTGTTCCCGGTCCGAGGCGCGGCCCGTCGCCTGGTCCGATCCCTTCGGCCACGCGCCGTCGGTGACCAGGTTCCCGGCCTGTCGGCCTGAGCTCTCCAGCCACCGGGTGAGGGTCAGGGCGGCGATTCCGGCCCCGTAGGTGATCGTCTTTATGGGGTTGTCCTCTCGTCGGTGCCGAGCATGCGGCGCAGTGGTCCGGCGAACGCGGCCAGGTCCACCTCGGGATTCAGGGAGCGGTACAGCACCAGCCCGTCCATCGCGGCGCCGAGCACCGTGGCGCAGGCCTCGGCCTCGGCGGTGTGACCGTGGGCGCGCAGCAGGTCGGCCAGGCCGTCGCGGAAAGTCTCGATGAGCCCGGCGAGCCGTTCTCGCAGGCCGGGTACGCGGGTGGAGGCCAGGTAGGCCTCGATGACCAGGAGTGAGGCCGGGTCGTCGCCGGTGTAGCGGGAGAGCTCGGCGAGCATCGTGGTGACGAGGTCGTCGGCGTCGCGGGTGTCGGCAAGCCGTGCCAGGGCCTCGTCGAGCAGACGTGCGATGTAGGCGGTGGCGGCGGCCGCGAGCAGGTCGGTGACCGAGGAGAAGTGGTAGTGCACCAGGGCCTGGTTGACGCCTGCGCGCTCGGCGGCCAGTCGGGTGGTGACGCCGTTCCAGCCGACCTCGCCGATGAGCGCGGCTGCGGCCTCCAACAGCCGTTCCCGGGTCTCGTTTCCGCGTCCCACCCTGCGATCTCCATTTTTTGGGCAAACGACTTAGGCGTTTGCCCAAAAACTACCTCATCGCCGGCCCACCCGCCAGTTATCCACAGGCGAGAGTCATCCACAGGTGAGAGATCAACGGGAATCGACGTTTGGACCCGCGTGCTTTTATGGACGCATGGCTAATCCGGCGATTCTGACCGTCGATGACGATCCGGCCGTCTCTCGTGCGGTGGCGCGCGACCTGCGGCGGCGCTACGGCGACCGATACCGGATCGTCAGGGCCGACTCAGGGGAGGCGGCGTTGGAGGCGTTGCGCGAGATCAAGCTGCGTGGTGAGCACGTGGCGCTGCTGCTCGCCGACTACCGCATGCCGCACATGAACGGGATCGAGTTCCTCGAGGCGGCGATGGACCTGTTCCCGATGGCGCGGCGGGTCCTGCTGACGGCCTACGCCGACACCGACGCGGCCATCACGGCGATCAACGTCGTCGATCTGGACCACTATCTGCTCAAGCCGTGGAACCCGCCAGAAGAGAAGCTGTATCCCGTGGTCGACGCGCTGCTGGAGGCGTGGCGGTCGAGCCCGGATTCGGCGGTGGCCGAGGTGCGCGTGATCGGCCATCGCTGGTCGGCCCCGTCGTATAAGATCCGTGACTTTCTCGCGCGCAACCTGGTGCCCTACCGGTGGCTGCTCGCCGACGACCCGGAGGGCGGCCGGCTGCTCGCCGCGGCCGGGGTGACCGCCGCCGACGTCCCCGTGGTCGTGACGCCGGAGGGCAAGGCGCTGATACGGCCCAGCACGGCCGACCTCGCCGCCCACGTCGGCCTGGCCACCAGCCCGGCCTCCGACTTCTATGACCTCGTCGTCGTCGGCGCGGGGCCGGCCGGGCTCGGCGCGGCCGTCTACGGTGCCTCGGAGGGGCTGCGCACGGTGCTGATCGAGCAGCGGGCGACCGGCGGCCAGGCCGGGCAGAGCAGCCGCATCGAGAACTATCTGGGCTTCCCCGACGGCGTGTCCGGCTCGCAACTGACCGACCGGGCGCGGCGGCAGGCGATCCGGCTCGGCGCGGAGCTGCTCACCGCCCGCAGGGTCGTCGGGCTGGAGGCGGGGGGCACCTCCCGGCTGCTGCGTTTCGACGACGGCGGCACGATCGCGGCGCACACGGTGGTGCTGGCGACCGGCGTCTCCTACCGCATGCTGGACGTGTCCGGCCTGGACGGCCTGGTCGGCCGCGGCGTCTTCTACGGCGCGGCGCCCACCGAGGCGCCGAGCTGCCGGGGGGAGGACGTCTACATCGTCGGCGGCGCCAACTCCGCCGGGCAGGCCGCCGTGCACTTCTCCCGCTACGCGAGGCGGGTGCACATGCTGATCCGGGGCGACGATCTGAGCCGCTCGATGTCGCAGTATCTGATCGAGCAGATCGCGGGCATCGAGAACATCGAGGTGCATCCGCGCACCGAGTGCGTCGGCGGCGAGGGCGAGGACCACCTGGAGCGGCTGTACCTGTGCGACGGCCGCACCGGCGAGAGCCGCGTCGTCGAGACGTCCTGGCTGTTCATCTTCATCGGGGCCGAGCCGCGCACCGAGTGGCTCGGCGACGCGGTGCTGCGGGACCGGCGCGGCTTCGTGCTGACCGGCCCCGACCTGCTCGCCGGGGGCGCCAAGCCGCCCGGTTGGACGCTGCCCCGCGATCCCTACCACCTGGAGTCGAGCATGCCGGGCGTGTTCGCGGCCGGTGACGTGCGGGCCGAGTCGGTCAAGCGCGTCGCCTCCGCCGTCGGGGAGGGCGCGATGGCGGTATCGCTGGTCCACCGATATCTGGAGGCGCAATGACCGAGCACATCGGCGACCGGTTGACGCCGGACGAGCTGCGCACGCTGTTCCTTTTCGAGTCGCTCACCGACGAGCAGCTCCGCACGGTCGCGGAGCAGGGCCGGGTGGACCGGCGGCCGGCGGGCTCGGTCGTGTACGGCGAGGGCGAGGAGGCGACGTGCTTCTTCGTCCTGCTGAGCGGTGAGGTGTCGCTCAACCGGCGGGTGCACGGGGTCGACATCGAGGTCAGCCGCACGAGCCAGCGCGGCGTGTACGCCGGGGCCACGCAGGCCTACCTCACCAATCCCATGGGCCGCACCTATGTGAACACCATGCGCGCGATCACCGACTGCGCGTTCCTGGCGCTGCCCGCCGACACCTTCGCCGCCGCCGTGCGCGAATGGTTCCCCATGGCGATGCACCTGCTGGAGGGGCTCTTCATGGGCATGCGCGCCACCCAGAGCGCGGTGAGCGAGCGGGAGCGGCTCGTCGCGCTCGGCTCGCTGTCCGCGGGGCTCACCCACGAGCTGAACAACCCCGCCGCCGCCGCGGTGCGGGCCACCTCCGTGCTGCGCGACAAGGTCGCGGGCATGCGCCACAAGCTCGCCCTGATCGCCGACGGCAGGCTGGACGGCACGCGCCTGCGCGCCCTGGTCGAGCTGCAGGAGGACGCGGTGAAGCGGGCCGCGTCCGCCCCCGAGCTGACCGCGATGCAGACCAGCGACGCCGAGGACGCGGTGGAGGACTGGCTCGACGAGCACGGCATCACCGGCGGCTGGGACATCGCGCCGACGCTGGTCGCCGGCGGCATCGACGCCGAGTGGCTGGACCGGATCGCCGACGCCGTCGGCGAGGAGAACCGCGAGGCGGCCGTGCGGTGGCTCACCTACACCATCGACACCGAACTCCTCATGCGGGAGATCGACGACTCGGTGACCCGGGTGTCGACGCTGGTGGCGGCGGCGAAGCAGTACTCCCAGCTGGACCGCGCGCCGTACCAGACGGTGGACGTGCACGACCTGCTGATCGCCACGCTCACCATGCTCCGGGGGAGGATCCCCAAGGGGGTGCGAGTGGTCAAGGAGTTCGACCGGAGCCTGCCGCCGATCCCGGCGTATGCGGCGGAACTCAACCAGGTGTGGACGAACCTGATCGACAACGCGCTGAGCGCGATGGGCGAGTCGGGCACGCTCACGATCCGTACCGGGTGGGAGAACGAGCACTGCCTGTTCGTGGAGATCGGCGACACCGGGCCGGGCATCCCCGAGGACATCCGGCCCCGCATCTTCGAGCCGTTCTTCACCACCAAACCCGTGGGCGAGGGCACCGGGCTCGGTTTGGACATCTCCTACCGGATCGTGGTCAACAAGCACGGCGGCAGCATCAAGGTGGACTCCCGGCCCGGCGACACCCGCTTCCGGGTGATCCTGCCGGTCGATCCGACACAGCACATGGTGGACCGGGCGGACGCGGAGCGGTTGGCGGCCGGCTGAGCGGCTCAGGGGTGCTTTCGGGTCGGGTTTGGGCGGTCGATGGTGGACTGGTAGCGCAGTTCGGGGCGGCCGACGGAGCCGTAGTGGGGGAGGCGGCGGGCCACGCCCGTCTCGATCATGTACTCGAGGTAGCGGCGGGCCGTGACCCGGGAGATGCCGATGGCCGCGCCGACGGCCTGGGCCGAGATGCCCTCGGGGGCCTTGCGCAGTTCGGCCGCGACCGACTCCAGGGTGGCCAGGGTCATGCCCTTCGGCAGCGCCGAACCGGCGGAGCCACGGAGCGTCGCCAGGGCGCGGTCCACGTCGACCTGGTCGGCCTCGGCCTCGCCGTCCATCGTCGAGCGGAATTCGGCGTAGCGCTTCAGCTTCTCCGCCAGCGCGGCGTAGGTGAACGGTTTGATCAGGTACTGCGACACGCCGATGGAGACGGCCGCCCGTACGACCGACAGGTCGCGTGCCGAGGTGACCGCGATCACGTCGCAGAGCAGGCCGGCGGCGCGCAGTTTGCGGCACAGCTCGAGCCCGTGCATGTCGGGCAGATAGAGATCGAGGAGGATCAGCTCGACCGGTCGCTCACGCAGTAATCGCAACGCCTCTCCACCGGAGCGGGCCACGCCGGCGACCTCGAAGCCGCCCACCCGCTCGACGTACCGGCGGTTCGCCTCCGCCGCGATCTCCTCGTCCTCAACGACCAGCACCGAGATCATTCCGGATCATTCCGTTCTCCCTGCCGCAGCGGCAGCCGTACCGTGAACACCGCACCGAGCGACCTGCCGGATCGCCGCCCGGGGGTCGCGTCGAGGCCGGTGCCGGGAGTCGGCCCGGAGTCGGGGTCCGGCGGCGTGGCGGAACCCGGGCCGGTGATCGCGCTGACCACCGGGCCCGTCTCGTGCCCGACCTCCACGCTTCCGCCGAGTCGGCGGACCGCCTGCCCGACCAGAGCCAAACCCAGGCCCCTCCCATCGCCCTTGGTGGTCCAGCCTTTCCGGAACGCCTCCCGCGCCGCCGTCGGGTCGAGTCCCGGCCCGCTGTCGGCGACGCGGATGACCAGCTCCGCGTCGTCCGCGCGCAGGTGGACCTCCACCCGCTGCGGCGGCGGCCCGGAGCCGGCCGCGTCGATCGCATTGTCGATCAGATTTCCGACGATCGTCACGAGTTCGCGTTCCTCGACGCCGGTGTCGTCGATCTCACCCTCGATCACCAGCTCGACGCCCCGCTCGGCCGCCACGGCGGACTTGCCGAGCAGCAGCGCGGCGAGCACCGGCTCGCGCACCGCCCCCACCACCTTGTCGGTGAGCCGCTGCGCCATCTTCAGCTCCTGCGTCGCGAACGCCACCGCCTGCTCGGTACGGCCCAGCTCCACCAGCGACACCACCGTGTGCAGCCGGTTGGCCGACTCGTGCGCGACCGAGCGCAGCGAGTCGGCGAACCCGCGCTCGGCGTCGAGCCGGCTCGTGAGCGCCTGCAGCTCGGTGTGGTCGCGCAACGTCACCACGGTGCCGAGCGAACGCGACCCGGCCCGCACCACCGAGACGCTGACCAGCAGCACCCGGTCCCCGGTCACGTGAATCTCGTCGGTGCGGGTCGTTCCGGCCGCGAGCAGCTCGGCCAGCGACGGCGGCAGGTCCAGCTCGGTGACCGGCCGCCCCTCGGCGTCGGCGGCCAGCCCGAGCAACTCCCGCGCGCCGTCGTTGCACAGCGTCAGCCTGCGCCCGGCGTCCACCAGCAGCAGCCCTTCGCGCACCGCGTGCAGGATCGCCTCGTGGTACTCGTACATGCGGCTCAGCTCCGTCGGCCCGAGGCCGTGGGTCTGCCGCCGCAGCCGCGCGCCGACCAGCGCCGCGCCGGCGACGCCCACCCCGAGCCCGACCAGGCCGATGAGCCCGGTCCAGGCGAGCTGGCCGCGCAGCCACTCGCTGATCTTCTGGACGGTGATGCCCGCGCTCACCAGCGCCACGATCCTGCCGTCCTTGTCGCGTACGGGCGCGACCGCGCGGACCGAGGGGCCGAGCGTGCCGGTGTAGGTCTCGGTGAACGTCCGCCCCGCCAGGGCGGGCCCGGTGTTGCCGAGGAACCGGCCGCCGATCCGGCTCGGATTGGGGTGGGTGTAGCGGCGGCCGTCCGGGCTCATGATCGTGATGAAGTCCACCCCGGTCCGGGTCCGGATGCGCTCGGCGTACGGCTGAAGCACCGCCGAGGGGTTGGCCTCGCCGAGCGCCTCGGGCACCACGGGCGACTCGGCCACGGAGATCGTCACGCCGCGCGCCACCGCCGCCGCCTCCTCGGTGAGCAGGGCCCTCGCCTGGGCGATCGCGAGCACGCTCGCGCCGAGCACGATCACCCCGACGACGGCGATCTGCAGGGCCAGCATCTGCCGGGCCAGGCTCCACCGCCGGGGACGCGCGACCAGGGTCATCGCGATGCCCTCACTTTCCGCCGAGGCACATGATGAACGAAATGTACGTAATAGTGACCCCCATCACTGCCTCGGCACATAGTCACTCGACCGCGGTGTGCATCACAGGCCCGCTCAGAAAGGTCGAGTCGCATGTCAGAGGACATTTCACGGGGTAGATCACCCGAGGCGGCGCCGACGGCCCGCCGGGACCGCACGCACTACCTGTACCTCGCCGTCATCGTCGCGGTGATCCTCGGGATCTGCGTCGGCTTCGCCGCCCCCGAGCTCGGCAAGGAGCTGCGCCCGCTCGGCACCGCCTTCGTCGCGCTGATCAAGATGATGATCAGCCCGATCATCTTCTGCACGATCGTGCTCGGCGTCGGCTCGGTGACCAAGGCCGCCAAGGTCGGCCGGGTCGGCGGCCTCGCCATCGGCTACTTCCTGGTGATGTCCACCGTCGCGCTCGCCATCGGCCTCGTCGTCGGCAACCTGGTCGATCCGGGCGCGGGACTCCAGCTCACCGACCAGGCGCGGCAGGCGGCGGAGGCCGAGGCGGCCAAGGCGGCCGAGAGCGACACGGTGGCGTTCCTGCTCGGGATCATCCCGACCACGCTCGTCTCGGCCTTCACCGAGGGCGAGATCCTGCAGACGCTGCTGGTGTCGCTGCTGGCCGGATTCGCGCTGCAGGCGATGGGGGAGCGGGGCGCGCCGATCATCGCCGGGATCACGCACCTTCAGCGGCTCGTGTTCCGCATCCTCGCCATGATCATGTGGGCGGCCCCGGTCGGCGCCTTCGGCGCGATCGCCGCCGTCGTCGGCGCGACCGGGGTCGACGCGCTCACCAGCCTCGCCATGATCATGGTCGGGTTCTACACCACCTGCCTGCTGTTCGTCGGCGCGGTGCTCGGCCCGCTGCTGTGGGCGGTCACCCGGGTCAACCTGTGGTCGCTGCTGCGTTACCTGGCCCGCGAGTTCCTGCTCATCCTGTCCACCTCCTCCTCCGAGTCGGCGCTGCCCCGGCTCATGGCCAAGATGGAGCACATGGGGGTGAGCCGCCCCGTCGTCGGCATCACGGTGCCGACCGGCTACTCCTTCAACCTGGACGGCACGGCGATCTACCTCACCATGGCCACCCTGTTCGTGGCGACCGCGACCGGCTCGCCGCTGTCGCCGGGCGAGCAGATCTCGCTGCTCCTCTTCATGATCATCGCGTCGAAGGGCGCGGCCGGGGTCACGGGAGCGGGCCTGGCCACCCTCGCCGGCGGTCTGCAGGCCCACCGGCCCGACCTGGTGGACGGCGTCGGCCTCATCGTCGGCATCGACCGGTTCATGTCGGAGGCGCGTGCGCTGACCAACTTCGCCGGGAACGCGGTGGCGACCGTCCTCGTCGGCCACTGGACCGGCGAGTTCGACCGGGAGCGGGCGCGGCAGGTGCTGTCGGGCGGCCTGCCCTTCGACGAGGCCACGCTGCTGGACGAGGACGAGGCCGCCGCCGAACCCGTCGAGCCGCGCCAGAAGGAGCCCGAACCCGCCTGACCGGGCGGGTCCCTGAGCCGCGGGCCCATCGGCGGATCCATCGGGGGACTCGCCGATGGGCCCGCACTGCACGACCGGCAGGCACGGTACGCGGCGGGACGTGAACCGGAGCGGCGGGCCGGGAGATCAGCGGCCGCCGCTGCACGGCGAGCATCCCTGCGGCCACTGGTCCATGTGGCCGCGAGTCCTCACCCAGGTCGTCACACACGGGCCGGCGACCGCGCCCAGCGCCTCCTACCATCGCCATTTCCGTACGCGCTTCCGCCTTGAGCGCGCCCTCAGCTCACCTGCCGTCGCCGTCAAGCGCTTCGTGGTCGCGCAGGAACCCGTCGACCTCCGCCCGCGTGGGCGGGACCGCCCCTGCGCGCGTGCAGGTGATCGCCGCCGCCGCCACCGCGAAGCGCAGGGCGTCGGCCAGGTCGGACCGGGAGGCGAATTCAGGGCCGGGGCTCGCGGAGACCTGGTCCGGGCCCGCGGACGATCCCGATTCGGCGGTGCGGTCCGGGAGGGCGCCGCGGGCGGCCAGGGCGTGCAGCAGCGCGCCGGTGAAGGTGTCCCCGGCGCCCACCGTGTCCACGACCTTCACCGGGAAGCCGGGGACCCGCACCGGCGGGCCGCTCGGCGTCACCGCGACCGCGCCCTCCGCGCCGCAGGTGAGCAGCACCACGGCGAGGCCGTGGTCGCCGATCCAGGCGCGGGCGGTGTCGAGGGGGTCCCGCTCCGGGTACAGCCAGGCGAGATCGTCGTCGCTCGCCTTGACCACGTGGGCGGCCTTCAGCCAGGGGTCGACGGCGGCGCGGTAGCGGGCCCTGTCGGGGAGCAGGACCGGGCGCACGTTCACGTCGTACACGACCGTGGCGTGCTCGCGCTGGGCGGCGGCCCAGGCGCGCAGCACCTCCGCGCCGGGCGGCAGGATCGAGGCGAGCGTGCCGAAATGGAGGGCGCGGGTGCCGGGCGGCAGCTCGGCGGGCAGTTCCGCCGGGGCCCACTGCCAGTCGGCCGTCCCCTGCACATAGAACTGGTACGCGGCGCCGCCGGAGTTGTCCAGGCCCACCACCGCGGCCGTGGTCGGCTCGGCCGCCTCGACGGCGAGCGAGAGATCGACGCCGCTGGCGACCAGATGATCGCGGAGCCGCCGGCCGAAGCCGTCCCCGGACAGCCGGCACAGCAGGCGCGCGGGCGTGCCGAGACGGGAGAGGGCGACCGCGGTGTTGGCCGGACCGCCGCCCGGGACCGCGCGATAGGTGTCCGGCTCCCCCGTGGGCACGAGGTCGATCAGGGCCTCACCGCAGACGACGATCATGCTTTTCCCTCCAGCGATCTTTCACCCCGACTGTTACCCACTAGTTAAAGTCTGCGTATTGACGCTCCATTGTGATCCAGATCACTGTGGAGAAAATGCGACAACGTTATCGCGTGACAACGTTAGCGCAACGCGTCTGAGCGGAGGCGGACGGCAAGTCGGCAGGAGAAATCAGATGCACGTCAACCATCGCCCAAAGCGGGGCGGAATCGTTCCCCTCGCGTCCGTTCTCGTCTCGGCCGCGCTCGCACTGAGCGCCTGCGGCGGCTCGAACGACTCGACATCCACCTCGTCGTCGGTGTCCGGCGGCCCGATCCGGGTCGGCCTGATCACCAAGACCGAGACCAACCCGTTCTTCGTCAAGATGAAGGAGGGCGCGCAGAAGGCCGCCGAGGCCAAGGGCGTCGAACTCATGACGGCGGCGGGCAAATTCGACGGCGACAACGCGAGCCAGGTCACCGCGATCGAGAACATGGTCGCCGCCGGCGTGAAGGGCATCCTGATCACGCCGAGCGACACCAAGGCGATCGTCCCCGTCATCCAGCGGGCCCGCGACAAGGGAGTGCTCGTCATCGCGCTCGACACCCCCACCGACCCGCAGGACGGCGCCGACGCGCTGTTCGCCACCGACAACTTCCAGGCCGGGGTGCTGATCGGCAAGTACGCCGCCGCCGCGTTCGCCGGCCGGCAGGCAAAGATCGCCACGCTGGACCTCGCGCCCGGCATCACCGTCGGCGTGCTGCGGCACAACGGCTTCCTGTCCGGCTTCGGCGTGCCCGGCATCGACCAGAACGCCAAGCAGCAGCTCACCGACCCGCGCGTGGTGTGCAGCCAGGACACCGCGGGCGACCAGGCCAAGGGCCAGACGGCGATGGAGAACTGCCTGCAGAAGGACCCCGGCATCAACCTCGTCTACACCATCAACGAGCCCGCCGCCCTCGGCGCGTACACGGCGCTCAAGGCCGCGGGCAAGGAGAAGGACGTCATGATCGTGTCGGTCGACGGCGGCTGCACGGGCGTCCGGGCGGTGCAGAGCGGGCAGATCGCCGCGACCTCGCAGCAGTACCCGCTGAAGATGGCCGAGCAAGGCGTGAACGCGGTCGTCGAGTTCGCTCAGAACGGCACGAAGGCCTCCGGCTACACCGACACCGGCGTCACGCTCATCGCCGCGAAGCCGGTGGACGGCGTGGAGTCCAAGGACGTGCAGTTCGGGCTGGACAACTGCTGGGGCTGACCGTACGGCCCGGCCCTCGCCGCGTCGCAAGGCCACCGATCCTCCGCGAACCGGCAGGGCCCACCGTACGAAGCGCCGACACGGGGAGGGTGAACGGGTCCGCCGGCCCGGCGGATTCCGGCTCGCCCGCCGGCGTCCGATCACGACGTCACTCCGCCCTGGCGACGGACCGACGATCCCGTGCCGCCACGCGGTGGGTTCGCCTGCTACGCCAGGGCGGAAGCCCGAGGTCTCCAGGGAAGGAGCGGCCGTTGACTTCCTCCCCTTCGTGAACGAGGGGATTCCCGCTCTCGCGGGCCGGACCTCCCCGCTTCACGGGCGACGGCCCTCGCCACCACTCCTCAAGGAGCGACAGTGACCGGTCCTATGCGGCCTCCACCGGCTGCACATCCCGCCGGCCCGGCGGCGGCCCCTCCACGCCTGGTGATCGCCGGAAAGGCGAGCGCGAACACGGCGCGGGCGCCGCACGTGGCGCCCGCGATCGCCTCGGCGGCGATCGAATGGTCCCCGCCCAGCTCCGCGGAGGATCCGATTCCCCCCTCGCCTGATGTCGAGAGTTTCCCCGGAGGTTCCCGATGACCACACCGGCGCAGGCGCCGCCCAAGGCACCTTCCGGCCGGTCCGCGACCTCGCCGCGCCGCAGGATCCCGGGTGGGATACCGGGCGGGTCCATCGCGGGCCCGCTGGCGGCCCTCATCCTGGCCTGCGCGTTCTTCGCCCTCAACACCGACCGGTTCCTGACCGGCGCGAACTTCTCGCTCATCATCCAGCAGGTGATGGTGGTCGGCACGCTCGCCATCGGCCAGACGCTGATCATCCTCACCGCCGGCATCGACCTGTCCTGCGGCGCGATCATGGCGTTCGGCACGATCGTGATGACGAGGCTGGCGGTGGACAACGGCCTCCCGCCGCCGGTCGCCGTCGCCGCCGGGCTCGCCGTCTGCACCCTCTTCGGCCTCGCCAACGGGCTGCTGGTGACCCGGGTGCCGCTGCCGCCGTTCATCGTGACGCTCGGCATGCTGAACATCGCCTTCGCGCTGACGCACGTGTACTCCCAGGAGCAGACCGTCACCGGCCTGCCGGACGAGATGCTGGCGCTCGGCTCGACGTTCGGCGTCGGCGACACCGACGTCACGTACGGCTCGGTGCTGGCGATCGCGCTGTTCCTGCTGTTCGCGTACATTCTCGGGCAGACCGCCTGGGGCCGGCACGTGTACGCGGTGGGCAACAACCCCGAGGCGGCCAGACTGACCGGCATCCGGGTGAACCGGGTGCTGCTGTCGGTCTACGCCGTCGCCGGGCTCGTGTACGGCATCGCCGGAGTGCTGCTGGTGGCCCGCACCGGCGTCGGCGACCCGCAGGCCGGGCAGACCGACAACCTCGACAGCATCACCGCCGTCGTCCTGGGCGGCACCAGCCTGTTCGGCGGACGCGGCGTGGTGCTCGGCACCCTGCTCGGCGCGCTCATCGTCGGCGTGATCCGCAACGGCCTGCAGCTCATCGGCGTACCGTCGATCTATCAGATCCTCATCACCGGCATCCTGGTGATCCTGGCCGTGACCGTCGACCAGATCTCCCGCAGGAGGGCGACGTGACCTTCGATCCCTCCCAGGACCCGACGACGGTCCGGGCGTCCGATCACTCCGTCCGAGGCTCCACGCTCGATCCCGTGCGCGATCCGGCGCGCGATCCGGCGCAGAACCGGGCCGCCGATCCGCTGCGGGACCCGGCCGCCGGTCCCCGGCCCGTGCTCTCGGCGCGCGGCCTGGTCAAGCGCTACGGCCACGTCACGGCCCTGGACGGCGCCGACTTCGACCTGCTGCCCGGCGAGGTGCTCGCCGTCATCGGCGACAACGGCGCCGGCAAGTCCACCCTGATCAAGGCGCTGACCGGCGCGCTCCAGCCGGACGAGGGCGAGATCCTGCTCGACGGCCGCCGCGTGCACTTCCGCACCCCGCTGGACGCCCGCCGCGCCGGCATCGAGACCGTCTACCAGGACCTCGCCGTCGCCCCCGCCCTGGACATCGCCGCCAACCTCTTCCTCGGCCGCGAGGTACGGCGCCGCGGCCCCCTGGGCACGATCTTCCGCATGCTCGACAAGAAGGCCATGCGCGAGCAGGCCGCCCGCCACATGGACGAGCTGAAGATCGGCCTGCGCTCGCTCACCCAGGCCGTGGAGAACCTCTCCGGCGGCCAGCGGCAGGGCGTCGCGGTGGCCCGCGCCGCCGCCTGGGCCCGGCACGTGGTGATCATGGACGAGCCGACCGCCGCGCTCGGCGTCCGGGAGTCCGGCCAGGTGCTCGACCTGATCCGGCGGGTCCGCGACCGCGGCCTGCCCGTGGTGCTGATCAGCCACAACATGCCCCAGGTGTTCGAGATCGCCGACCGGATCCACGTACAGCGCCTGGGCCGCCGCGTGGCGGTGGTGAACCCGCGCGAACGCGACATGTCCGAGGTCGTCGCGGTCATGACGGGCGCGCTCCGCGTCGACGAGGCCGATCCGGGCCGAACGGTCGTCGTGGACGCGGGCGCGGCGGGCGCGGCAGGCGTCGGCTCCTCCGGCAGGGAGCCCGGCCAACACACCGAACGGCACCGGCCCGAGGGGCTGCAGGACGAGCGCTTATCCCGGCGGGACGCCGAGGAGCACGGGCCCGGCCCCGAAGACGGGGAGGGCGAGCCTCCCCGCTTATCCGGAGGCGACAGGCCGTAACATCGCCGCCAATGAAACCGCACGTGCCGCGCCCCACGCTGAAGGACGTCGCCCGGGAGGCCGGGGTCAGCATCAAAACCGTCTCCCGGGCGCTCAACGACGAGCCCCGCATCAGCCCCGAGACCCGGGAGCGCGTGCTCAGAGTCGTCGACACGCTCGGCTTCCGGCCGAACGTCCTGGCCAGGCACATGCGTGCGGGTGCCCGCGACCAGGCGGTGGCGCTGGTCATCCCCGAGCTGGCCAACCCGTTCTTCGCCTCGGTGGCCGCCGGGGTGGAGAGCGTCATCCGCGAGCACGGGCTCACCCTCATCGTGGGCTCCTCCGACGAGCGGCCCGACCGCGAACGCCTGCTGGTCACCTCGTTCCTGGACCGTCAGGCCGCCGCCGTGCTGATCGTCCCGGTCGCCTCGGGCGACCACGCCTACCTGCGCCCCGAACGCCGCCGCGGCATGCCGATCGTCTTCATCGACCGCCCCCCGGTACGGATGACCGCCGACTGCGCCGTGACCGAGAACTTCGCCGCGGCCCGCGAGGGCGTGGCCCACCTGATCCGGCACGGCCACCGCCGCATCGCCTTCCTCGGCGACCTGCCGCACAACCTCTACACCCGCCAGGAACGCCTCCGCGGCTACCGCGCGGCCCTGGAGGACGCCGGTCTCCCGTTCGACCCCCGCATGGTCGCCCACGGCCACCACCCCCAGGAGTTCGCCGCCGCCGCCCTCGACCTGATCGCCCGCCCGACGCCCCCCACCGCGATCTTCGCGGCCAACAACTTCGCCTGCATGGGCGCGCTCAAGGCCCTGTCCCGCACCCGCCGCCGCGACCTCGCCCTGGTCGGCTTCGACGACTTCGACCTCGCCGACGCCTTCGACCCCGCCATCACCGTGCTCGCCCAGGACGCCACCCACCTCGGCGTCGCCGCCGCCCAGATGGCGATCTCCCGCCTCTCCGGGGAACGCAGTCGCGCCCGCACCGTGAAACTTCCCGCCCGCCTCATCCCCCGCGGCTCCGGAGAACTCCCTCCGCCGCCCGACGCCGCTTCGTCATCCTGACCGCGGCCGGGGTTCAAGAGGGCCCAAGAGGGCCCGGGAGGGAGGGTCAGTTGGCTTCGGCGCGGCCGAGGCGCCAGTAGCCCATGAAGGCGACCGCGCGGCGGTCCACGCCGACCTGCTGGACCAGGTGACGGCGGAGGGTCTTGACCATGGCGGCCTCGCCGGCGAGCCAGGCGTACAGGCCGTCGCACGCGGCGGCTGCGGTCGGGTCGGGGACCTCCCACAGCAGGTCGCGGTCCACGTCGATGTCGTTGAGGTCGCCCGTCTCGGCAGGGTTCACGGCAGGGTTCACGGCTGGGTTCGTGGCAGGGTTCGAGGCCATGGTGCGGGCCGGTGCGCCGGTCGCCTCGCGTACGGCCGGGATGAGGGCGTCGCCGTGGGCGGCTCCGTCCCTGGGCAGCCAGGTGATCTCGACGCCGGGGCGGGTGCGCAGGTCGAGGATGTCCTCGGCCTGCGGCACCTCCAGCAGGATCGTGGCGGGGACGTCCCCGCTCAGCGATTCGGCGATGGCGCAGATCGCGGGTACGGCGGTCTCGTCGCCGGCGAGCAGCAGCCGGGAGGCGTCCGGCGGAGGCGTCCACTCCCGGCCGCCATGGGGCCCGGGGTGGCGGGCGTCGGGGCCGACGACCGCCGCCGGGGTGCCGGGGCGGGCGGCGTTCGCCCAGCGGGAGGCGGGGCCGCCGTCGCCGTGCAGCACGAAGTCGACGTCGAGTTCGCGCAGGTCCTGCCGTACGGCGCGGACGGTGTAGGTGCGCAGGGGGTTGCGGCGCTCGTCGGGCAGCGCTCGCCACCGGCCGTACCAGTCGGGGCCGTCGGGGAAGTCGGCGAGGCCGGTGCCGGGCAGCGGGACGACCAGCTTGATGCGCTGGTCGGCGCCGTTGTCGGCGAAGCGGTCCAGCGCGTCGCCGGTGAAGGTGACCCGCAGGAAGTTCGGGCTGAGCCGCTCGGTGCGGGCGACCTCCACGTGAAAGGTCGTGTACGGCTGGATCTCCACGTCCTGGGTGTGGGTGCGCGTGCTGGCCATGTGCCTGCTTCCGGGTCGGCTGTTCTCTTCCCGGTAAAAGTTAGCTTTGCCTAACCTAAATAAGCAACCCGGGTGCCGTCAGGCGGAACCGGCGGCCTTCGCCGCGACCCGCCGTTCGAACCGCGCGGTGTCGATGAGGTGCCGCTCGTGGTGCCCGGTCCCGATCACGTCCCGCTCGTCGCGGCAGGTGACGGCGAAGCGCAGCCGCCGTCCGTCCAGCTCGACGAGACGCACCTCGGCGGTGACGGTCATGCCGGGCGGGGTGGCGGCGACGTGGCTCAGGTCCACGTGGGTGCCGACCGTCTTGTGTCCCTCCGGCAGGTACGGCGTGATCGCCGCGACGCAGGCCGACTCGACGAACGCCACCAGGTAGGCGGTGGCGAAGACGCGCGGCATGTCGGCGAAGTTGCCGAACGCGGGGGAGACGGCGGGCACGGTCAGCCCGTCGTCGACGGTCAGCCGGGCGGTGTGCGTCAAGCCCGGGGCGAGGGCGGCCGGGGGCCAGGACGTCTCGGTGGTCACACCGGCTCCTTCGCGACTGGCTGGGTGAGGGGCTGGGTGAGGGGCTGAGCGAGGGGCTGGGCGACCGGGTGGACGCGCGGGGCGGCGAGCCGTACGTAGTCGGCGGTGTGCAGTTCCAGGGAGCGGTCGAGCCGTGCGGCGTTGAAGAAGATCGTCTCGTGCTCCAGCAGGGCCGGGTCCGCGACGAGTTCGAGGTCGGGATGGAAACTGAAGGGCAGGATCGTGCCGCTGACGCTCCCGGCCAGCGCCTCGGCCCGGTCCGCGGAGGCGAACGCCACGTAGGTGCCGCCGTACAGGGTCTTGAGCTCCTGAAGATCCACCCGGCGGTCGCCGGACACCACCGCGAGCGCGTAGCGCGTCTGCTTCTTCCCTATCTTGATCATCGCGATGAGGCATTTGGCCGCCCGCTCGATCGGGTTGCCGCGCAGGACGCTGACGAGCTCGGTGCGCCCCTCGGGCTCGTGGTCGATGACGCGGTACCTGGCTCCGGCCTCGTCCAGCAGCGTGATCAGCCGCTCATAGGCGTCCGGCTCGTCGGCGGCGTTCGGCTCTGTAGTCATGTTTAGGGAGTTTCCTAATCCCCGAATTGATCTGTCAACCGTGGGCTGTCCGGTTTCCCCAGAGAACGATACAAATAGGCGAGACGTTCTCTTTCGGTGCAGGGGGAAGTATGGCGGTGCGGTCGCAGGCCTGGTACGGCGGGCAGGATCGGAACGGTTTCATCCATCGGGCCTGGATGCGGCGGGGACTGCCCGACGACGCCTTCGACGGCAAGCCGCACATCGCCATCTGCACCACCTGGTCGGACCTCAGCCCGTGCAACAGCCACCTCAAAGAGGTCGCCGAGCACGTCGCCCGGGGCGTCTGGGAGGCCGGCGGCGTGCCGCTGGAGATGCCCGTGCCCAGCATGGGCGAGACGCAGATGCGGCCCACGGCCATGCTGTACCGCAACCTCGCCGCGATGGCCGTCGAGGAGATGATCCGCGCCAACCCGGTCGACGGGGTGGTGCTGCTCGGCGGCTGCGACAAGACCATCCCCGCGCTGCTCATGGGCGCCTGCTCGGTGGACCTGCCCGCCCTGGTCGTCGCCGGCGGCCCGATGCTCAACGGCACCTGGCGGGGCCGCCCCCTCGGCTGCGGCACCGACGTGTGGCGGCTGTCGGAGGAGGTACGCGCCGGGACGCTCAGCCCCGAGGACTTCCAGCGGGCCGAGTCGGCGATGATCCGCAGCCGTGGGCACTGCAACACGATGGGCACCGCCTCCACGATGGCGTGCGTGACCGAGGCGCTCGGCATGACCATGCCCGGCAACGCGGGCATCCCCGCGCCCGACAGCCGCCTGCTGCAACTGTCGCACCTGGCCGGGCGGCGCATCGTGGCGATGGTCGCCGAGGATCTCACGCCGAGCCGCATCCTCACGCACGGCTCGTTCCGCAACGCGCTGGCCGCGCTGGCGGCGATCGGCGGCTCCACCAACGCGGTCGTGCACCTGCTCGCCATCGCCGGGCGGGTCGGGGCGCCGCTGTCGCTCGACGACGTGGACCCCTTCCACGACGTGCCGCTGCTGGTGGACCTGCAACCGGCCGGGACGCACCTGATGGAGGACTTCTTCCGCGCCGGCGGGCTGCGCGCCGTGCTGCGCGAGATCTCCGACCGGCTCGACCACGAGGCGATCAACGTGCTCGGCCGCCCCCTCGTCGAGGGCCTGGAGACGGCCGAGATCACCGACCCCGGCGTGATCCGCCCGGCGTCCGACCCGCTCCGGCCCGCCGCGGGCATCGCCGTACTGCGGGGCAACCTCGCCCCCGACGGCGCGATCATCAAGCCCGCCGCGGCGAGCCCGCACCTGCTGTCCCACCGGGGCCGGGCGATCGTGTTCGAGTCGCCCGAGGAACTGCACCACCGCCTCGACGACCCCGACCTCGACGTCGACGAGAACACCGTCATGGTCATGCGCGGCTGCGGCCCCCGCGGCTACCCCGGCATGCCCGAGGTCGGCAACATGCCGCTCCCGGCCAAACTGCTCGAACGCGGCGTGCGCGACGTGGTCCGAATCAGCGACGCGCGGATGAGCGGCACCGCCTACGGCACCGTCGTGCTGCACGTCGCCCCCGAGTCCGCCGTCGGCGGCCCGCTCGCCCTCGTCCGCACCGGCGACGAGATCACCCTCGACGTCGAGCGCCGCCTGCTCCGCCTGGAGGTCCCGGACGACGAACTCGCCCGCCGCACCCCGGCACCTCCCGCCTGGACCCCCAAGGGCGGCTACGAGTCCCTGTACGTCGAGCACGTCACCCAGGCCGATAAGGGCGCCGACCTGGACTTCCTCACCGGCGTCCGGGGCCGCGAGGTTCCCCGCCACTCCCACTGATCGCGTTCCGTGATCGCGGGGCCCGGACCGGTCAGGAGGCGGCGGTGGAGGCCACGACGGTGGTGGCTCGTTCGACGATCTCCTGCAGGTGGCGGTGGTGGGCGCCGCGCCAGTAGACGCGTTCGCAGGATGAGCAGCGGGCGAAGACGTCGTAGGTGCGCGACGTGCCCGCCTCCAGCAGGGACTCCACCTCGCTCTTGCCGACCGCTTCGAGCGGGGCGTTGCAGGCCGTACAGCGCGTCCAGGGGGCGAGCGGCGGGGCGAAGCGCGTCAGCACGTCGACGAGCTGGTCGTCGGGGTTCTGGCTGCGCACGTGCGCGCCCAGCCACAGGGTGCGGCGGCGCAGCAGGCCGCGGTCCTGCGTGAGCAGGATCCGGCGCTCGGCGTTGGCGATCTCGATGAGTGTGTCGTCGTCGAGGTCGTTGCCGTAGGCGGTGTCCACGCCGACCAGGCGCAGGCGCCGGGCGAGCGTGCCCAGGTGCACGTCGAGCAGGAAGATCGGCGGATCGATCGGTACGGCCTGGGGCCGTTCCACGGGGAGGATCCGGATCCGCTCGCCCGGCCGGGGCCGGTACTCGTGCCCGGCGCGACGGCCGTCGACCTCGACGGGGCCCACCTCGGGCAGCGGAATGCCGACCGATTCGATCACGTGGCCCAGCGACGCCGTGTCGTCGGAGGTGACGGTCAGCTCCCGTCCCCGGTTGCCGGGGAGCAGGAAGAGCCACAGCTCGGGGTCCACCTCGATCCGGATCTTCTCCTCGTCCATGCCCCCAGCATGCCAAGCGTAGCCGCCTGTTCGCCTCTCGTAATCCGGGCCTGTGGATAACCTGCACGGCCGGGACGCCTATGACGGCACCGGAATCGGTCGCGCCCTCTGCAAGGGGATCGTCGAGTACCACGGCGGCGTCATCGCCTTGGCACCGGCTACGGCGAGGGCCCCCGCTTCGTCTTCACGCCTCCGGTGGCCGCCGAGCCCCCACCGCCGAGCCCCCACCGCCGAGCTCCTCACCGCCGACCCCCACAGCGGAACCCTTCGCCGCCGAACCCGACCCGGCGTCGGCGGCGATCCGCATGACCACCCCGTCGATGTAGGAGCGGCACAGCCCGACCAGATCCACCTCCGGGTCGAGCAGCCACATCAACTGGGAGCCCTCAAGGAAGGCGACGATCTCCTGCGCGATCAGATCGGTGTCCACGTCCGCCCTGATCTGCCCCGCCTCGACCCCGTCCCGCAGCAGCAGGCCCAGATGGTGCCGCAACTGCCGACTACGGGTGCGGAACGTCTCGTTGAGCGGATCGTCCGGTTCGAGGTTCTCCGCCTCCAAAACCGTGTACAGCCGCGCGGGTCCGGGCGCGGCGACGGTGAACTCGACGTCGCGCACGATCGCCTGCAACGCCGACAGCGGGTCGAGCCCGGCGTACTCGGCCACCCGCTCCAGGGCCCGCCGGTCGATCTCGTTGATCACTGCTTCCAGCAGTCGCTCCTTGCTGCCGAAGTGGTGGAGTACGGCAGGCGCGGTGACCCCGGCCGCCTCGGCGACCGCGGAGATGCCCGTGCCCCGGTACCCCTGGCGCGAGAACAGCTCGATCGCGGCGTCGATGATGGCCTTCCGCCGCTCGACCCCGCGACGCTGAACCTGGCCCTTCACCCCTGCCACGCCCAGCAGCCTACTTGCCCGCATCGGACGCGGCGGAGCGCGACGACGCCCCCGGCTCAGGACTTCCGCGTGCCGTACTTGCTCCGCGCCTGCTTGCGATCCTTGACGCCCTGGGCGTCGCGCGTCCCTCTGACGATCTTGTAGCGGACGCCGGGCAGGTCCTTCACCCGTCCGCCGCGCACCAGCACGATCGAGTGTTCCTGCAGGTTGTGACGTTCCCCGGGCACGTACGCGGTGACCTCGGTGCCGTCGGAGAAGCGCACGCGGGCGACCTTGCGCAGCGCCGAGTTCGGCTTCTTCGGAGTCGTCGTGTAGACGCGCGTGCACACGCCCTGACGCATCGGGGCGCCCGCCAGGGCGGGCGACTTGGTCGTGCGGACGCGTCGCTTACGGCCCTTGCGGACGAGCTGCTGGATGGTAGGCATCGCTCTCCCTTTTTCCTTAATGCGCGTTCAGGATAATGGGCGATGCAGCCGCACGCCACCGGGTTTCCCGGGCCTGCTGCGACAGGGGGCGGCGATAAAGGGTTGGCGTCGGGGTGCGGGGGGTTGCCTATCCTTGCTGTGGAATGAAAACGTCATCGCCACGGCCGTCGTCGAGGTCGTCATCGTCTCGGGGGCCGCGGTCCCCGTTCGCCGACCTGCACGCCCGTCTCAGCGACCTCATGCTGCGCGACCAGCGCCGCCTGCGCCGTCGCCTCGAAGGTGCCCGCAAGGTGCGCGACGCCGCCGCCCGCCAGGCCATCGCCGAGCAGATCGCCGCCGACATCGAGGCCGCCGAGCTCCGCGTCGCCGCACGTCGCGCGGCCGTACCCGCGATCACCTATCCCGAGCGGCTCCCGGTCAGCCAGAAGAAGGACGAGATCCTCGCCGCCGTCCGCGACCACCAGGTCGTGATCATCGCGGGCGAGACCGGGTCCGGCAAGACCACCCAGATCCCCAAGATCTGCCTTGAGCTGGGCCGCGGCGTCTCCGGCGTCGTCGGGCACACCCAGCCGCGCCGCATCGCCGCCCGCACCGTCGCCGAGCGCATCGCCGAGGAACTCGACACCCCGCTCGGCGAGGCCGTCGGCTACAAGGTGCGCTTCACCGACCAGGTCTCCGACGGCACCCTGGTCAAGGTCATGACCGACGGCATCCTGCTCGCCGAGATGCAGCAGGACCGGCTGCTGTCGGCGTACGACACGCTCATCATCGACGAGGCGCACGAGCGCAGCCTCAACATCGACTTCATCCTCGGCTACCTCAAGCAGCTCCTGCCCAAGCGCCTCGACCTCAAGGTGATCATCACCTCGGCGACGATCGACCCCGAGCGCTTCTCCCGCCACTTCGGCGGCGCCCCGATCATCGAGGTCTCCGGCCGCATGTACCCGGTCGAGGTGCGCTACCGGCCCATCAATGAGGACGCCGACGAGGACCGCGACCAGATCCAGGCGATCGCCGACGCGGTCGACGAGTTGTGCGCCGAGGGCCCCGGCGACATCCTGGTCTTCCTCTCCGGCGAGCGCGAGATCCGCGACACCGCCGAGGCGCTCGCCAAACGCGACGACGCCGAGATCCTCCCCCTGTACGCCCGCCTGTCGGCCGCCGAGCAGCACCGCGTCTTCCAGCCGCACCGGGGCCGCCGCATCGTGCTCGCCACCAACGTGGCCGAGACGTCCCTCACCGTCCCCGGCATCAAGTACGTCATCGACCCCGGCACCGCCCGCATCTCCCGCTACAGCCACCGCCTCAAGGTGCAGCGGCTGCCCATCGAGGCGATCTCCCAGGCGTCGGCGAACCAGCGCAAGGGCCGCTGCGGACGCACCTCCGACGGCATCTGCATCCGCCTCTACTCCGAGGAGGACTTCCTCGGCCGCCCCGAGTTCACCGACCCGGAGATCCTGCGTACCAACCTCGCCTCCGTCATCCTGCAGATGACCACGCTCGGGCTCGGCGACATCGCCGCGTTCCCGTTCGTCGAGGCCCCCGACCAGCGGCAGGTACGCGACGGCGTCAACCTGCTGATGGAGCTGGGCGCGTTCGACGCCGAGCGCCGCATCACCCCGCTCGGCCGCAAGATCGCCCAGCTTCCGGTGGACCCCCGGCTCGCCCGCATGGTCGTGGAGGCCGACAAGAACGGCTGCGTACGCGAGGTCATGGTGATCGCCGCCGCGCTGTCCATCCAGGACCCGCGCGAACGCCCCGCCGACAAGCAGCAGGCCGCCGACGAGAGGCACAACCGCTTCCGCGACAAGGAGTCGGACTTCCTCACCTATCTGCGGCTGTGGGATTACCTGCGGGCCAAGCAGAAGGAGTTGTCCTCCAGCCAGTTCCGCCGCATGTGCCGCGCCGAGTTCCTCAACTACCTGCGGGTGCGGGAGTGGCAGGACATCTACAGCCAGCTCCGCCAGGTCGCGCTCACCCTCGGCATCTCGCTGGGGGAGCGGTCCGACGAGCCGGCGGATCCGTACCGAATCCACGTCTCGCTGCTCGCGGGCCTGCTGTCGCACATCGGCGTCATGGACGTCGACCGCAAGGACGAGGGGCCGGGCGCGCGCCGCGCCATCCGCGAGTACATCGGTGCCCGCAACGCCCGGTTCGCCATCTTCCCCGGATCGGCGCTGTTCAAGAAGCCGCCGCGCTGGGTGATGTCGGCCGAGCTCGTGGAGACCTCCCGGCTGTGGGCGCGCATCAACGCCAAGATCGAGCCGGAGTGGGTCGAGCCGCTCGCCCAGCACCTGGTCAAACGCACCTACAGCGAGCCGCACTGGGAGAAGGACCAGGCCGCGGTGATGGCCTACGAGAAGGTCACCCTGTACGGCGTGCCCATCGTGGCCCAGCGCAAGGTCAACTACGGCCGCATCGACCCGGAGCTGTGCCGCGAGCTGTTCATCCGGCACGCGCTCGTCGAGGGCGACTGGAACACCCACCACAAGTTCCTGCGCGAGAACCGCAAGCTCCTGGAGGACGTCGAGGAGCTGGAGAACCGCGCCCGCCGCCGCGACATCCTCGTCGACGACGAGACGCTGTTCGACTTCTACGACAAGCGCGTCCCGGCCGAGGTGGTGTCCGGCCGCCACTTCGACGCCTGGTGGAAGAAGGCCCGGCACGCCACCCCCGACCTGCTCACCTTCACCCCGGAGATGCTCGTCAACGAGGGCGCCGACATCAGCGCCCGCGACTATCCGGACGTGTGGCGGCAAAACGGCCAGCGCATGCACCTCACCTACCAGTTCGAGCCGGGCGCCGACGCCGACGGCGTCACCGTGCACGTACCGCTGCAGGTGCTCAACCAGATCGGCTCGGAGGGCTTCGACTGGCAGATCCCCGGCCTGCGCGAGGAACTCCTCACCGCCCTGATCCGCTCACTGCCCAAGCAACTGCGCCGCAACTTCGTCCCCGCCCCCAACTTCGCCAAGGCGGTGCTGGAACGGGCCGCACGCGACGGCATCGTCCCCGGCCGCGAACCCGTCCTCGACGTGCTCGAACGCGAACTGCTGCGGCTCACCGGCGTCACCGTGCCCCGCGAGGCGTGGAACCTCGACGCCGTCCCCGACCACCTGCGCATGACGTACCGGGTGATCGACGAGCGCAAACGCACGATCGCCGAGGACAAGGACCTCGACGCCCTCAAACGCCGCCTCGCCCCGAAACTCCGCGCCCACCTCGCCAAGGCCGGGCAGGACCTGGAACGGCGCGGCCTGCGCCGCTGGGACTTCGGCGAGCTGCCGCGCCTCTTCGAACAGGGCCGCATGAAGGCGTACCCGGCGCTCGTCGACGAGGGCGACAGCGTCGCGATCCGCATGTTCGAGACCGAGACCGAGCAGCTTTCCGCGATGTGGGCCGGCACCCGCCGCCTCCTGCTGCTCAACACCACCTCCCCGGCCAAACAGATCCTCGCCGGGCTCACCAACCAGCAGAAACTCGCCCTCAGCCGCGGCCCCCACGGCGGCGCGGCGGCCCTGTTCGACGACTGCGTCACCTGCGCCGCCGACAAACTCATGGCTGACGCCGGGGGAGTGGCCTGGAACGCCGGCGACTTCGCCCGCCTCCACGACCACGTACGCGCCGAGCTCTACGACACCACGCTCGACGTCGTCACCAGGTCAGAGCACATCCTGGCGGCCTGGCACGCCGCGGTCACCCGCCTCGAATCCATGACCGCGACCGCTCCCGCGCCCCTGCTCGCCCCGGCGCTCGACGACATGAAGGACCGGTTGGAGGCCCTGGTCCACCCCGGCTTCATCACCGAGACCGGGCAGCCCCGGCTCGCCGACCTGCTCCGGTACGTCCGCGCCATCGACCGCCGCCTCGAAAAGCTCCCCGACGACCCCTACCGGGACCGCGATCGCATGGACGCGATCCACGCCATCGAGGACGACTACCACGATCTTCTCGAAAAGCTGCCTCCGGCCCGCCGTACCGACGAGGCGGTCGTGCGCATCCGCTGGATGATCGAGGAACTGCGGGTCAGCTTCTTCGCCCAGACGCTCGGCACGCCGTACCCGATCTCCGAAAAGCGCATCCGCAAGGCGATGGACCAGCTCACCGGCTAGCGCCCCCGGTCCTGCCACCGGCGCACGGCGGCCCACGGCACGGGGGTCACCGGCGTGGCAACGGTCGCACCGCTCGGACCCTCCCGGCCGAGCGGTGCGGACCGCGCCCCCGGACGAACGCCCTAGCCCTTCCCGTTCGCGGCCTCAGCGGCGGCGAGCTCGGGTACAGGCCACGTGACGTGGGCGATCGTGCCGAGGTATGGAAGCGCTCGGGCGACGCGACGCCCGTCGGCGCGATCAGGTGGCCGATTTTCCATCGGCAGGTCCTCGCCGAGTTTCCGGAACGAATCCTGGAGACCGCCTGGTCGTGCGGACGCGGCGAGGATCGACGATCAGTGCTTGCCCTTCTCGACGGCCTTGGCCAGCTCGTCCTTGCTCATCTGGGAGCGGCCGGGAATGTCGGCCTGCTTGGCCTTCTCGTAGAGCTCTTCCTTGGAGAGGTCTGCGCCGGCATGGCCGCCCTTGGCCTGCCCGGAGCCCTTGGACTTCCCGGTGTCCTTGGGCTTGGCGGGCCGGCTCTTGTGCTTGGCGTTCTGCTTGAGCTTGGCCGGGGTCACGGCGCTCGGGTTACGCAGGACCTCGGCCTTCCCCTCGCTGAAGGTACGGCCCAGCTCCATCAGCAACTCCTGCGGGGCGGCTTTCGCCAGGAGGGGCAGGACCCTGCTCTCCTCCTCCTGGACATGCTCGTTCACGGCCTCGACAAGCTGCATCAGCCCCTGCTCGAACTCCGGGCTGTCGGGGTCGACTTTCTGAAGCTGGAAGAGGATCTCCTCGGCCTTGTGGTGCTCCTCGGCACCGTGCTCGACCTCCTCCCTCTGGTCGGGGGCAAGCCTGGCGATTTGCGGGTAAACCCTCTCCTCCTCCGCCACGGAATGGGCGAGGAACTTGGCGCACGCCTCGGCGAACAGCGCGGGGCGGTTCTCCGGATGCGCCTTAATCTGCTTGAAAAGAGATTCAACGTCACGGTGGTCGGCGGTGATCAAGCCGATGACATCAGTAGGCATGATGGTCCTCCTCGCGACCCCGCTACCCCGCATGTCCGTAACTATATGGACATAACGGACAAAGTGTAGCGTGATTGTTCTGGCGCGATCGGGCGCGGCGAGTTCCAGGGCGGGGCGGGCCGGCATCGCCCCCCGCCCAGGAGTGCGAGGCATGCAGGAGGTCACTCCCGTCGGCCTGGCCGGCCAGCTCCCTCGCCCAGGGGAGGAGACCTCGCGGCGACTGCGCGCCCCGAGCGGCGATCGCGCGCCGCGCCGGCGGCGACGGGAAAATGCCGCGCGGCGCCGGGAAGATGCAGTACGCGTCTCCCCGGCGCCGCGGCGGTCCGAGCGGGATGTGGCGTTCGGCGACGTTACGCCATGCCGATCTCGCTCAGGGACTTTCCGCTGCCCCGGTCGTCGAGCACCAGGGCGGCCCGCCCGTTGACGGTGTAGCGGATGTGCGTGACCTCGGGCGTGTGGATGACCCGCGTGGGCGTGAGTTCGAGACCCTCCTTGTCGCCGAGGCCGAGGGCGTCGTCGAGGAAGCGCATCCCCGAGCCGAGCACGACGGGGACGATGTGCAGCTCCAGCTCGTCCAGGAGACCGGCCGCGATCACCTGCCGCAGCAGCGTGCCGCCGCCCGCGACAGCACGTGCAGCACCACCCCCAGCCGCGGCCCCCGCTCGGGGTCGGGAGGCAGCTCAAACCGCGCCCCCGCCTCCCGCAGCCGCTGCTTGGCCCGCGAGATGCGCTGCCCCATCGTCTTCTCCGGCACCAGGAAGCACGCCGCGATCTCGCCGGTGGTCAGCCCGGCCACCGCCCGCAGCGTGAGCGCGAGCTGCGACGGCACGGTCAGCGCCGGGTGGCAGCACAGGAACAGCAGCTCCAGCAGGTCGTCCCGGGGCTCCTCGGCGTCCGGCGGCGGCGCGAGCAGCGCGTCACGCGGCATCGCCTCCGCCTCGGCCCGCTCCCGGCGCTCCCGCGCGCTGTCGGCCCGGACCTGGTCGACGTACCGATTCGCGGCGACCTTGTTGAGCCAGCCCAGCGGATGCTCGGGTACGCCGTCCCGCGGCCAGGCCTGAGCGGCGGCGATCAGTGCCTCCTGCACCGCGTCCTCGCACCGGGCGAAGTCCCCGTACCGCCGTACCAGCGAACCGAGGACCTGAGACGCCAGCGACCTCAGCAGCTCCTCGACCGGCTCGTCACTCCGCACCGCTGGCCCAGCCGCGCCCCATCAGCGGCCACATCTCCAGGCCGCCGCCGTGCCGTATCCCCGGATAGCTCCGCGCGATCTCCAGCGCCCGCTCCTCCCCGTCCACCTCGACCACGAAGTAGGACCCGACGAACTCCTTGGCCTCGATGTACGGCCCGTCGGTGATCACCACATCGCCGCCCTTCGACCGCACCGACCTGGCCCGGGGAATCAGCCCCTCGGACTCAAGGAGCTCGCCGGACGCGCGCAGGGCCTCGTTGAACCCGTCCACCTCGTCGATGAGCTTCGCCAGCTCCTCCGGCCCCTGGCCGTTCCATATCTCCTCGTTGCCATAGATCAGCATCAGATACTTCACCGCACAGTCCTCCCTGCTCAGGGCAGCGCCAAGGGCACGGCCCGCGCACCCGCCGCTAGATTCTGCACCAGCGGTACGACACCGGACGCATCCCCCGCGGTCGCCCCTGGCAAGCGTCACCCGGGCGTGCGGTCACGCGTCGGCGGCGGCTCGGGCGGCCATCACCTCGTCGACGTTCTCCTCGGCCCACACGGCGATCGCCCGGATCGGCGCCTCCAGCGACCGGCCCAGCGGGGTCAGCTCGTACTCGACGCGGGGCGGCACCTCGGCATGGACGCGGCGGGTGAGCAACCCGTCGCGGGCCATGGCACGCAGGGTCTGGGTGAGCACCTTGGGGGTCACGCCGCCGATCCTGTCACGGATCTCGGTGAAGCGGCGCGGCCCGTTCAGCAGGGTCAGCATGACCAGCGCCGACCACTTGTCGCCGATGCGATCCAACACCAGGCGAGTGGGGCAGTTTGGATCGAAAAGGTCGCCTTTGTTCATAGTTTCCTCAGGGTATCAATGGCACGTTGAAGTAACCAGTATCCAACGGATACCGTCCTGGCGAGGTCGCTGCTTCGACATCTCGTACAGGAGGTCAGCCTTGAAGATTCTGCTGCTCGGAGCCACCGGCATGATCGGAAGCCGGATCGCGGCCGAGGCGAGGAGCCGGGGCCACGAGGTCACCGGTGTCACCCGCAGCGGCTCGGAGGGCACCCAGGCCGCGCAGGCCAAGGACGCCGACGCGATCGCCCGACTCGCCGCCGGCCACGACGCCGTCGTCCTGTCGATCACCCCGCCGCGTGACGGGTCGGACCCGACATCCGGCCTGCTGGAGAGCGGCCGCGGCGTGCTCGACGGCATGCGCCGCGCGGGAGTACGCCGCCTGGTCATCGTCGGCGGCGCGGGCAGCCTGGAGGTCGCCCTGGGGTTGCGCCTAGTCGACCACCCCGAGTTCCCCCAGGAGTGGAAGAAAGAGGCTCTCGCCCAAGCGGAACTGCTCGGCGTCATTCGCGACCAGGCCGGCGACCTGGATTGGACCTACATCTCACCCGCGAACCTCATCGAACCGGGGGAGCGCACCGGCGACTACCGCCTGGGCGGTGACCAGGTCCTCTTCGACGCCGAAGGCAACAGCCGGATCAGCGCCGAGGACTTCGCCATCGGCCTGCTCGACGTCATGGAGAAGGGCGAGGCGATCCGCCGCCGCATCACCCTCGCCTACTGACCCCACCGGGCGACACCCCTCGCCCGACGGCCCGCCCGGCACACCACCCGGTCCGGGCCGTCCTCATGCTCGCGTAGCCGGACTCGGCCACGCCGGCTGATTCGTTACATGTGATCGACTTCGACGACTCTTGGCCCGCGGCGAGGTACACCTCGGCGAGGAGACGGGCTTGGAGTTGAGAGCGGAAGAGCGGAAGAAGGTCCGGCACCGACGTTCCCATTTCGTCGAAGATAACTTGCGTCATGTGGGAATGTCATCGGCCGAGGTCTCTCCACGCGGGCGCGACCTGCATCTTTCCCGGCCGTTACAAGGACGTGGGCGGGGCCAGCCGGAACGTGGCCTCCACGACGGCGTGGACCTGGATGGTCTCCGGCTCCAGGGCGATCGCGGGTGGCCCGCCCGCGTCGAAGGCACTCGCCCGCTGGAACGCCATCGCGGTGGGCGCCAGGGCGTAGTCGCCCGGGGTCGGCGTGCTGCTGAGCCCTGCGTCGGCGATCTCCACCACCCCGGTGATCTCCGTGCCGAGGGTCCGCGCGTACGTCTTCGCCTTGGCCAGCGCGGCGTGCACGGCCTGCTCGGCTGCCTGGTCGTATACCCCGGATCCGGGTCTAAGCTCCCAGCGCGGACCCTCCACGGTGGTCAGCTCCTCGTCGCCGAGCAGGGTGACCAACTCGCCGAGCACCCCGAAGTCCCGGACGGTGACCCGGATTCGTACGCCGCCGTGGTAGGCCCTGACCCTCTCCCCACGCCCCTCGCGCAGCTCCGGAACGACCGCCACCGCGGAGGTATCCACGTCCTCGACGGCGTCTCCGTAGCGCCCGATGAGGTCCAGGCACGCCTGGTTGCGTTCGGTGAGCGACTCCAGCGTCCGCCGCCGGTTCTTGTCCTGCGCCCGGACCACGACGGTCAGCCGGGCGATCTCGGGCTCCACTTCGAGCGTGGTTTCCCCACGCACACGGACCACAGGCTCGGCTCGCTCGGTCATGTCGCTCCCGTCGGTCGTCCTCAGGCGTCGGGCCCACTCTAGGTCGCTTCCGCGAACACGGCGGAGTGATCTACACCGTCGGGCCGCCTCCCTGGCCGTGGGCCGCCGCCTCAGCGAGATCGAGGTGCCGGTACCCGACGAGCGATGGTGATAGCCATCGTCCGCGACGACACCTCGATCTCATTCAGCGGAACCTCGGCCGCCTCTGCTGGCCCGGCGACCGTCTGGTGGTCGTCGGCATGCTCGGCGCCATGACGTAACTCGTCAAATACCTCCGCGGCTGAGTCGTGACACCGTGGGGATGTTCACCACCGCGACGTCGATGCCGACGCCGCGGAGCGCCACGGCGGCCTGCAGGAGCGACACCTGCGCGAAGGTGAACAGGTTCTTGACCGTGAGAGGCGTGCCGTTCTTGAGGGAGATCCCATAGATCACCTTCTTGGGCATGAAGTCATCCGTGATCGGATGGCCGGGAGCCTGCTTGCGCACCTCCCTGAGAAACTCGGCACGCGCCGAGCTGTGCAGCCGAAGGGCGTCGGCGGAGACCCTGCCCTGGGCGAAGAGGTGGTTCAACGGGGCGGTGGACGCGGCGCGCTTGATGTGGATGAGTTCGTTCTCCAAGCCCAGCAGATCACACGACTCGAATCCGCGCGGGTGCTGTTCGGTGTGGATGAGGCGCCTGTCCATGCAAGCGAAGCCGCTCGCCGCGGCCGCCGCCTCGTTGTAGTCCTTCTCCTCCTTCAGATCGGCGGTCCAGTCGATGAGCGAGACTCCCGCAGGGGTGGTGAGCAGTTCATGAACCTGTTGGCGGATGCTCTCCAGGTGCCGGTCGCCGACCTCGTACCACCGCCCCTCGTGGTAGAAGAAGCGACTCGTCCCGAGCGAGACCTCGGCGGCCAGCCACTTGTGCGCCGCGATCTGGGCACTGGCGACGTCCTTGCCCGCCTCGTCCCTGCAGAGCTGGATGTGGCCTTTGGCGAGCGAGGCCAGGCGCTTCCCCGCCTGCAGGGCGGAAGTCTTCTTCAGGATGTGGTCCAGGTCCAGGTCGGCGATCGCCTGCCTCCGGGGACCGATCTTGACCCAGAAGGAGACGGCGCCGTCGATCTCGTCCAGGCAGACCGTGGGCGGAGTCAAGGCGAGGCTGCCGTCCGCAGGACTGCCCAGCAGGTCGTCGAGGCGCCGGTCAAGCTCCTCGCGGCGGACGTCGTCAGACTTGAGCGGCCGGACGCGGGCGATCGCGTCGAACTCGGGTGCGGGTGACGCCTCGGCGGAGATGCGACCGATCGTGGACAGGTCGGAGAGCAACTCCTGAGGCGCGGTCGCCAGGTGAATCTTGAGAGCGTCGGTGCCGGCGATCTGCACGGACTGCCTGCGCCCCTTGCTCAGGGTGAGGGAGGTCTCTCCCAGCTTGCCGGCGAGACGGCTGACCACCTCGCCGTACTCCTCGATCGCGAAGGCGCGGATGTGCTGGTCCTGTGCCGCCGAATTCCGATCGGTACGCCCGCGAGCGTCCATCATGCTGCGGGTCACCTGACGGACGGCACTCGGCATGAGGGCCCTGACGGCGAAGCCGAAGCCGAAGCCGGGCGTCACGCGGGCGTGGTCGAGAAGAAGGTGACCCATCCCGAAAGTGATGGCGAACACCTCTTTGTCAACGGGGACGAGGAGCGCACCGGCGGCGGTCCGATTGTGCACGTCGGGCCGGACCGAGGTAATCCGCTGGACCGTGTCCACCCACTCGGGAGGGCGGTCCCCGCTGATCACTCCGCTGTACAGCAGGCAACGCGTGCCCCCGACAGCGACCTGTCGAATCGTGAAGTTGTGCTGGTCCCGGTACCTCAGGTTCAAGGCATGGTGCAGGGCGTCGAAGTCGGGTTCGACGCCCTGCAGCAGGTACAGCGTGCTGCGCCGGGTACGGGGGACGTTCGCCTCCGCGACGTCCTGGGCGTTCTCCTCCAGGGAAGGGCTCATGTGAGTCTCCTCGTAACGAGAGCGTTGACGGTTGCGGGAAAGGCACGCAGGACCGCGGGAGGCGCAAGGGGGCCTCGTGGGGTCTGCGAGCCAAAGATGATCGTGAGGCCGAGAGTGACAGCCCTGACGCGCCTGTGTCCATCGGAAACCAATGGGTGATGCCGACAACCCGGGTTGTCAGCTGAATCGCTGCGGGGCGTGCCGTCGAGTCGCTACGGTGGCTTAGGCCGTTCGGGAGAGGAGGTGACGGCGATGCTGCTGATCTCAATGCCGGAAATTGCCCGGCTGGCGAACGTTGGGCGTCCCTCGGTATCCACCTGGCGCCGCCGTCATAAGGACTTTCCGTCTCCCGCGACGACGACCCCCCAGCCTCTCTTCGTCGCCCGTGAGATCGCCGACTGGTTGGTCTCCAGCGGGCGTGCCGACAGGAGCCGGGTTGAGGCCGAACTCGCGCTTCACACCTTGGCGAGCCTGGGACGGACTCGTCCGGCTCGGGACCTCTTCGCGTCGATCACCGCTCTTCTTTGCCTCCATCACCTGGACGGCATGCCGCTTCGCGAGGATGACCTTGACGAGCGCGCCCGGAGTGCCGACCCCGACGATGAGTTTCTCCTGTCCGAGGTCTCGCACGCGCACGGCCTCGCCTCACTGGCCGACAGCCTCATCGAGGCCGCGTGGGACGTTCGCCAGGCGTTCGAGTGGTTCATGGCCCAGCGGGAACGTTTGGGGGCGGCCGACCTCTACGCCCAGGCCGTCAAGCCCGAGTTGGCCGAGATGATCGCAGGCTTGTCGGGCGCGGCGGAGCACGCCGCGCACGCCATCTCCGTCACCGTCGCCGATCCATCCGCCGGACCGGGCGATCTGCTGGCGGCCGTGGCCGGGCAACTGGGGGAGGAATGCCTACCGAGTTTCCACGCCACCGATCCCGACTCCTATCTGTCGCGCCTGCTGCGACGTCGGCTGATCGTCAGCGGCGTGGAACCCGACGAGATCGCACTCGGCGACGACCTCATCGAGAACGCGGAAATCGTGGTCACCCAGATCCCCTACCGCCCCGGCGAGGAACGCTCGCCGATCGTCGCGCTGGAGGCGGTCGACGATGTCTATGTACGGCTTCCGCTCGACGCGACGGCCGTGATCCTCGGCCCGGCGGACGCGTTGACCGGCCCGCTCAAACCACGGTCCGACGCCGCGAACCTGCGTGACAAACTCCTGGCGAGCGGCGTGGTCGAAGCGATCATCCGGTTGCCGGGCGGGCTCGTGCCGTTCCGGCCCGGCTATGAGACGGCGCTGTGGGTGCTCAGACGCGGCGGCGAACAGTCGAAGCGGGTTCTCGTCGCGGACATCTCCGACCAGACCCTGACCCCCGAGCTCTCGAAAATCCTGATCGAAGATGTGGTGACGTGGCGTCGCCCCGGCTACAACCCCGACGCCCGCTCCCGCGAGCTCGCCTGGCCGGTCCAGGTCGCCGAGTTGACGGGGGACGCCGGCCAGGGCGGTTTCCTCGTGCGGAAGCCGAGGCCGAGCGCTCGGCAGGTGCTGGAGGTGGTGCCCGCTCGCATCGCTCGCGCGCACCACATAGAAGCCGAGTTGTCACAGCTCGCGCTCCGCGACCGGTCCCCGATTCACGGGAACCTCTCGCAACGGCGCACCCGCCCGCGCACCACGGCGACCATCGCCCAGCTGATCGACCTCGGCGGCCTGCGCGTGATCAACGGATCCCGGGGTCTGCCCTCGTCCCCCATGACAGAGCACGGCAGATATCGGGTCGTCGGTGTTCCCGAGCTGACCGGGGAGGACCGAGGGCTGGGCGTCGACTGGACCAGGGTCCTGGGCGGGGACAAAGGTGTCGCCGACCGCCTGCGGCGACGCCGTACCCGGCCGGGCGACGTCATCGTGACCACTTCGCCCCGGCTGGCCGTCCACATCGACCACGAGGGGAACTCGATGGCCGAGTTCCCGGCCCGGGTCCTGCGCATCCACAGGAATGAGCGGCAACTCACCCCGCATGTCCTCGCGGCGCTGCTCAGCCACGCGCCCGCGACCGAACGCTCGGCGGGAGCCGTACGGGCCAGAAAGCTGGAGGACATCGAGATCCCGCTCCTGCCGCCGGAGGAGGTCACTAGTCTTGACGCGCTGCTGCGCGAGATGGACCGGCGGCGGCGTACGGCCCAGGCCGAACTGGACGCGCTAGACGAGCTTGGCCGGATCATCCTGACCGGCCTCGGCGACGGAACGATGATGCTCACCCCCAGGAGTCAGATTGCCACCCCGTAAGAAGAACTCCGGCCAGGGCGAACTCCCCGGCATGCGAACCATGGCCGACCTGCGCGAGACCCTGTGGAAGGCCGCGGACAAACTGCGCGGCTCCATGGACGCCGCGCAGTACAAGGACTTCGTTCTCGGCCTGGTCTTCCTGAAGTACATCTCCGACGCCTTCGACGAGCGCAGGGGGCAGATCCGGGAGGAGATCCTCGCCGACGGCATTCCCGAGACGCAGCTCGACGCCTTCCTCGACGACATCGACGAATACCGTGGCCACGGAGTTTTCTGGGTGCCCGAGGCGGCGCGCTGGTCCTACCTCGCTGCCAACGCCAAGAGCGCCGGCATCGGTCGGCTGCTCGATGGCGCGATGCAGGCCATCATGGACGAGAACCCGCCGCTCAAGGGCGTGCTCGCCAAGATCTTCAACCGGGAGGGCGTCGACCAGCGGCGCCTCGGCGAACTGGTCGACTTGATCAGTGATGCTCGCTTCACCGGCCATGGTGACCGTTCGGCACGGGACGTGCTCGGTGAGGTCTACGAGTACTTCCTGGAGAAGTTCGCCCGAGCCGAGGGCAAGCGTGGCGGCGAGTTCTACACCCCCTCCAGCGTCGTACGGCTCCTGGTCGAGATGCTGGAGCCGTACGAGGGACGCATCTACGACCCCTGCTGCGGCTCAGGCGGCATGTTCGTCCAAGCCGAGAAGTTCGTCGAGGCGCACCGCGGCAAGAACCACCGGACCGACCTCGCCGTCTACGGCCAAGAGGCCAACGAGCGCACCTGGCGCCTGGCCAAGATGAACCTCGCCATCCACGGCATCGGCGCCGACCTCTCCTCGTCCTGGGCCGACACCTTCCACTCCGACCGCCACCCCGATCTCAAGGCCGACTACATCCTGGCCAACCCCCCCTTCAACATGTCCGACTGGCACCGCGTCGCCGACGACCCCCGCTGGCGCTTCGGTACGCCTCCGGCCGGAAACGCCAACTTCGCCTGGATGCAGCACATCATCTCCAAGCTTGGGGAGCGTGGCGTCGCCGGCGTCGTGATGGCGAACGGATCGATGGCGTCCAGGCAATCGGGGGAAGGGGATATCCGGAGAAAACTCGTCGAGCACGACGTTGTGGCATGCATGGTCGCGCTTCCCCCACAGCTCTTCCGAACCACGCAGATTCCGGCTTGTTTGTGGATTTTCGCCAAGGATAAGAGCGGGCGGGAAGGTAAACACGACCGACGCGGTCAGATTCTATTTATCGACGCTCGGAATATGGGCTCAATGGTGGACCGGACCGAGCGGGTGCTCACTGATGAGGACATTGCACTCGTCTCGAATACCTACCACGCCTGGTTGGGTGTAACTTCCGCCCGCGCAGCCGGGAGAATTTATAAGGATGTTCCTGGATTCTGTTACTCCGCCACGAAGGAGAAGGTCAGTGAGCAGGACTACGTGCTCACTCCCGGCCGGTATGTGGGTACCGTTGAAGCCGAGGACGCAGACGGCGAGCCGATCGTCGAGAAAGTTGAGCGCTTGACTGCGGAACTACTCGCTCACTTCGACGAGTCTGCGCGACTAGAAAAGGTTGTTCGTCGGAGCCTGGAGCGCATTGATGTCTGATTGGGAGACTTTCCTTCTGGGGAATGTGACGGTGAACTATGACGCGCGGCGAGTCCCGGTTGCGGGAGCCGATAGAAGACCTGGCCCATATCCTTATTATGGAGCTTCGGGGGTTGTCGATTACGTCGACGGATATCTTTTCGATGGCGACTATCTGCTTATATCGGAAGATGGAGAAAATCTGAGAACCCGGAAAACTCCGATCGCCTTTATGGTCTCAGGAAAATTCTGGGTCAATAACCACGCACATGTAGTTCAGGGGAACGAATATGCGAACACTCGCTACCTGTCCTACGTGTTATCTGGGACCGATATATCGGGCTATATAACGGGATCCACGCAGCCGAAGCTGACCCGGTCGGCACTGGATAGGATCACAATCCGGCTACCGGAGCGGTCGTACCAGGATGCTGTAGTCGAGGTGCTGGGCGCGATTGACGACAAGATCGCCGTAAATGGCCTCGCGATCGCTACCTCGAAGAAATTGCTGCAGGCTAAGTTTGATGGTTTAAGGTGCCTTGACGGGGGGAGAGTGACGGAATTGAGGCACATTATCGAACTGAAGTATGGCAAGGCGCTAAAGGTGGGAGATCGAGTGCATGGGAAAGTTCCCGTCTATGGCGGTAACGGTGTGTCGGGGCTGCATGATTTCGCGCTTGTAGAGGGGCCAGGAATTATTATTGGCAGAAAGGGGGCAAATGCGGGGTCTGTTTCCTGGTCTCAGGAAGGGTTCTGGCCTATCGATACAGCTTTTTATGTGTCGCCACTAACTGAAGTTTATCCGATGGAGTTCCTGTTCTTCCTTCTCGGCTCTGTCGACCTTCGGGGCAGGGTGGGTGATTCTGCAATTCCGGGACTGAACCGGGATGCTGCTCTTTCGCTGAAAGTCGAGCTTCCGAGCGTAGAGGTGGCCTGCGCCTTCACTGAATTCTCGAGGCCGCTCATGGGCCTTCAGCACCAGTTGGCTCGCGAATCAGAAAGTTTGGCCGAACTTCGAGACACCTTGCTGCCGAAGCTCATATCGGGACAGGTCCGCGTCAGGGATGCAGAGAAGCTGGCGGAGGAGGCAACATGAGTGACTCTGACGGAGGTTTTGTTCTCTACCGCACCGAGGACGGGCGCTCCCATATCCAGTTCCGCGCAGTCGGCGGGACGGTATGGCTGTCGCAGGCTCAGATGGCCGAGCTGTTCGACACGGGTGTGCCGAACATCAACAAGCACATCGCGTCGATCCTTGACGACGGGGAGCTCACCAACGCAACTATTTCCCAACAGGAAATAGTTCGAATGGAGGGTTCACGGCGGGTTCGCCGTGAGGTGCAGGTCTACAACCTCGACATGATCCTCGCAGTCGGGTACCGGGTTCGTTCACCGCGCGGTATCCAGTTCCGGACCTGGGCGACGACCGTGCTCCGGGACTACCTCGTCAAGGGATTCGCCCTTAACGATGAGCGGCTCAAGGACCCCGGCGGCTTCGACTACTTCGACGAGCTGCTGGAGCGGATCCGGGAGATCCGTGCCTCGGAGAAGCGGTTCTACCAGAAGATCCGGGATCTGTTCGCTGCTACGAGCGTCGACTACGAGGGCACCTCCGAGACGGCCCGGACCTTTTTCGCGACCGTCCAGAACAAGCTGATCTACGCGGTGACCGGCTGCACGGCGGCCGAGATGATCGTCAAGCGGGCGGACGCGGCGAAGCCCAACATGGGGCTGACCTCGTGGAAGGGGTCACGGGTCAGGAAGGACGACGTGGTGGTGTCCAAGAACTACCTGGATTCCGAGGAGATTGCCACGTTGAACATGCTGACCACCCAGTTTCTGGACTTCGCCGAGCTGCGGACCAGGAGGCGGCAGCAGATCTCGATGGCCGATTGGGTGATCGCGACTGACCGGTTCATTGAGATGAACGACATGCCGGTGCTCGCCGGGGCCGGTTCCGTCTCCGCCGATGCGGCCAGGGCGATCGCGCACGAGCGATTCCTCGATTTCGACGCGCAGCGCCGTGAACTGGAGGCCGCGCGCGCTGAGACCGAAGCCCTGCGCGAGGAGCGGGACCTGTTCGCACAGGTATACCCGGATGCGATCGACGAGCTTGAGCGGCTTGACGATGACAGAGACGAAGGACGTCATGAAGGATCTGTCTGAGGCTCAGTGGGAAGCGCTCGCCCTGGACATCCTGGGCGAGCTGGGATGGCGTCCGGTCTCAGGAATCTCGCTCAACCCGGGGTCGGGGGAACGGGCGTCGTGGTCGGAGCTGATCCTCCGGGGTCGGCTCCGTGAGGCGATCGTGAAGCTCAACCCGGAGCTGCCGCCATCGGTGGTGGAGGACGCGCTCCAGCGAGTCGTGTCCCCGGCCTCACAGCATGGCATCGCCGAGAACAAGCGGATCCACGACTACATGGTCGGGCGGGACAGCGGCCTTCGGATCACCTACACCGATGGGCAAGGGATCGAGCGCACTCCGACGATCCGGCTGATCGACCTGCGGGAGCCGTACGACAACGACTTTGTCGTGGCGAACCAGGTGACGGTCCGACAGGGCGAGCACCATCGCCGATTCGACATCGTGCTGTTCTGCAACGGGCTGCCGGTCGCGGTCGTCGAGCTGAAGAAGGCCGGGGCCGAAGGGGCGGATCTGCGCGGGGCGCACGCGCAGCTCATGCGGTATGTCGCGGAGTTCCCGCTGGCGTTCAGCGCCACCGTGGCCGGCGTGGTCAGCGATGGGATCACGGCGGCGTACGGCACACCGTTCACGCCGTTCGAGCATTTCACACGGTGGAACGTCGACGATAAGGGCGAGAAGGTCACCGATCGACTGGACGCGGACGAGAATCTCCCGCTCAACCTTCTTCTGCACGGGCTGTTCGATCAGGAGCGGTTCGTCAAGCTCGTCGACGGCTATGTCACCTTCGCCCATGGCAAGAGCGGCTTGATCAAGCGGATTGCCAAGCCCCATCAGTATTTCGTGGTGGAGGAGGCGGTGGTTCGAACCGTCGAGGCGGTGCGGACCAACGGCCTGGGCGGGGTGGTCTGGCACACCCAGGGCTCCGGGAAGTCCATGGAGATGGAGCTGTACGCCAACCAGGTGATGCGGCACCCGGCCCTCGGCAATCCGACGATTCTCGTGCTCACCGACCGGACCGACCTGGACGACCAGCTCTGGGGCACGTTCGCCGCGAGCGAGTTGCTTCCTGAGAAGGCGGTGCAGGCGTCCACCCGCGAGGAGCTCCGGGCCGAACTCACGGGGCGGACCTACGGCGGGATCATCTTCTCCACGTTGCAGAAGTTCGGAAAGACCAAGGCGGAGAAGGAGGCGGGTGCCAAGCATCCGCTGCTCTCGGACCGTAACAACATCGTCGTGATCGTCGATGAGGCTCATCGGAGCCACTACGACGACCTGGACGGATACGCCCGGCACCTGCGGGACGCCCTGCCGCACGCCACGATGATCGCGTTCACCGGCACGCCGATCTCGAAAGAGGACCGCAACACCCGGCAGGTCTTCGGCGACTACATTCGCCCGATCTACGACCTCACCCGGGCGGTGGACGACGGCACCACGGTCCCGGTGTACTACGAGAGCAGGCTCATTCCGGTGACCTTGCCGGCGGACGTCGACCCCGACGAGATCGACGAACGTGCCGACGAGGCCATGGCCGGCATGGACGACTCGGAGAAGGAGCGTATCCGGCGGAACGTCCAGGTCATCAATGCCGTGTACGGCGCTGATGACCGGGTGCGGACCCTGGCTGAGGATATCGTCGCGCACTGGGACGAGCGCGCGACGCAGATGGAGAAGTTCATCGGGGTACGCGGTAAGGCGATGATCGTCTGTGCCACGCGGGAGATCTGCGCCGATGTCTACGACCGAATTATCAGCTTAAAGCGTGACTGGCACACGGATGATGACGCCACCGGGAAGATCAAGGCGGTCTACACCGGAAGCAGCAAGGACACCGCGAAGGTCGCCAAGCACGTCCGGCGCAAGTCGCAGGTGAGCGCCATCCAGGCCCGGATGAAGAACCCGGACGACGGACTGGAGATCGTGATCGTCCAGTCGATGTGGCTGACCGGCTTCGACGCCCCGCCGCTGCACACGCTGTATGTCGACCGTCCGATGAAGGACGCCCAGCTCATGCAGACCCTCGCCCGCGTCAACCGTAGATTCCGCGGCAAGCAGGACGGCCTGCTCGTCGGGTACGCCCCGCTCAGCGACAACCTCATGAGGGCGATCGCGGAGTACACCGACGAAGATCGGCAGCGCCAACCGCTGGGGCGTGACATCGATCGCGCGGTGGACGAGGTGAAGAACCAGCACGCCGTCATCGAGGGCATTCTGCACGGCTACCCGTGGCGCAGGCGACTGGCCGCCAGATCACCTAAGGCGTTCATCCACGCCGTGACCGGAGCCGTCGAGTTTCTGCGCAATCCCGCCAACACCCCGCCGGACGCGGAACACCCGCTGGGTGCACGGTTCACCAGGGCCGCGACCAAGTTGGAACGGCTCTGGGCGCTCTGCTCCCGTTCCACGGACCTGAGCGACTTCCGCGACGATATCGCGTTCTTCGTGGCGGTCCGAGTCTGGATGGCCAAGTTCGACGCCGAGGAGCGCCGGGCCCGCGGTCTGCCCATCCCCGCTGACGTCGAGCTCTACCTGCGCCAGTTGACCGCGAGCGCGATCGAGGCCGACGGGGTCACCGACATCTATGCCGCGGCTGGCATCGACAGGCCGAACCTCTCAACCCTCAATGACGACTTCATCCGGCGCATGCGTCAGGCGCGCAATCCTCACTTGGCCATCGAGGCGCTACGCCGGCTCATCGAGGGCAAGATGCGAGAGGTCACCCGAAACAACATCGTCCGGCAGCAGAGCTTCAGTGACAAGCTGATGGAACTCATGCGCAAGTACACCAACCAGAACCTCACCGCCGCGCAGATCATCGAAGAGCTTGTACGGCTTGCCCGGGATGTCGCGACCGACGCCGACCGAGGCAAGAACTTCAATCCAGAGCTCAACCCGGACGAGTTGGCGTTCTACGACGCGGTTGCCGCCAATGAGTCGGCCGTGTCGGTGATGGGTGAAGGAAAACTGGCGGACATCGCACGCGACCTGGTCAGGATCGTGAAGAAGGACGTGAAGACCGACTGGGTGTACCGCGATGACGTGCGAGCCAAGGTCCGTTCGACCATCAAGCGGCTCCTGGCCAGGCACGGCTACCCGCCGGACGCGCAGCAGGAGGCGATCGCGCTCGTCATCAGCCAAATGGAGACAATCGCTGCAGAGCACACGAAGTAGCGCTCGTCTCGCTCCGGTTACCCGACGATGCGCGCGCTGCTGAATCACCACTCGCAGCGGTTCGGCGCGCATATACGCCTGAATGGTAATGGTTTCGGACGGTATAAATAGGGCATTTCTATCAGTCGAGATCGGTCCTCGTTGACTGACCGATGTGAGTCTCCTCCATGCCGCATCTGAACTGAACAAATTTCTACGGCATTCGACGCTATGGTGTTGAGTGGCGTTAGTCAGACGTGGAGAGCTGCCTCACAGCCCCCTACCATTCGGCGAGCCATACGAGGAGACCGGTGTGGCCGATCCCAGTCGGGCGGACCTGCAAGCGGCGGTGGAGCGGATTCAGCGGTTGTCGGACGAGCACTGGTGGGCGCTCGACGCCACCTGCGGGCTGATGCGGAACCGGGCGTGGCTGGGCCCCAGCGGCGATCGGTTCGGGGCCGACGTGCACGCCCATCAGCGGACATTGCGTGAATGCCTGGCCAACGCCGTGGAAAGCGCCCGCGCCCGCCTGGCCGCGCTGCCGGAGAGGCCATGAGCGGCGGCTCCGATTTCACCGGCGTGAAACTGCCCGAGTTCGACGTGATGGCGGCTAAGCACACGCAGGCCGCCGACCGCCTGGAGGAGCTCGCCCGAGCCCTGCACCGCGAACTCCAAGGCGCGGGTCTCGACACCACCCCCGCCGCCCGCATCCGCGAACTCGCCGCCCAGGTCGGCCGCCAGGCAGAGGATCTGCGCCGCCGCCAGGTACTCATCCAGGAGATGCAGCGCGAAAAGGTCGCCTTCGGCCTCTCCCTACCCGAAGGCTCCTACCTACACCTCCCCGACAAATTGGAGACCGCCCGCGCCCTCCTCGACGGCAGCGTGGCCGCCAACGCCGCCCGCCAGGCCGCCCAAGGCGACGCCAAGGCCCTGGAACGCTTGAAAAAGTACGCCGACCGCCTCAACGACGCCGAATTCACCAAGGTCTTCATCGAAAAACTCGGCGCCCACGGCCTGACCGGCCTCCCGGCAGCCCTGGCCAAGTCTCTGCACGAGGCCAGAAGGGAAAAGGACGCCGAGCGCCTGAACCACCTCTCCGAGCAGGGCAAGCAGGTATTGGCCATGCTCAGCGAGGCCCTCGCCCAGGCCACCGACCCCAAACACCCCGCCTACGCGGGCGACGCCTTTCTCGACGCCCTGCAGAAGGAAGGCCGCGCCGAACACCTCCTCGGCGACATCCGCTACTCCGGCTACCAGTCCCAGGCCCTGATCTGGGCCGCCCACGACGGCAAGCCCCCCTTCTCCGCCAAGTTCATGCAGACCGTCGGCCAGGACGCCATCGCCTACGAGGCGGAGTTGTACGCGGACCGCTGGGCCGCAAGCAAGTCTTATGGCTTCTCGCACCTGAGCCTGCCCAACATCGCTGGCGTGCTCGACCTCGGCACATATCTCAAACCAGGCCCAGGCGTGGCAACGGCCGAAGGCACGAAGATCAAGCCATCGGTCGTAGAAGATCTACTGCACGCCGCAGGTTTCAA
This sequence comes from Thermopolyspora sp. NPDC052614, assembly GCF_040678635.1. Lineage (NCBI taxonomy): Bacteria > Bacillati > Actinomycetota > Actinomycetes > Streptosporangiales > Streptosporangiaceae > Thermopolyspora > Thermopolyspora sp. NPDC052614. Next base: position 327,616 of record NZ_JBFATZ010000001.1, read on the forward strand.
CAAGGAGGCTTCTCAGGCCCTCCTCGCCCACACCCCGCCCGGCTGGAAAGTCTCGATCCTGGCGCATCTTGTCACCACACGCCTCGACGTCTTCAAGTACACCCACCAACAGTCGCTACTCAACTCAATACTGATCAACACCACGACCGGCCAGGATCCGAACTCCAAGAAATTGGCCGCCGATATGATCAACGCACTCTCGGTGGAGGCGGAGAAACACTTCCGAACGGGCGACGATGGCAATTTAGAGATTGCTAACGGAGCGGCACTAGACCGGATGGACCATTTGCAATACCCGCTTGGACGTGCTCTTGCCGCGAATATTGATCAAGTATTTCGACTCCTGGTAAATCGTGCGACATTCCATGGTGTCGACGCGGAGCGGATGTCCTGGGCGATTGCCCTTGCCGTCCGCGATGACAAGGCATTCGAGGCTCTTATGCGTGCGCAGACGGAGCATATGCGCCATGCCCTCGCCGGGGCCCCACCGGTTGGACTGAACAAGTCCGATCTTGCGGAGTTCGGTTACAGCATTGATGACCTCAAACAATATGACGGCGATCAAGATGGAGTGTTGAGCAAGAGCGATGTCAAGGATGCACTGGTTAACCTGATCGTGGCGGAAGCGCGCCCATTCGGCCATATCGTGGAGATCAGACGGCAGGCGTTGATAGCGCAGGGTCTAGAGGACAAAAAGGCGGATGAGGCACTGAGAACCATGGTGCGCGACGCCATTGGTTTGTTCCCCGTGCCAGGAGCTAAACAGGTCAGTGAACTTGCGACCGGAGCATTTGGCTCACTGCTTACCAAGGAATATGAGAAGATCACAAACATGGGCTACGATGAAATAGCTCGGCGGGTTGCAAGTACAATCTCAGAAAGTGGGCGCAGCCTAGGGGAAACGCATTCTGTGCTTGCGGGTAACCGCCTAGCCGTGAGCAAGCTTTCCGAACAGCTCATCGCCACGGCCATGCTGAGCAAGGGAGTATTCGACGGCGTGCCTTTGCGAGGGCAATCCTTCGCGGTCGAAGGAAAAGATGCCATAATACCGTTTGAGAAAATGACCCCAGCCCAGTATGCAGACTTCCTTGAATGGGCCGGTGAGAAAGGGGGTGCGTATGACTTGCGTGATCGTTTCGATACGACCTTCCGCAAAACGAACGAGGTTGACGACTATCTCAACTTGCGCACCTCGTCTAATACGGAGGCAGATCGTTGACCTCTTATCGATTTGGTGCTTCGCTTGCCTCGCTTCTTCTCGTTGTCGCTGCGTGCAGCAATGAACCGGCAGACGCGCCGACTCCGACCGCGATTCCGGCGATAGTCGACGCGCCGCCATATGTGTGCAAGTTCGTCCCTGAACATGCTCTGCGGCTGATAAGTGGCTCTACGCAGCCGCTATCGGAAGTCTCGGACGGAACATCAGATGACGGCGATTGCGATGCGCATAATAATTCCTCCGGCCTGCTGGACGTGGCTTGGTCGAGCGTGCATGGCGACTGGACGGATAAGGATATAGATAATCTTGTCAGTGATCGAATTGAGACGCTGACTCGACATGATGGGACTGCGGTTCCGGAGTCGCTGGGTAAAGGCATGGCCGCCTATATTCCCGGAGATGAGGAGCCGTATCAAGTAGTCTCTAAATTTACCTGTGGTGGTAAAGTGAGGCTGCTCATCATGAGATTCCGGGAGTTTGTCAGCGGCAGGAACTCGATCAATGATATGATCGAGTTGATGAGGATTGGGCAGAAGCGTTACGCGGAACTATATAAATGTGATCTCGGGAAATAGTTAGCGGCTGCTCTCTCGGATTTCAAGAAGGAAGGCGTTCCATTCGGTCGGGGTGAAATATAGGTGAAGGCCGGTCGGATCTTTGCTGTCGCGTAGCGCAACAAACCGATTCAAACTTGCTGCTTCGGTGTATTTTTCGTTATCGACACTCCGGCTGGACCTTCGCCATATGGCCGCTGCTTCCACGCATTCATTATGCCCGCCGCTGTAACTGGATTTGCGCCATATCGGTTTCATTGGGTCCATCGTTTCATGGCCTCCCTGATCAGCTCGCTCGACGCACTCTGCGGTAGAGCCTCTGAGCGCAGTGCATCGAAGAGATAGCTCGCCTCCGCAACCTCGTCGGAACTGTCAACGACCTGCCCTCCGCCAGCATGGTCAAAGTACACCACATCCGACGAGCGCTGAAAGGACAGGAGCACGATCGGGCCGTTCGACCCTGGATGGGCGCCAACAGAGGCAGGAATAACCTGAAGCGTGACCCTCGGATGGCGCAGAGCATCGAGGAGGCTCTGGAGCTGATCACACATTATGCGTTCGTCTCCGACGCGTCGGTGAAGAACCACCTCGTCAAATACGGCGAATAGCCTGACGTGGCTGGTCCCCTGCATGATCTTCTTGCGCTCCATGCGCTCTGCGACACGTGCTTCGATCTGCTCGTCCTCGTCGCCAGGACATGCCGCGCGCATGAGAGCCCGAGCGTAAGCCTCTGTTTGCAGTAGTCCAGGCACGTTGATGGGTTGGAAGTTGCGTATGCACGTCGCCTCACGTTCAAGTTCCAAGAACGAGCGAACCGGCGGACGGTGAGCTCCGCGGCGGACCATCACCCAGGTGCTGGCGAGATGGCCGCCGGTTTTGAGGGCTTCGTCGCAGCGGTCGGCGAAGTCCTTCTTTGGGTTGCGTTTGGCGTTCTCGACCGCGCTGACCTGGGCGCCCGAGTAGTTGATGAGTTCGCCGAGTTGCTCCTGGGTCAGGCCCGCCTCTTCGCGGATGCGCCGGAGCTCATACCCGAAGAAGGCCAGGGGGCTTGCGCTCGGGTCGGGTCTGGGCAACACGTCCATGGCTCGGCTCTCCTCATCTCAACACGCGCTTGACCGAGCTCAACCGGTCCGTCGCCGCCCCCGAGACGGCGACGGATCCCGACTGCAGTCATCATTCAATCACGTACAGTGATGCTCTCGGGCAGGGTTGGTGGCCGAATCTAAAAATCGAGCCAAAAAGAGGTGTCAGACGTGAGCCACCGCCGCCGGGAGCAGACCCCGACCGTCACGACCCGCCGCGTCCCGGACGGCGGGATGGCGAGCGCCACCGTGCTCGGGGCGCTGGAGTTCCCGGGCGTGACGGCCGCGGTGGGGGATGCCCGCCGAATGGTGCGCCGCCTGCTCGCCCCGATCGCCGATCCCGCCGTCCTGCACGACATCGTCCTGCTCACCAGCGAACTCGCCGCCAACGCGATCCGCCACACGTCGAGCGCCGACGGGGTCTTCACCGTCGCGGTGCTCGACGTCGGCGACGCCTACCGTGTCGAGGTCATCGACGCGGGCGGTTCCGCCGACGTCCCGAGAGTGCTGTACGTGTCCGACGCCACCTACGGGCGCGGCATGTTCCTGGTGGAGTGCCTGGCCCGGGACTGGGGAACCTGGGCCGACGACGCGGGCCGTACCACCTGGTTCGAAATCGTTAAGACGCCCGACCAGGCACGGAATTCGTAGATCAGTTCACCGGGCCGAGCGGGGCCTCGTCGCTGTCGACCAGCTCGCACGGGGCCACCGGTCCATTGGAGATGCCGGCCCAGATGCCCGCGACCGTGCCCGCCTCGCCCTCGCCGACGCTGAGCTCCAGCACAGCCGTCTGCCCCGGTTTGATCGCGCCTGGGTCGATCTGGTGTGTGGAGTCTCGGGTCGCCCTAGCCCTGGAGGTTCCCACAATCTCTGATTCCGGAGAGCCCCGCACGGGGGAGGCGGCGGTCCCGCGAAGTCAATGCCGTGGCGCCGCCGGTGGGCTGGTCCAGGCTGCGAGAAGGTCTTCTGGCGTCCAGATCGCGTCCAGTGGCAGCGCCGGTTCGACTCCTGCCCTTGATACCGCGACCTTGGGCGTTGTGGGGGTGGTGCCGGGGACGAAGGTGGCGTCGCGGGCGAGTGCGTCGTAGTCGTGGCGATCGAAGGGCTGGGAATCCAGCCATTTGATCGACCCGACGAAGTGGATTTGTCCGGCTACCGGTTCCCTGTCTGCGCCGACGAGGTCGATCTCGGGGTTGTTCCGGCGGTTCCACCAGCCGCCGATGGCCTCGGTCTCGGGCCAGGCGTCGTCCGGCAGGAGGCGGGCCAGGGATTCACGAATGATCGGCTCCACGGCGCGGCCACGCCAGGCGGTCCAGGAGCGCTCGATGCGGCGCAACGCCATATCCGGGCGACCGCGTTCGCTTTCGGCTACGGCCCGCTGCAGGAACGCCAGCCAGAAGCGCAGGTAGGGATCGGCCACCCGATACCGCTTGTTCCTGGTGTCGGGTTGCGTCGACAGCGGCAGGTCCACGCTCACGACCCGTTTGGCGATCAGGTTGTTGACGATGGGGGCGAGCGTGCCGGAGGGCAGCGGTCCTGTGACGCCGGCCCGTTTGGCGATGGCGGCGAAGGTGCGCTCGCCCGTACCGATCGCCTCCAGTACGGCACGCGCCAGGGTGGCCGCCGGGAACTCGCCCAGCATCGACAGCTCGCCGGAGGCGAGCAGGGGAGACAAGGGGTTGGCCAGGCTCGCCCGCAGGAAGTCGGCCCGGGTCATCCCGGGGGTCCACGAGCGGACCACCTCGGGGAATCCGCCGGTGATGAGAAGGGCGTCGACGGCGTCGGTGGCGCTCAGCCCCGTCATTTCCGCGACGTCGCCGAGGTGCAGCGGGCGTACGGTCATCCGGGCCGCCCGACCGAAGAACGGCCGGCCGTACTCCTGCAGCGACTCCATCACCGACAGGTCGCTGCCGACCAGGATCAACAGGATCGGCCGAGAGGACAGGTGCCGATCCCAGGCGGTCTGAAGCGCCCCTTCGAACTCGCGATCCTGCTCCACCAGCCAGGGGACCTCGTCCAGGACGACGACGCATGGACTCTGCTCGCTCGCGGCCACGGCGACGGAACGAAGCGCGTGGTTCCAGTCCGCGGGTTCGAGCCCTTCGACGAGCTGCCTCCCCGGCAGCGCCGAGCACGCGATGGCCTGGGCGAGGTCCCGCCGCTCCGCCGCCGGGCTACGCCCTTTGGTCGCCTGGAACACCACGTACGGCAGACCTGACCGATCGCAGAACTCCTGGACGAGCCGCGACTTCCCCACGCGCCGACGCCCCGTGATGATGAGGGCCCGACCGCGTGTGCCGCCTCTGCCTTCGACAACCACACGAAGCTGCTCCTCCAGCACGCGAAGATCTTCGGATCGGCCGACGAACTCCATGGCTCCAAGGTAAGATCGCTTCTTACTTAGATGCAATCCTACTATGAACGAGTACGACGTTCCGGTCGTGACTCGCCTGCCCGCATCGGCCTCATCGATCGGAGCCGATAATGAGCGACCTTTTCGCCGTGTACAAGCGATCGCGGCACCTGTTACCCGAGCACGGCTGTATGACCCGTACGCGATCGCTCAGGCCGCCGAAGTGTGACAGTCGATCGTCGGCGAGCCTGAGTAGATCTTCGCCGTCGGTCACGCCAGGTTCCGGGTCGGACGGGGACGCGCTTGTCCACCGGCCCCGCCGATCACAGGTGGGGTTCGATGTCGGCGAGGAGGAGGCGCTTGGGCTTGGCGCCGACGATGCGCTGGACGAGGGTGCCGTGGCGGAAGAGGGTGAGGGTCGGGAACCCCAAGATGCCGTAGCGGCGGATGATTTCGGGGTGGTCGTCGCCGTTGAGCTTGGCGATGGTGAGGCGGTCGCCGTACTCGGACTCGATCTGCTCAAGGACCGGGGCGATCATCTTGCACGGGGGGCACCACTCCGCCCAGAAGTCGACCAGTACCGGCTTGTCGGCGCGGAGCACCTGCTCGTCGAAGTTCTCGGTGGTCAGGGTGAGCATTGCTGTCTCCCGGGGAGAAGGCGCAGCCGGGGCAGGCGCGCGACAGTTGGCCGGCCACCTCGGCTCTGCGCCGGACCAGGGCGTCGATCTCCGCGTCGATCTCGGCGAGTTTGCGGCGGTAGACGGCGATCGACTCCGGGCAGGCGTCGCCGGACGCGTGTCCGTCGCGCAGGCACTCGATGAAGGGGCGTACGTCCTCCAGCGTGAAGCCGACCGCCAGCAGGGACCGGATCTCGCGGACCAGGCGCACGTCCGACTCGTCGTACTCCCGGTAGCCGTTCGCCGTCCGCCGCGCCCGCAGCAGCCCCTGCTGCTCGTAGTAGCGCAGCGAGCGGGTGCTGGCACCGGCGCGTTCGGCCAGCTCTCCGATCCGCATCGGTCCCCCTCCTGATCTGGTGGCCGTCAACGACGGTAAGCCTTGACACCGGCGTCAAGGTCAAGCGGTCATCGGCCGATGGCCGCGCCGGTGACGGCGCGCGGGTCGGACGCGCCGGCGAGCGTCCCGTCGGGGCGTACGTCGATGAGGTGGGCGTGGCCGAAGCCGCCCCCGTACGGCCGGGCCTCCACGGTGTGGCCGCGCTCCCGCAGCCCGTCGGCCCACGGCGAGCCCTCCTCGACGCGGACGCTCGCCTCGTCGGGGGAGTCCCAGGCGTCGAAGCCGGTCGGCCCCGTGCCGGTGACCCAGCGGGGCGAGCGAATCGCCCGGCCGGGCGACTCGCCGTGCCGCAGCAGCCGGGTGAGCACCTGCAGCAGGATCTGCGGCTGCCCGTCGCCGCCCATCGTCCCGGCCACCGTCCGCAGCGACCCGTCGGGCCGGGTCACCAGGGCGGGGGTCAGCGTGTGCGGCGGACGCCGCCCCGGCCCGTACTCGGCCGGATGACCGGGCGTCAGGCAGAACCCCAGCCCGCGATTGTGCAGGTTGATGCCGGTTCGGGGTTCGAAGAGCATGCTGCCGAACCCGGCCGCGTTCGACTGGATCAGCGAGACGCCCATGCCGTCGCCGTCCACCACGCACAGGTAGGTGGTGTCGCCGGGCGACGCCAGGTCCCGCACGGTCGCCCGCCGCGTCGGGTCGATCATGGCCCGCCGCTCGTCGGCCGAGGCCAGCACCGGGCCGACGTCCGCGCCGTCGTGCAGCACATCGGGCCGGTCGTGGCCCGCCACCCGGGCGGACTCGACGAGCAGGTGCGCCCACGCGGCGTCGTCCGGGTCGTCCAGGTCGTTCAGCGGCTCCAGACCGGCGGCGATCGTCAGCGACAGCGGCAGCAGGTATCCCTGCGAGTTCGGCGGGATCGTCCACACATCGTGCCCGAACACCCGCGCGCCGAGCGGCTCCACCCATTCGGCGTTGCCGCGGGCCAGATCCTCCTCGACGTACTCCCCGCCGCCGAGCTCGATCAGCCCGGCCCCGAACTCGCCGAGGTAGAAGCCGTCCCGCCCGTCCTTGGCGATCGCCTCAAGGGCCCGCGCCACGCCGGGGCGCCGGATCAGGTCGCCCGCGGAGATCGGCTCCGGGACCTCGGGCATGGCGGTGGCCATGCGGGCGAGCAGCGGCGCGGCCGGGAATCCGTCCCGCGCGTGCCCGATCGCCGGCGCCAGCAGCTCGGGCAGCGGCAGCCGCCCGTGCCGCGCGTGCAACGCCAGCCAGCCATCCACGCATCCCGGCACCGTCACCGACCGGATGTCCCATTGAAACGGCATCCGCCGATGCCCCTCGCCCCGCAGCCGCTCCGGATCGGCCCCCGACCCCGCCCGCCCGGACGCGTTCAACGCCTCCGGCGGCCCGGCCGAGGCGTGGACGAGCGCGAACAGGTCGCCGCCGAGGCCGCACATGTGCGGCGAGGTCACCGCCAGCACCGCGTTCGCCGCGATCGCGGCGTCCACCGCCGACCCGCCGCGCTCCAGCATCAGCAACCCGGCGAACGAGGCGAGGTGATCAACCGTACAAACCATTCCGTTACGGGCATATCGCGTGTGCCGCACGCCTCAGACTGTACGGCCTGCACCCCGCCCCACCAAGGCGGCGGTGAGCGCGGCGAACCAGGCGTCGGCGTGCGGACACGCTCGCCTGATCGCGTCGATGCCGACCTCGGCTATGACCAGGGGGCCATCAGACGTCTTGCGGTAGCGCGGGCACAGGTTCAGAAGTCGTTTGGAGGGGGCGGTGCTGGGGCCGTCGTTCACGAGTTCGGCCCCCTCCGCGTCGGCGACGAGTTTGCGTACGGCGGCGGGCAGCGTGGCATCGCCGCTCAACGCCCCCAGCTCATCGTGACCGAGCAGCACCCACGCCTCGATCTCGTGCAGGACCAGGTTGGGCAGGAAGCGATGGTCGCCGATGGCTTCGCCAATGGCACGTTCGACATGGGCCACGCGTTCATGCGGTGTCCCCGGTGGCCGCGTGGACATCCCCGGAACATCCGCTGGAAGCCCGTAGTAGTCGAGCAGCGTCGTCAACGTGGTGATCGAGGGGTCGCGCAGAAGCAGACGGATCTCCCTCGCGAGTCTGCCCCACGCGGCCAGCCCACCCTTGTGGGGCGGCACCGCCCGCAGGTCGTCTCGTCGTGAATATCGACTGGGTGACGACGATGTCGGCCGAACTCAGATACGGGTCGATGACCTCGCGGACGACGGTCTCCTCGGTCTGCCCCTCGCACAGGATGTGCAGCCGGCGCACTCCGGTCACCGTGACTCTGCCTGGGGTCGGCCGCCGAGCAGGTTCTTCTCCCACAGTTCCCCCAGGGAGTAGTCGGTCAGCCAGTCCCGGAGGTGTTCCGGATCGGGGCGGCTGAAGACCGAAGCACCCTCGGCGCGTTCGACGACGATGAGGTCGTCGAGCTCGAACTGGTTCATCAGTGTCACCGACTGCGTGGCTATCAGCACCTGGCTTTCGCGGCCGGCCGCGCGCAGCATCTCGGCCAGTTGGACGATCGCGTACGGGTGCAGGCCCAGTTCCGGCTCGTCCAGTACGACCAACTGGGGAAGATCGGGCATGCTCAGGAGCGTGGTAAGGCAGATGAACCGCAGCGTTCCGTCCGACAGGGCGTCGGCGGGGAAGACCACGTCGGAGCCGTCCTGCCGCCAGCGCAGGCGCAGGCGGTCGTTCTCCTCGACGAGGACGAAATCCCGGAAGAACGGGGCGACCTGCCGGACGGTCCGTACGATCCGGCGATAAGACGCCCTGTCGGTTTCCCGCAGGCGGAGCAGAATCGCGGCCAGGTTACCCGCGTCGGGGTGCAGCGCGAGGTTGTCGGAGGCGTAACCGGTCTGCTTGACGGGAGCGTTCCTGCTCGTGTCGTGAAAGTGGAAGACCCGGCACCCGCGCAGGATGTCCACCACGTGACCGGCGACCGACTGCTGCCCAAACCGGCCGATCTCATCCAGCAGGTGGGTCTCCCGGTGGCCTCGGCCCAGTGACGAGACGAACGGCTCGGGGTACCCGTCGCCGTGGAACAGGATGCGTTCCTCGCCGAAGATCAGCTCATCCCGTGCCGAGGGGATGAGCGTCGCACGGTACTCGTTCGGCGGGGAATCCAGCCGCAGCGCGATGCGTGCGTCGCCCTTGGGCCCGCCATGGAGCAGGGCGGCCGCGCCGCCCGCCTGCCCGACGAAGAGGTTGAGCTCTCCGTCGACGATGCGGCCGAGCAGGGCGAGAGCGGAAATGAAGTTGCTCTTGCCCGCCCCGTTGGCGCCGACCAGGACGTTGAGATCGCGCAACTGCACCCGCGCTGAGCGAATCGAGGTATACCCCTCGATGGTGATCGATCGCAATCTGCTACGCCCCATGGCCACAGCTTAGATCGACTCGTTGGTCCGGGCCGCTGCTTTGTACCGCGTTCCCCCGGGCCGACGTCATCTGTACCGCAGCATTCCGGCAGGCCAGGCCAGAGGGGTGTCGCATTTACGTATCGATCGGTCAGTAATACGGTTGCACGGACCGGGCATCCTGTGCAGCGGAACGGCTGCTCCGGCCGCCGGAAGGAGACGACGGTGTTGAAATGCCTGACCCTTGGTGAGCGGACGGCCTTGCTCAAGGCCCCGGCCGACGGCAGGGAGGTCTGAGGTGGACGCCGCCCCCGTTGTCCTGGAGCGTGACGGCGCCGTGGCCGTCGTGACGCTCAACCGCCCAAAGCGGCGCAACGCGCTGGATGCCGGGCTCAAAACGGCGCTGCGGCGGGCGCTGGAGGAGGTGGCGTCCGACGACGCCGTCCGGGCCGTGCTGCTGACCGGTGCGGGCGGCGCGTTCTGCGCCGGACAGGACCTGGCCGAGCACGCGGCGGCGTTGCGCGCCGATGCCGAGCACGCGTTCGACACCGTCGAGGAGGATTACGCGCCGATCGTTCGGCTCCTGGCCACGATGGGCAAGCCGGTCGTCGCCGCCGTCAGTGGCACGTGCGTCGGCGCGGGGCTGGCTCTGGCGCTCGCCTGCGATCTGCGGGTGTTCGCCGAGGAGGCCGTACTCGCCACGGCGTTCACCGCGATCGGGCTCACCTGCGACTCCGGGCTGTCGCTGACGCTCACCCGGGCCGTCGGCGAGGCGCGGGCCAGGGAACTCGTGCTGCTCGGCGAGTCGTTCAGCGCCCGGCAGGCGGTGGAGTGGGGCATCTCGGGGCGTCTGGTGCCGCAGGCGGAGGTCGGTACGGCGGGCCGTGAGCTCGCGGCCAGGCTCGCGGCCGGGCCCACCGCCGCCTACGCGGAGTCCAAACGGCTGATCGCGGAGTCCTGGGGGCGGGACCTCGGCACGGTGCTGGCGGCGGAGGGGCGTGCCCAGGCGCGGCTGGGTCTGACCGCCGACCATTCCGGCGCCGTTGAGGCGTTTCTGGCCAAGCGGAAGCCCGAGTTCCAGGGACGCTGAGCCCGGAAGGTGCCGCGGCGGCCCAGTCACCGGTCTCAGCTTCTCGCCCGCTGCCACACCCGGCGTCCCGCGATCACCGTGGCCGCGCAGCGGCCCGGCCCCTCCTCGATCAGGGTTCGGTACGGCTCCCGCGTACCGGTGTCGATGTCGAACACCGCGAAGTCGGCCCGCGCTCCCGGAATGAGCGCCCCGATGCGCCCCGGCCCCGAGGCCATGCCGAGCGCCCGCGCGCCGCCCTCGGTGGCCGCGCCGACGAGGCGGCGCTCCAGGTCGGCGTCGGTGTAGCCCTGTTCGCGGGCGAGGTCGCGTAGCAGCCGCACGTCCTCCAGCAGGTCCATCGACGGGCTGGAGGCCAGGGAGTCGGTGCCGACGGCGATGGGGTTGCCCTCCTCCAGGAGGGCCGCGACCTGCGGCGTGTCCAGGCCGAGGGTGCGGTTGGACCGGGGGCACAAGGCGATCACCGTGCCTCGCTTGCGCAGTACGCGTCGCTCGTCGGGGGTGAGGTAGACGGCGTGCGCGACGTGGCAGTGCTCGCCGAACACGCCCATGCCGTCGAGCAGGTCGACCGGGCCGAGCCCGGTGCCGCCCTCGCGCAGCACGGCGAAGTCGAAGCCGAGGTCGCGCACCATGCGGGCCAGCGGGCCGGTGCCGCGGACGGTGTATTCGCGCTCGTGCGCCGACTCGGCCAGGTGGATCTGCTGGCGCACCCGGTACGACCTGGCCAGCAAGGCGAGATCCTCAAGCACGGCCACGTCGAGCGCGTAGACGGCGTGCGGGGAGACGCCCATCGGCAGCCCGGCCTCCTGCAGGGCGGTGATGAGGCGTTCGCGGCCCTCGGCGTGCCAGCTCTCCTCGGTGTCGCCGAGCACCTCCAGGTACGCCATGCCGGTCAGGCCCGCCTCGGCGTACGCGGCGGCGGCCTCCATGTCGGTGACCACGTCGGCGACGGCCGTGGTGCCGCTCGCGATCGCCGCGCGGGCGCCCTTGCGCGCGGCGGCCGCCCAGTCGACCTTGCGGCCGCGTCTCCTGCCGGTCGCGAGGGCGTCGGGGGCGCTGCTGGCCTCGGCGTACGCGGCGTCGAAGGCCGTCGACCACTCCTCAAGCGAGCCGTACCGGCGGCGGCCCAGCCGGGCCAGGCAGCTGAACTGCAGGTGCGTGTGCGCGTTGACCAGCCCGGCCACGACGACCCCGTCCCACCGCACCTCGCGGTGCTCGCGGAAGGCGCCCGCGACCTCGCGGCGCGGCCCGGCGGCGAGCACCCGCCCCCGCCGTACGGCGAGCGCGCCCTCGCGCAGCGGCGGACCGGCGACCGGCAGCATGAGGGGAGCGGAGTGAACGACGACCCCCGCCGAACCCCGCCCGCCCGCGCCGGAGGCCACCCTGTGCCTCGTCCTCGCGGTCGTCATGCCGTCCCTTAGGGGAAGTTTGAGAGAATAATGGGTAAACGGTACCCATACCGTACCCGTCAAGATAGTGATTTCGGCAGTGGTCATAACGGCCGAGAGCAGGGAAAAAACGCCGATTACGCGTCATTGGTCCGGTCGAAGGCCGGTTTCCGCCTCCAGGTCCGCCCGCCGGGCCGTGCCGAAACCCCGCGGCCGCATGGCGTTCGCCGTGTCCTCCGCGTCGAGCGACGCGTTCACCGTCACCGGGATGATCATCGGCCGTGGCGACGGCGGCCGCCGGACCGGATCGCGGCCGTGGCCATGCTCGCGCGCCCGGCGCGCGTCGATCGTGCGTGTCGCGCCGCCACTGTGGATGGCGGGAACCGGAAGCTCGTACGGCCCCGGCAGTCGCCGGACCGGATCGCGGCCGTGGCCATGCTCGCGCGCCCGGCGCGCGTCGATCGTGCGTGTCGCGCCGCCACCGTGGACGGCGGGAACCGGAAGCTCGTGCGGCCTCGGCCGTCGCTTCGGCAACCCACCGAGAAAATCGCTTTCGTCTGGTTGAATCCATTGCATAGCTATTGCACAGCGACAGGCAGCGTCTGAAGCCGCATAAGGCGGCCCGTTTCGAAAGGATCGCATGCCCGCGTTGCAGCGGAGAGGAGACGACGAGCGCGCCGGTTCTCGCCGGACGCGGTTGGCCGCGCCCGCCGCGGCCGGGTCGATCACGGCCGTCGCGACCAGCATGCTCACCTCCATCGACATCTGGGACCTGCCGGTGGCCGTCCGCATCGCCATCACCGTGGTCGCCTCGCTGCTGGTCGGGGTGGGCACGTGGGCGACCTCGCTGCAGGGCGGCGGCGAACGCCGGCCGGTACGGCCCGGCGGTGAGGACGTGCCGCCTCCGGCGCAGCTTCCGCCGCGCATCGCCCACTTCACCGGGCGCGGGGACGTGCTCGCCGAGCTGCGGGACCGGTTCGCTGCGGCGCAGCGCCGCCGGTCCCCGGTGACGCCGCTGGTGGTGTCGGTCTACGGCCAGGGCGGGGTGGGCAAGTCGGCGCTTGTCACCCGGTTCGCGCACGAGGTGCTCCGCGATTTCCCCGACGGGCAGCTCTACTTCGACCTGCGCGGCACCGCGGGGGACGTGGCGGGGGACGTGGCGGGGGACGAGACGGCGGACGTGCGGCCGGAGGAGGTGCTCACCGGTTTCCTGCGCGCCCTCGGCGTGCGCCTCACCACCGACCCCGGCGGCCTGCGCGAACTCCAGAAATTGTGGTGGACCTGGACCAAAGACCGCCGAATCCTAATATTTCTGGATAACGCGCAGAATGGTGACCAGGTGCAGGCGCTGATTCCGCCCGAGCCCGGCTGCGCCGTCCTCGTCACCTCGCGCCGCCCGCTTTTCCTGCGCAACGACTACGACATACAGCTCGGCGCGTTCACCGAGGCCCAGGGCATCGAACTGCTGGCCCGGCTGGCGGGCGACGAGCGTGTCGCCGCCGACGTCGAGTCCGCCCAGGAGATCGTACGGCTCTGCGGCCACCTGCCCCTCGCGATCAGCATCTGCGGCGGCCGGCTCGCCACCCGCCCCGGCTGGAGCCTGCGCGAGCTCGCCGACCGCCTGCGCGACGAGCGCCGCCGCCTCGACCACCTGGAACTGGGCCCGCAGGTCGACAAGAGCGTGCGCGCCTCGGTGCAACTGTCCTACGACGCCTGCACCGACCTGCAGCGGCGGCTGCTGCGCCTGCTCGGCCTGCTCACCGCCCCCGACGTGCGGGCGTGGGCGGCAGGCGAACTGCTCGACACCTCGCAACTGGACGGCGCCGACCAGCTTGAGGCCCTGGTGGACACCCAGCTCGCCGAGACCTCCGGCCGCGACGCCACCGGCGAGATGCGCTACCGGCTGCACGACCTGGTCCGGCTGTTCGCCCGCGAGCAGACCCTGCGCGAAGACCCCGAGCCGGCGCGCCGCGCCGCGATCGAGCGTTTCCTGTCCGGCTACCGCCGCCGCGCCGAGGCGTACGCCACCTACCGCTGGCCCCAGGACTGGAGCCGCCGCGGCGTGGTACGGCGCCCCGCCGAGGACGTGGGGGAGCGGACGGACGGCGACGTGCGGTCCCCGGCCTCCGACTGGTTCACCGCCGAGCGGCTCGGCCTGCTCGCCGCCGTCCACCTCGCCCGCGACCAGCGCATGTGGGAGCAGGCGTGGGGCATCGGCCGGGCGTTCTGCTCGCTGTGCCACTCCATGCGGGCGTTCTGGGCCGACTGGCGCAGCGTCGCCGAGATCACCTACCAGGCCGCCGAGGCCATGGGCGACGACCGCGCCCTCGGCATCGCCCTGCTGGAGCGGGCCGTCGTCGTCGGCAACCTCGGCAACGCCGAACGCGCCCGCGCCGACGCCGAACGCGCCCTGGAGATCTTCAACCGGCTCGGCGAGACCTGGTGGGCGGCGCGGGCGATGCGCAGCATCGGCATGACGCTGTTCAACTCCGGCAACCTCGACCGGGGCCAGAACCACCTGCTCGACGCCCTCGGCGCGTTCGAGGCGATCGACGACCCCTGGTGGCTCGCCCGCACCCAGCGCAACCTCGCCGAGCTGCGGCTCGCCCAGCGCTCGTACGCCGAGGCCCGCGAGCTGGTCGAGCGGGCCCTGGCCGTCTTCCAGCGCGACGGCAACCGCTACTCCGAGGCCCAGACCCAGCGTGTCCTCGGCGAGGTCCTCGCCGCCGAGGCCCGCGTCCTGTCCGAACGCGGCGACGGCCAGGGCGCCGCCGCCAAGTACATCCTCGCCGGAAACGCGCTCAGATTCGCGATCAAGGCGTTTCGCGACCGCCACGAGGAGTGGGAGGAGGCCCGCGCCCTGCGCGCCGCCGGCGGCATCGGCGACCCGCAGAACCTCCTGCTGGAGCACCTGTACGTCCAGGACGCCAAACAGATGCTCGAACGCCTCGGCGACTCCTGGGGCGTGGCCCGCTCCGAACTCGCCGAGGGCTACGCCCTGCGCCGCCGCGGACGCCTCCCCGAGGCGATCTCCGTGCTGCGCCTCGCCGCCGCCCACTTCGCCGAACTCGGCGACCGCTGGTGGCAGGCCCGCAGCCTGCGCGCCCTCGCCACCTGTCTCATCGACGCCGGAGACCCCCACGAGGGCCGCCGCCACGCCGTCCGGGCCCTGGACATCTACACCAGCCTCGGCAACGCCGGCGGCATGGACCGCGCCCGCCAGGTCGTGGAACGCGCCGACGCCGAGCTCGCCCCCCGCGACCCGGGCCTCCTGCCGCGCGGCGAGGAGACCGCGGACCCCGGCGGCCCGGCCTGACGCGGGCGCGGGGGGCGGTCAGTTCTCGGGGGTCAGTTCTCGGGGGTCAGTTCTCGGGGGTCAGTCCTCGGGGGTCCAGGCGCCCGAGCCGCCGGAGCGGACCACCGTGTTGACCATGAACGCGCCGCCGTCGGCGGAGACGACCTCGCCGGTGACGTACGAGGCGTCGTCGCTGAACAGGAAGGCGACGACCCCGGCGATCTCGTCCACGGTGCCGACGCGGCGCATGGGCACGGTACGGCCCCGGCGGGACAGGGTCGCCGCCCGGTCGGCGAGGCCGGACGCGGCGAAGATGCCGGTCGGGATCAGGCCCGGGGCCACGGCGTTGACCCGGATGCCGCGCGGCGCGCCGTACATGGCCGCGCCGTGCACCAGGCCGAGCACGCCGTGCTTGGAGGTCTGGTACGGCAACTGGTCGGCGGCCCCGCGCAGGGACGAGATCGACGCGGTCACCACGACGGCCCCGCCGCTCTCCTGCTCCCGGTAGCGACGGAACGCGGCGCGCAGCCCCAGGAAGACGCCGCGCAGGTTGACCGCGATCACGTGGTCGAAGTCGGCGGGCTCGACGTCGGGCAGCGGCGCCATCGTGCCGAGCAGCCCGGCGTTGAGGTGGTGCAGGTCGATGCGGCCGAAGCGGTCCAGCGCCGTGCGGATGTAGGCGTCCACGCCCGCCACGGTGGAGACGTCGGCGGCGACGGCCGCCGCCGGGCCCGGCAGCTCGCCCGCGACCTTGGCCGCCGCCTCGCCGTCGATGTCGGCGACCACGACGTCCGCCCCCTCGCGGGACAGCCGCAGCGCGGTGGCCGCGCCGATCCCGCTGCCGCCGCCGGTGACGACGGCCACCTTCCCGGCGAACCTTCCCTCCCGGTCCGGCATGCTGTCACTTCCTTCCTTCGTATGCGTGCGGGGCGGTCACGCGATGCGGACGACCAGGCCGTCGGCGCCGTCGACGACGGGGAACCGGCGCATCACGTCCGGATCGTGCCCCGGCACCAGCACCACGTCCGGCTCGGCGGCCATCTCGCGCAGCAGCGCGTACGCCCGGTACACGCCGATCAGGTCGGTCAGGTACGCGAACGGCCGGTCCAGCTCCACCTCCTCGTAGAAGTGGGCGGCGTCCGAGGTGAGGACGGCCCGGCCGGTCGCGGTGGCGATCGAGACGACGAGCTGGCCGGGGGTGTGCCCGCCCACGGGGATCACCTCGATGCCGGGGGCCACGGTGGTGGTCTGGTCCACGAACGTGGCCCGGCCCTGGTCGCGGATCTCCACCAGGTGGGCGAGGTCGCCGGGCTCGGTGGTGTGCGCGAACAGTTGCCGCGTGGCGTACGGGCCGGTCCAGAAGTCGAACTCGGCCCGGCCGATGACGATCTCCGAGCGGGGGAACGCGGTGAGGTTGCCGATGTGGTCGTAGTGCGCGTGCGTGGCGATGATCATCGGCGCGTCCTGCGGGTGGACGCCCAGGCCGGCGAGCGCGGCCACCGGCTCGGCCAGCTCGGTGCGCGGCAGCCGGGTGGTCTGGCGGGCCGCCTGGCCGTACCCGGTGTCGATGATGACGGTCCGCTCCCGGTTGCGGGCCACCCACAGGAAGAAGTCCATGTCCATCGGCCCGTCGGGGCCGTACACGTGGTGGTTGAGGAACAGGCTGGAGCGGGTGGTGGCGCGGGCGGCGAACCGGATCGCGAGCACCTCGTAGGTCGCGCAGGTCGCGCCGTTCGGAACGGACGGGACGGTGCTCATGGGAACAGGAGCCCCGCCGCGTTGTCGCCGAGCATGCGGCGGATGTCGTCCTCGGGCAGGCCGGCGTCGAGCAGGCCGCGCGCCCCGCGCCGGAAGAGCGTCACCGGAAGCGGGTTGTGCTTCTGCCCGGAGTCGGAGGACAGCACGGTCAGCTCCGGACCGGCGGCCTTGATGAAGGCGAGCAGCTCCCCGAGGTCCCTGCGGCGGCCCGGCCGGCCGAAGTACATCACCAGGCAGTGCTCGATGTGCACGCCCTGCCGGGCCCACTCGCCGACCTGCTCGCTGGACGCCTCGACGACGAAGCAGGGGTGGTTGACCAGGATGCGCTCCACGCCCTCCCGCCGCGCCGCGCCGATCAGCGCGGTGGTCTCCTTGACGCCCAGGTGGCCGCAGGTCAGCACGGCGTTCTCGGCCGCGATGACGGACAGGATGTCCCGCACCTCGGGCAGCACCTCGCCGTCCTCGCCGAGGATCGTGATCGGGGTGTTGTCGCGGAGCTGGACGGTCGAGGTCGGGAACCCGGTGTCGTGATGCCGGTGGTGCTCGATGTGCGTGGTGGACGACAGGGTGGGGAACCACACCACCCTGCCGCCCATCCGCAGGGCCATCTCGACCGCGTACGGGTTGAGGCCGCCGACCTGGTCGTTGAGCGCGACGCCGCCGCGTACGGCCACCGGCAGGTCGTCGAGCCCGGCCGGGCCGAGCGCGAGGATGTCGGTGACCATGCTGTGGTGGTGCGACTTGGCGACGATGGCGCGGAACCCGGCGCCGGCCGCGTCACGGGCCGCGTCGAGGATGCTCATGCGCCGGGGGAACGGGCTGGGGCCGGGGTGCTGGTGCAGGTCGACGCTGCCCACGAGCAGTGCGTCGGCCTCCGGGTCGGGAGTGTGCCGGTCGCCGTCGAGTTCGGGGTCGAGCAGTGATGGGGCCGCGATGGCCATGCGTTCGTTCTCCTGATTCTTGCTGTTCGCCGGGTCCCGGGTCGGTCCCCCGATCGGTCCCAGATCGTTCTCTGGTAGGTGTTAGGTCCTGTTAGGTCCTGGTAAGTGCTGAAAAGGCCGTCAGTCCCTGGTCACCAGCGCCTGGTGGGCGGGATCCCAGTGGGCGATGACCCGGCCGCCGGGCCGCAGGCCGTCGGCCTCGTCGGGCGAGACGACCGCGCAGCCGAGGACCCCGCCGCCGTAGTCGAGGTCGATGCGCTGGTGGGTGCCCTGGAAGGACAGCCCGGTCACGGTCGCGGGCGCCTGGTTCGCGCCGGGCGGCACCTCGGCCGCCGTGGCGGCGATGCGCAGCCGCTCGGGCCGCACCACCAGGTCGCGGTCCTCCGGCGTGCCCTCGGCCACGCGCACCGCCCACTTGTGGTCGCCCCACTCGTAGACGCCGTCGGCGTGCAGCCGCCCGTCGAAGAGGTTCGACTCGCCGAGGAACCGGGCGGTGAACCGGGTGCCGGGGTCGCGGTACAGGTCGGCTGGGCTGCCGATCCGCTCGATTCGCCCCTTGTTGAACACGGCGATGCGGTCCGACAGCGCCATCGCCTCGTCCTGGTCGTGGGTGACGAACACGAACGTGAGCCCCAGCTCCTCGTGCAGCCGCTTGATCTCCTGCTGGAGGTTCTGCCGCAGCTTGCGGTCGAGCGCGCTCAGCGGCTCGTCGAGCAGCAACACGCTCGGCGAGAACACCACCGCCCGCGCCAGCGCGACGCGCTGCTGCTGCCCGCCGGACAGCTCGTCGGGCCGCCGTCGCCCGAGGCCCGCGAGATCGACGAGCTCGAGCACCTCGCCGACCCGCCGCTCGATCTCCGCCTTGGGCGCCTTGCGCTCCCGCAGCGGGAAGGCGATGTTCTGCGCCACCGTCATGTGCGGGAAGAGCGCGTAGTTCTGGAAGACCATCCCGAAGTTCCGCTTGTACGGCGGAAGCAGTGAGATGTCCTTCCCGGCGAGCCGGATGTGCCCCGAGGTGACCTCGGTGAACCCGGCGATCATGTTGAGCGTGGTGGTCTTGCCGGAGCCGCTGGGTCCCAGCAGCGTCAGGAATTCGCCCGAGGCGATGTCGATGGTCACGTGGTCCACGACGAGCGGGCCCGCGCCGTACCTCTTGCACAGGTCCGTGAGCTCGATGCGCCCGCCGTCGGTCGCGGGAGGGGTCATCGCTGCCTCTCTCTCTTGGCTCGGCGCACGCCGATCATCTGGGCGAGCAGGATGGGCACGCTCACCACCAGGACCGTGACGCTCGACGCCGCCGAGATGGTCGGGTCGATCTGCACGGTCACGCTGTTGAACATCAGGACGGGGAGGGTCGTGGCCGTGGGCGACTGCAGGAACAGCGCGATCACGACCTCGTCGAAGGAGATGACGAACGCCAGCACCGCGCCGGAGAGCACGCCCGGCAGCGCCAGCGGCAGGGTGATCTTCCGGAACACCGACCACGGCCTGGCGCCGAGGCTGCTGCCCGCCGTCCCGAGGGCCGGGTTCATGCCCTGCAGCCGGGTGGTCACCGCGATCACCACGTACGGCAGGGCCAGCGCCGTGTGCGCGAGCGCGATGCCGAACAGGCTGCCGGTCAGCCCGGCCCGCAGGAACGCCGTGAAGATCACCAGGGCGATCAGGATGTTCGGGATGATGATCGGCGACAGCAGGAACCCGGTGGCCAGGCCCCGCACCCGCTCGCTCAGCCGGCTCAGCCCGATCGCCGCGGCGGTGCCGAGCACGGTGGCCAGGCCCGCCGCGATCAGCCCGACCTGCAGGGAGTTCAGGATCGCGTCCGTCCACTGCGGGGAGGTGAACAGGCTCTCGTACCACTTCAGCGACCACTCGGTCGGCGGGAACCGGAAGGTGGAGGACGCCGAGAAGCTCATCGGTATGACGATCATCGTCGGCACCGTCAGGAAGAGCCCGATGAGCACCGCGACGATCTTCAGCCAGGGTCGTGCGTTCATCGCTCGTTCCCTCCCGGCAGCGCCTGTCCCGCGCTGACCGCCGTGCCCCGCCCGGTGAGCGCGCGGCTGGCGGCGAGCACGGCGAGCGTGACGACCAGCATGAACACTCCCATCGCGCCGCCGCCGCCGAAGTCCAGCAGATCCCGGGTGCGGGTGCTGATCACCTGCGCGATCAGCGCGTTCTGCGGCGAGCCGAGCAGGGCCGGGGTGACGTAGAAGCCGAGCGCCAGGACGAACCCGAGCGAGGCGCCGGCGACCACGCCCGGCAGCGACAGCGGGAAGTACACCTTCCAGAAGGAGGACAGCCGGCCGGCGCCGAGGCTCTGCCCGGCGAGCAGCAGCCGCCGGTCGATCTGCTGCATGACGCTGTACATCGGCAGCACCATGAACGGCAGCAGCACCTGGGTCATCGAGACCGTCACGGCGAAGGTGGTGCCGAGCAGTCGCGTGCCGCCCAGCCCCACCAGGCCGAGGGCCCCCTGCACCACTCCGCCGTCCTGCATCAGGACCATCCACGCGAAGTTGCGCGCCAGCATGCTGGTCCAGAACGGCACCAGCACGACCGTCACCATCACCGCGCGGGTCGTCGGCCCGGCCAGGGTCATCATGTACGTGTAGGGGTAGGCGAACACCACCCCCGCCACGGTGACCACCAGCGCGACCACCAGCGTCCGGCCCAGCACCCGCAGCGTGTAGCCGTCGGTGAACAGTTGGGCGTAGTTCTCCAGGGTCGGATCCGGGTCGACGAAGCTGTCGACGACGATGCTCACCAGCGGCAGCACGAAGAACACCGTCAGCGCGATCAGGGCGGGCAGCAGGAGCAGCAGCCCCGCCGCGCGCCGGCGCCCGGCCGGCGACAACACGCGTCGCCGGTCGGGGCCGGGCTGCGGCGGTGCGGCACCCTGAGGGGAGGCGACCGCTTCGGCCGTCATCGGCTAGCTGACCTTCCAGCGCGTCCAACGCTCGACGAGAGCGTCGGTGTTCTTGATCCACCACTCCTTGTTCTGCTCAAGGAGCCGGCCGCGGTCCGGCAGGAACGCATTGAACTCCTTCTGCACGTCCGTGTACTTGATGGTTGAGATGTCCACGTCCGGGCGGGCGGGGGCGATCCCGGTGAGCTGGGCGTACGCGCGGGCCTGCTCCGGCTCGGTGACGAACGCCAGCGCCTGGAAGGCCAGCTCCTTGTGCGGGGCGCCCTTGGGGATGACCAGCGCGCCGATGTCGGTGGTGGTGAAGTCCCAGACCGGCTTGAGGTTCGCGCCGCTCTGCTTGGTCACGATCGACCGGGCGGTCACCGTCATCACCATCGAGGCCTGCCGGTCCACCAGCATCTGCTGCACCGCGCCGTAGCTGGGCGCGAAGATCAGCGAATCCTTGATCGTGTCGAGTTTCCGGAAGGCCCGGTCGACGTCGAGGGGGTAGATCTTGTCGATCGGCACGCCGTCGGCGATCAGCGCCGCCTCAAGCAGGCCGTTCTTGGGGTAGTCCTGCACGATCCGCTTGCCCGGGAACCGCTTCGTGTCGAAGAAGTCCTCGATCTTGGTGGGCGGATCCTTCGGATAGTCGTCGGCGTTGTAGCTGAAGACGTTCGCGTAACGATAGGTGGGGACGAAGCAGTCGTGCGTCGTCCCCGGGGGGAACTTGCTGCGGTCGATGAGTGGCGTGTCCAGCTTCTCGAAGAGCTGGCCGCAGTACGCGCCGGCGTAGATCCAGCTCATGTTGGCCAGGTCCCACGTGGTGTTGCCGGCGGCGACCATGGCCTTGACCTGGGCCGGCTCCGCCGGGCTGACGTTGACGAACTTCGTACCGGTCTTAGCGGTGAAGGGCTCCTGCAGGCCCTTCTTCTCGTCCTCCTGGAACTGACCTCCGGTGCTCGCCCAGGTCAGGACCTTCTCGGTGGAGGCGGAGCCACCGCCACCACCGCCGCCACCGCCACAGGCCGCCGTCGCGACGAGGAGCGCACCGGCCAACAAGGCGGGAAGACGCTTGTTCCTCATATTTCTGCCTCTCTTCGCACTGCTCGCCGTGCGTCACCTGCACGACGCGCGATTTCGGGTCCCCCGCCATCCGTGCCGCTCGGACCGTCTCGCCCTCCACCCGAATAGGCCGCTACGGCTTCCGCGTTACTCGCCCGCGCCCTCCCGTGAAGAGCGCAGGGCCTGTGTGATCGCCTGCGCGCCCTCGCGCAGGACCATCACGACGTCGCTGTCCTCGTCGTCGGGAACCAGGGAGGTCACCCCGACCACGGCCAGGGCGGCGATCACCATCCCTTCCGGGTCCCGGACCGGCACCCCGACCGCCCGCACGCCCTCGGACGCGCTGGACCGGATCGCCACCCCGGTCCGGCGTACCTCGGCCAGCTCGTCCTCCAGTCCCGGGAGGAAATCGCCCGGGGCGTCCCGGTACCGGAGGTTGAACGACTCCTTCTGGAACGCGCGGAAGATGATGTCCTGCGCGGTCCCGGGCCGCAGCGTGCTGCCGACCCTTATGGAGACGTGGGCGGTCCGGCTGCTGTCCTCGTGCACCTGGGCGACCACCGGCGCGCGGCCGTTCCAGATGGTGAGGACGACCGTGTGCCGGACCCGGTTGCTGACCCGCTCCATGATCGGACGGGCCAGGTTGACCACCCCGAGACGCGACAACGCCATGGTGCCGAGCTCGGCAAGCAGCGTGCCGAACTCGTATCGGTTCCGGTCCCTGCGCTGCAGGAGACCGTGGTTCTCCATCGAGGCGAGGTAGCGGTGGGCCGTCGACTTGCCGACCCCCAGCTCCTGCGCCGCCGACACGATGTCGATGCTGCCGGCCTCGCCGAGCAGCCGGAGCAGCTGCACGACCCGCGCCACCACCTGGATGTCGCCGCTGGGAATGTCCAGGCTTCTGGGTTCGCCGTGGGATGCCACTGTGCGGCGTCCCTCCTTTCGTCCCGCAGTGCGGGTCGGCCGTCCGCTAATTCGATACGCGGGACTGTAGACCAGGCCCTTCCGGGTTAGTCAAGGTTTCAGCCGCATTTCCAGCGTGCAAAGTTTCCGTGCACGCGGCGCTATTGACGTGGTGAATCGGAGGTGCCTACGGTGTCCCCATCCCGGTGAGCGGGACGGACATCCTGGATTACAGAACGACGCATCTCCCGGCAGGAGGCTCCCCGATGCGCATGCTCGAACGGATCCGCGACGCCGACCGGTGTCTGGTCGGCACTTGGGTGAAGATCCCGGCACTGGAGACGGTCGAGCTCCTCGCCCGCGCGGGGTTCGACTTCATCGTGATCGACATGGAGCACAGCCCGCTCAGCCTGGAGTCGGCGTACCGGGCGACCGTGGTCGCGCAGGGGCTCGGCGTGCACGTCCTGGTACGGGTGCCCGACGCGGGCGGCAGCCACCTGCAGCGCGTGCTCGACATGGGCGTCGACGGCATCCTGGTCCCGCACGTCACCGGGAGGGCCGACGCCGAGCGGGCGATCGGCGGCATGCTCTTCCCGCCGCTCGGCACCCGGGGCCTCGGCACCACCTCGCGCGCCGGCGCCTGGGGCCTGGACGTCACCGCCGACTACGTCCGGCGCGGCAACGAGGAGACCCTGCGCATCCCGCAGATCGAGGACATGGGCGCGCTGGAGGACGCCGAGGCGATCCTCGACACCCCCGGCCTCAACGCGGTGTTCGTCGGCATGGGCGACCTGACCCTCTCCACCGGCCTCCCCGCCGACGACCCCGACCTGCGCAAGCACGTCGACCGCCTGCTCGGCCTGGCCAAGGCCCGCGACCTGCCCGTCGGCACCGCGGTCCGCGACGCGGCCGCCGCCCGCGCGGCCGTCGAGCGCGGCTACTCCTACGTCATGATCAGCAACGACGCGACCATCTTCGGGACGGCTGCGGCCGAGATCCGCCGGGCCGCCGGCACCCTGCCGCTGCGCGCCGAGGGCTGAAGGCCCCTCACCTTCCGCCCTTAGCCCCTCTGACCTCCACCTTAAGCACCCAGCGTCGGTACGCGGCACGGGCCGGCCGCCTGAGCCGCGGCCCGAGCCGACCACCGGTCCGGTCACCGGAACCGGTCGCTGGGGCCGTCATCCAAGGAGACAACCCATGCCCTACGATCCGAGCGACGCGCGCTCCAAGCTGCCGGGATCGAGCGCCACCGTCACCAAGCCCGGCCCGGTCGCGGACGCCGAGCACGTCAAGTTCTACGCGCTGCCCCCCTCCGTCACCGACGGCGAGAGCCGTACCTGGTACGGCCGCAGCCAGCACCTGATCATCGGCTACACGGCGCTGGCCGGCGAGACCGGCTTCGCCCTGCCGGGCAAGGTCGGCGAGTACGCCGACGAGTGCGCGGTGCTGCTGCCGGACGACACCGTCACCGCGCGGATCACGCTGGGGGAGGAGACCACCGAGATCGCCGGGAAGACCCTCACCTTCGTGCCGCCGGAGGAGGGCACGGTCCGGCTCAGCGGCCACGGCCGCGTCGTCACGCTCTTCACCGTGCGCAGCGCGCCCCCGTCGGTCCGCGCGGCCAACGAGGCCTCCTACCGGGAGCCCCACCCGCACGTCGCGCCCCTGGTCGCCTGGCCGGACCCGGTCGGCGGCTTCCGCCTGCGCACCTACGACCTGACCGTGCCCGCCCTCGCCGAGCCGCCGTTCCGGCTCTTCCGCTCCTCGACCTTCATGGTCAACTACATCGACCCGCGTACCGGGCCGCGCGACACCACCCGCATGTCGCCGCACACCCACGCCGACTTCGAGCAGTGCTCCCTCGTCCTGGAGGGCGAGTACATCCACCACCTGCGCTGGCCGTGGACGACCGACCTGAGCGAGTGGCGCGAGGACCAGCACGAGCGGTGCGACAGCCCCTCCCTGACCGTGATCCCGCCCCCGGCGCTGCACACCAGCCAGGCGATCGCGCCGGGCACCAACCACCTGATCGACATCTTCTCCCCGCCCAGGCTCGACTTCTCGAAGATGGACGGCTGGGTGCTGAACGCCGACGAGTACCCGATGCCGCCGGAGGCCGACCAGTGAGCGGGCGGGCCACGAGGCTCGAACGCTTCGAGGTGGCCGACCTCGACGCCGCCCAGCGGAAGATCTACGACCGGATCGTGGGCGGCCGGCGCGTCGGCAAGCCCCAGCCGTACCCGCTCGTGGACGAGCGCGGACGGCTGGAGGGCCCCACCAACGCCTGGCTGCTCAGCCCGCCGGTCGGCGAGGCGTTCGAGTTGCTCGGCGCGGCCATCAGGTTCGACTTGTCGATCAGTCACCGGATCCGCGAGATCGTGACCTTCCTGGTCGCCGCCCACCGCGACAGCCCGTACGAGAAGTACGCCCACCGGCTCACCGCCCCCCTGGCGGGGATGACCGCCGAGGAGATCGAGGAGCTGTGCGCGGGCCGCGACCCGGGCCTCACCGACGAGAGCGAACGCGTCGCGTTCGAGGTCGCCCGGACCCTGATCGAATCGGGCGACCTGGACGACGCGACCTATGAGCGGGCCGTCGCCCTGCTCGGGGCGCGGGGACTGTTCGAGATCACCGTGCTCATCGGCTACTACGAGATGACCGCCACGCAGCTCGCCGTCTTCGGCGTCCTGCCGCCCGACAACGCCGGCTGAACCCGGCTGAACCCGGCTGAACCCGGCTGAACCCGGCTGAACGCGGACGCCGACCGCATTCGCCGACCGCGGACGCCGACCGCAGACGCTGAACGCAGAAAACCGTACGAAGGAGTTTCATGTCCGCATCCCCGCCGGAGACCCGAACGGTCGCCATCATCGGCGGCGGCTTCGGCGGCATCGCCGCCGCCGTCAAGCTGCGGAAGGCCGGGATCTCCAACTTCACCGTCTTCGAACGGTCGCCGGGTCCGGGGGGCACCTGGTGGGACAACCGCTACCCCGGTTGCGAGGTGGACATCCCCTCCCACGCCTATTCCTTCTCCTTCGCCCCCCACGACTGGCCCCGCACCCACGCCACCCAGCCGGAGCTCCAGCAGTACGCCGAGTCCGTGCTCGACCGCTTCCACCTGCGCCCCCACTTCCGGTTCGGCGTCGGCGTGGAGTCGGTCACCTGGGACCACGAGGCCGGGTCCTACCTGGTGCGGACCGACGACGGCGTCGAACGCCGCTTCCGCTTCGTCATCAGCGCCGTCGGCCTGCTGAACGTCCCGAACTACCCGTCCTGGCCCGGCCTGGACGACTTCGAGGGACCGTGCTTCCACACCTCGCGCTGGGACGAGAAGGTGGATCTGACCGGCAAGCGCGTCGCGATCGTCGGCACCGGCTCCACCGCCGTGCAGGTCGTGCCCGCGATCGCGCCGCACGTCGAGCGGCTCCAGGTGTTCCAGCGCGAGCCCGGGTGGGTGGAGCCGAAGGGCGAACGCGACTTCACCCCCGCCGAGCGGGCGCGCTTCCGGCGCTACCCGCTGCTGCGCAGGCTCTACCGGCTCAGGCTGTTCCTCGGCTCGGCCCGCCGCTTCAAGGCGTATGACCTGAAGGGACGCGAGCAGCAACGGATGCGCGAGCTGTGCCTGCGCTACATCGCCGACACCATCAAGGATCCGGCGACCCGTCAGGCGGTGACCCCGTCGTACCCGTGGGGATGCAAACGCCCGATCTATGCGAGCAACTACTATCCCGCCCTGAACCGCCCGAACGTCGAGCTGGTCCCGCACGCGGTCAAGGAGGTCACCCCCAAGGGCGTGGTCGACGTGCGCGGCGTCGAGCACGAGGCCGACGTCCTCATCCTGAGCACCGGGTTCCAGCCGACCCGGTTCCTGTCCCAGTTCACCGTGATCGGGCGCAACGGGAAGAGCATCCAGGACTACTGGGGCGACCGGCCGCGCGCCCTGCTCGGCACCACCGTCCCCGGCTTCCCCAACTTCTTCATCCTGTACGGCCCGAACACCAACGGCGGTTTCTCCATCATCGCCCAGCTCGAACGCCAGGCGGAGATCGCGGTGCGGGCCATCCGCACGGTGCTGCGCAAGCGCGCCAAGCTGGTCGACACCCACCCCCGCGCGCTGGAGCGGCACGTGCGCTGGCTGGACCGCCAGCTCGCCGCGCACGCCTCGGCGATGGACTCGGGCTGCCACAACTACTACCACTCGCCGTCCGGGGCGAACGTCACCCAGTGGCCGCGTACCCACTTCGTCTACTACCTGATGTGCCGTACGCTGCCGCGATTCGCGCTCGTCTACCGCAACCGATGACCCCCATGCCGTCCGAGGAGAATGCCGTGAGCAGGAGATTCGAGAACGCGGTCGCCGTGGTGACCGGCGCGGGATCGGGCATCGGCGCGGCCACCGCCACCCGGCTGTCGCACGAGGGCGCGTCGGTCGTCCTGGTCGACGTCGCCGAGGACGCCGCGCGGGCCGTCGCCGAGAAGCTGCCCGGCCCCGCGCTCGCGGTCCGCGCCGACGTGTCCAGCGAGGAGGACACCGAGGCCTACCTCGCCGCGGCCGTGGAGCGGTTCGGCCGCATCGACCTGCACCATTTGAACGCGGGCATCGTCGGCACCTTCGACCGCCTACCCGACATCACCCTTGCGGACTTCGATCGCGTCGTCGCCGTCAACCTGCGCGGCACGTTCCTCGGCGTCCGGGGTGCTTTCCGGCAGTACGCCCGGCAGGGGAGCGGCGGCGCCATCGTGATCACCGCGTCCATCGCCTCCCTGCGCGGCAGCCACGATCTGCTGCCGTACGAGTCGTCCAAACACGGCGTGCTCGGCGTCATGCGCGGCGCGGCCATGTACGGCGGGCCGCAGGGCGTGCGGGTGAACGCGGTCGCGCCGGGCCTGGTGCCGACCGGGCTGTTCAGCGGATCGGGCGGCGTCGCGGGCGCGGGGGGCGACATCCTGCGGCGCGGGACCACCGTGCCGCAGCGGCGCACCGGGACCCCCGACGAGGTCGCCGCGGCCGTCGCCTTCCTGCTCAGCGACGACGCCTCGTACGTGAACGGGGAGGTGCTGTCGGTGGACGGCGGCTCCGCCTGGGTGAACACCGTACGGCCCGGGGGTGGCGCGGGCGCGTGGGATCCGACGCCCGTTGACGAGGCCGCCCAGGTGATTCCGAACAGCGGCGCTTCGTCCTGAGAGTCCGATAGGGCCGGGACGTAAGCGTCGCCGGTCACTCTTCGCCGGGCGCGGCCACGGGGGAGTCCGGTGCGGGTTCGGACGAGGAGACCGCCGGGCGGCCGTTCTGCGCGCCGAGAGGCGTGGCGGAGAGTCCCGTGGTGGGGCCGGCCACCTGGTGGCCGTTGTGCGGGGCGGGGTCGGGCCCGGACGCGGATTCGATGTGGGGCTCGACGTGGGGCTCGATGTGGGGTTCGGCCGTGGGCTCGACGGCGGGCTTCGCCAGGGGCTCGGTCGCGGGCCGCGGCGGGGGGACGGCGGACGAGGGGACGGGGTCCAGCAGGTAGCTCGCGGCCTGGCGGGCGTCCTCGATGCTCTCCTGGAGCTGGCGTTCGACCTCGTCGATCTCGATGCCGAGTTCCCGGGTCCCCGGGCGGGCCAGGTGGTCATCGACGAGCTCGGCGCGGAGCTTCTCGAAGCGGGGGGTGTGCTCGCGCAGCCGCTCCACGTTGCGGTAGACCTCAAGATGCCGGTCGGCGCGGCGTACCTTCTCGGCGTAGTCCTCCAGCGCCTCGACGCGGGCGGTGAGGGAGGCGTAGGAGGTGCGCAGCGTCTCGTCGTAGGGGCGGTAGGCCTCGGCGAACTCCTCCGGGATGTCCTTGCCGACGATCGCGGTGTAGTCGGCGGCGACCTCGGTCAGCTCGGCGAGGCGGCGGGCGATCTGCCAGGTCTCGTCGCGCAGCCGGATGGAGTTGAGCGTGCCGTCCATCATGCCCCTGCGGTTGATCTGCGACATCAGGACGGCGTCGGCGGCGTCCTGGGCGCGTCGTAACAGCGGAGCGGTCCAGGCGTCGAGATCCTCGGGGAGCACGAAGCTGTTCGGGTGCTCGTAGGCGTAGCGCAGGCAGCGGTTCACCTTCACCTGGGACAGGCTCGGCAGCAGCTCGGCCGCCGAGCCGAGGGCGAAGAAGCCGCCCGCGAAGATCAGCCCGATGGTGAGCGCGCGGGCGATGTCGTCCAGGTTGACGCCGTCGCCTCCGTCGACGGCCACCACCGGCAGGATGAGCAGGCTGGTGACGATCATGAGCAGCCCCGCAGTACGGGCGAGCAGGGGCATGCGCATCGGCCAGAAGGGGCGCGGCTTCCATCCCGAGCGGACCATGCGCAGCAGATGCGGGTGGGTGCGCATGAGCTGGGCCATCGGTTCGGGCAGCGCCGGATCGAGCGCCAGCCGGGGGAGTTGGTTAGCGTGCACCTGACCTCCCAGTCCCACGCCGTTCACTTGTCGCCATACACCGACCTATAGGCTCATATAAGTGAGCAACGAACTACAGCGGTGGATAGTTCTTCAAGGTGCGGTCAACGTACGTGATCTGGGTGGACTTCCCACGGTTGACGGCCAATTAACGCGATTCGGGCGAATACTCCGGGCGGACAACCTGCAGGGGCTGACCGGCGACGACGTCAAGCGCCTCGTCGGCGAGTTGAAGCTTCGCAATGTGGTCGATCTCCGTTCCTACCCGGAGGTGGAGCTGGAGGGGCCGGGCCCGCTCGCCAGGGTCGGCGAGGTCACCCTGCACCACCACACCCTGTTCGCCGAGGGCGGCAGGTTCACCGATGTCGAGGCCGACACCGGCCCGGCCATCGACGGGGAGCGCGTGTTGCCCTGGCGCGGTGAGCGCAGCGAGGAGGACCTCGCCGAGCTGCGGGTCACCGGCTACTACTACGCCTACCTGCGCGACCGGCCCGACTCGGTGATCGCCGCCCTGCGGGTCCTCGCCCGCCCCGACGGCGCGGCGATCGTGCACTGCGCCGCGGGCAAGGACCGTACGGGGGTGCTGTCGGCGCTCGCCCTGGAGGTGGCCGGCGTCACCCGCGAGGCGATCATCGCCGACTACGTCGCCACCGGCGAGCGCCTGGAACAGATCCTGGCCCGCCTGCGCGCCAGCGACACCTATCGGGCGGACCTGGACTCCCGTCCCGCCGACACCCACATGCCGCGACCCGAGTACATGGCCCGGTTCCTCGAATCCCTCGACACCCGATTCGGCGGGGCCACGGGCTGGCTCACCGCCCACGGCTGGACCGAGGAGGACCACCGCGCCCTCCGCTCCCGCCTGCTCGACTGACCCGGTCGCCTAACCCGGTCGCCTAACCCGGTCGACTATCCCGGTCGCCGTCCGCCTCGCCGTGCGATGGACGGCCATACCCGAGTGCTGCGGCACGCGCGCCTGCCCGGCCGGGGTGCGACCGGAGGGGCAGGCCGGGTACGTGATGCCGGGTACGAGATGCGGCGGGTGGCCGGTCGGGTCAGGTGTCGCGTTCGTCGCGCTCGGCCAGGAAGCGCTCGAACTGGGCGGCGAGCTCGTCGCCGGTGGGCATCGGGATGTTCTCGGCCATGAGGTTCTCGCGCTGGGCGCCCGTGGTGAAGGCGTCGTACTGCTGTTCGAGTCCCTTGATCGCGGTGGAGAGCTCCTCGGAGGCCTCGATCTGCTCCTGGATCTCGGCGGTGGTGGTGTCGGCGGCGGCGCGCAGCTCGTCCATGGGGAAGATCAGGCCGGTGCTGAGGCTGATGGCGTCCAGCGCGGTGACGGCGGCCTGCGGGTACTCGGCCTGGGCGAGGTAGTGGGGGACATGGACGGAGTAGCCGACGGCGTCGTAGCCCGCCAAGCCGAGGCGGTACTCGATGAGGGAGGCGATGCTTGCGGGGACCTGGACGCGGCCGAACGGGCTGACGCCGGGACCCGCCACGTCCTTCAGCAGCTCGGGCTTGCTGCCGTGCGGGGTGAGGCCGAGCGGGCGGGTGTGCGGGACGGCCATCGGGATGCCGTGCGCCGTCACCAGGCGGGCGACGCCCAGGCGGTCGGCGACGGAGCGCACCGCCTTGGCGAACAGCTCCCACTCCCGGTCCGGCTCCGGGCCGGTCAGCACCAGGAACGGCGTGCCCTCCAGGTCGTGGACGAGGTGCAGGACGATCCTGGGTTCGTCGCAGTCCACCCATCGGTCGGTATCGAAGATCATGATCGGCCGCCGGGAACGATAGTCGAGCAGGCGGTCGTGGTCGAATGTCACGATGACCCGGTGCTCCAGCTTGTTGAGCAGGTGGGCCATGGCGAGGCGACCCGTTGCGCCGGCGTCTACAAAACCCTCGAAGTGGTAGAGCAGCACCGGATCGCTCAGCTCGGGAACATCCCCATCGAGCCGGTAAAGATCCGTCGGGTCGAACACCTTGGTTCCTTCCTACCTTCTTCAGGCAAACTGCTTTGTCGTGCAGCTTAGAGTGGTCAGGCTTGAGCGGTTGAGCTTGGGGGGTCCGCCTGTCTCTCCCGGGTGAACCTGTGGCGGCCCTGAGGAATTCCTTAACCCTATCGGTGTCCGGCCGGTGGCAGCATGGAAGAGTGCAGTCGGATCCGGAGTTCGGGCGGTTGACGGTCACGGTGACCAACCCGGTGACCAACCCGGTGACCAACCCGGTGGCCAGCCCGATGATCAGCCCGGTGACCGACCCGGCATGCCACCCCACGGGTGGTGTTTTGGCCATGAAGCCGGTCAACGGTCATTATTAGCTGATGGCAGTCACGTCTGGGTACGAATCCTTTTCGACGCCTGTCCCCGCCCTGCCCTGTCCCTTCCCCAGCGAGCTGAATCCGCACGTCGAGGAGGCCGAACGCGACAGCTTCGCCTGGCTCTGCGCGTCCGGCATGCTTCCCGACGCCGCGACGGTGGAGCGGTACCGGCGTGCACGGTACGGGCGGCTCGCGGCCCGCGCCTATCCGCGGGCGGATCCGGACATGCTCCGCCTCGTCATGGACTGGTGCACCTGGCTGTTCGCCTTCGACGACTGCTTCTGCGAGTCCGAGCGCCTCAGCCGCAGCCCCGGCCTCATCGTGCGCGCGCTGCCCGATCTGCTGCGCGTGCTCGACGACCCGCGACCTCCGGAACAGGTCCGCACCCCCTTCGCCCGCATGCTGCTCGAACTCAAGGGCCGCATCGCCGCGAGCGCCCGCCCCGAGCAGGTCGATCGCTGGTGCACCGCCACCCGGGACTACGTCTTCGCCCAGGTGTGGGAGGCGGCCAACCGCGAGGCCGACGTCATCCCCACTCCCGAGGACTACATCTTCATGCGCCGCCGTACGGGGGCGATGGGGCCGGTGCTCTCGCTGATCGACGTCGCCGGACGCTTCCACCTCACCCCCGAGCAGTGGCTGCATCCGCAGGTGCGCGAACTCACCCAGCTCTGCAGCGACCTGGTGGTGTGGGACAACGACATCTTCTCCTACGCCAAGGAGCGGCGGCACGATCACGCCCGGCACAACCTGATCACCGTTCTGATGACGCATCGGGACCGCTCCGTACGCGAGGCGGTTGACGAGGTCGCGCTCATGCACAACCGCGCCATCGCCCGCATGGTCGAGCTCGACGCCGCCGTACGCGCCTGGGCCCCGCCCGGCGTGCTCACCTACGTGCGCGGCCTTGAGCACTGGGTGAGCGGCCACATCACCTACTCCCTCACCAGCTCCCGCTACACGTCGCTCCCCTAAAGGCTCCCGTGACGGATCCAGTGACGCGGACAGGGTGGGGGCCGCGTTCAGAGGCGGGCGTGGCGGCCGGTGGGGTGCGGCGGGAGGTCGTCGATGGCGAAGGCGATCGCCTCGTCGAGGTTCATGCGGGCGCCGTCGTCGAAGGCCCTCTGGTACGCGTCCTCGCCCAGGGACTTCTGGCACTCCTTGACGCAGCGGTCGTGGTCGTTGGAGAGGATGGGCGCGCCGAGCTGGGGGAGGCCGCCGAAGCGGCGCCAGTTCGCCTCGCTCGCGCCGAGGAGGATGGCGGCGCGCTCGGCGCGGGACTCGTCCATCGCGAGGGCGGCGAGCGTGTTCATGGCGATCAGGACGCCGAGGACGTCGTGCAGCAGGCGCTTGATGCGCAGCGAGTCCTTGGCGTTGGCCACGGCCTCCTCGATGCGGCCCGCGGCCCGCTGGGTGAGCGCGGTGGCCCAGGCCGCGTACGAGCGCAGCCACAGCTCGCCGCGCTCCAGGCACAGCCGCCGGCAGTCGTTCAGCAGTTCCTCGGAGTCGGCGTGGCGGCCCTGGTAGTTGAGCACCATGGACTGCTCGACGATCGCGGGCAGCAGGCCGGGGTTGAGCTCCCTGGGGCCCTGGTGCAGCTCGATCGCCACGCCGAGGTAGGCCTGCGCCTTGGTCAGGTCGCCCTGGAGCAGCGCCGCCGTGCCGAGCATCTTGGTGGCCAGGATGACCGCGCTGTGGTCGCCGACGAGCAGCGCCTCGGTCTTGCAGCGCTCGGCCGCCTCGATCGCGCCGGGCACGTCCCCCTGGGCGCTGAGCACGTAGGAGAGCACCCACAGGGCCTTGCACTTCTCCGGGCTCGGCTGCTTGGCGGCGGCGATGGCGCGGTCGAGCAGCACCCGTCCCTCGCGGGCGAAGCCGCAGGCCGCCCACATGAACCACAGCGACGAGATCATGCGCAGTCCGTCGCGTACGGCCTCGGGGTCCGGCCCGGCGAGGCAGTAGTCGAGCGCGGCGCGGATGTTGTCGCGCTCTTGGCGCAGCCGCAGGAACCACTCCACCTGTGCCGAGCCGGACCAGGCCCGCTCGGCCTCCTCGGCCAGCCGTAGGTAGTAGCCGCGCAGCCGTTTGCGGGTCGCCTCGGCCTCGCCGAGCTCGGTCAGCCACTCCAGGCCGTACTCGCGCAGGGTGTCGATCAGCCGGTACCGGACGCCCGCCGTCTCGGTGACGCTGAGCAGGATGGACTTCTCCACCAGCCCGGCGACCAGCTCCATCACCCGGTCCCCGGGGAGCCCCTCGCCCGCGCAGACGTTGCGGACGGCGTCGAGGTCGAAGTCGCCCGCGAACAGCGATAGCCGGGCCCAGAGCAGGCGCTCGCCCGGCTCGCACAGCTCGTGGCTCCAGCCGATCGCCGCGCGCAGCGTGCGGTGCCGGGGCAACGCCGTACGGCTCGCGCCCGTGAGCAGGCTGAACCGGTCGGTGAGCAGCGCGAGCATCTGCCGCGGCGACAGCGTGCGCAGCCGCACGGCGGCCAGCTCGATGGCGAGCGGGATGCCGTCGAGGCGGCGGCACAGCTCGGAGACGACCTCGATGTTGTCGTCGTCGATCACGAAGTCGGGCGCGGCGGCCGACGCCCGTTCGGCGAACAGCCGTACCGACTCGTTGTCGTAGGGGCTCTCGGCGGGGTCGTCGCCGGGCAGCGCCAGCGGCGGCACGGGCACGGTGTGCTCGCCCGGCACGCCCAGCGACTGCCGGCTGGTCACCAGCATGCGCAGCCTGCCGCACCGGCGCAGCAGCGACTCGGTGAGCTCCGCGCACCCTTCGATGAGGTGCTCGCAGGCGTCGAGCACGAGCAGCGCGCGGCGTTCGAGGGCCCAGTCGGCGAGCATCTCGGTCTCGGGGCGGGAGGGGTCGGCCAGGCCGAGGGCCGCGGCCACCGCCTGCGGGACCATCGTCGGATCGCGCAGCCGGGCCAGGTCGACGAACCACACCCCGTCGGGGTACAGGTGCCGTACGGTGTGGGCGACGCGCAACGTCGTCCTCGACTTGCCCACGCCGCCGATGCCGGTCACCGTCACCAGACGATGCTCGGCGAGTCGGCGCTTGATCGTCGCCAGGAGCCGCGCCCGGCCCACGAAGCCGGTCAGCTCCATGGGCAGGTTGCCGTCCTGCCGCCATCCTGTCGGCGTTCCCATGACCGCCCCCGGGGGTTGCGTCTGGCGTTTACATGGTCGCTCCCTGCAATCGCATCGTACTCGCGTGCGGCCGAAAGCGGTCCTATGCCGGGCAGCCGGGTGGATTCTCTGCTATCTCCCTGATGCCGGTTTCCTAGCCCGAGGAGTGGTTCATTCCTGCGAGCCGGGCCCGCCGTTCGGTATTCTGGGGGGCGTGACAGTCAACGGGCCGGACGAGCTGCGTCCGGTGGATCTCAGCAGTGATGACGACCTCGGTTGGGACGACGAGACCGAGGACGACATCGCGCGCCTGCTGGAGGAGCGTCCGCCACACTGGATCGCGTGAAAAGTGCATTTCACGCTTTTTGCATAGTTATCGGCATATCACCAGTTAAGCGGCCTCCTTCCTGGCATGCCCGCGTGGTCGTGAAGTCAAAAGGGCCGGCACCGTCGATTCGACCGGTGCCGGCCCCTCGCTTCTCCTGATCGTTTCAGTGATCACACCCCGATCAGGAGATGACGTCCTTACGCCGGAAGCGGCGGAAGGCGAAGGCGATGAGGATCGCCGCGTACGTCACCGAGACCGAGGCGCCCTTGATCATGCCGCTCCAGTCCATGTCGAGGGCGAGGGCGTCCAGCCAGGCGGTGTTCCAGAAGGTGGGGAGGAACTCGCGCAGGGAGCCGAGGGCGTCGACGGCCTGAATGATGTTGCTGACGATGACGAGGCCGACCGCGCCGCCGACCGCCCCGAGCGGCGAGTCGGTGCTGACCGAGAGCAGGAACGCCAGGGCGGCGACGACGAGCTGGCTGACCAGGGCGTAGGCGATCACGATGCCGAAGCGGGGGAGCACGGTGAGGGCCGGGATCGTCTCGCCCGTGCCCGGGATCGTGATGTCGTTCCAGCCGAACGCGATCGTGCCCGCCAGCAGCGCCATCAGCGGAAGGCAGATCACGCCCGCGGCCGAGAAGCCGAGGGCCACGATCAGCTTCTGCCGCAGCAGGCGGTCGCGGGGCACCGGCGCGGCGAGCAGGTAGCGCAGCGACGACCAGCTCGCCTCGCTGGCGACGGTGTCGCCGCAGAACAGGGCCACGGCCACGACCAGCAGGAAGCTCGCCGAGGCCGACAGCGCGAAGGCGGCGAAGTTCAGCCCGCTCGCCGTGGCGAGGTCGGACAGGCGCAGGCCGCCCTGCCCCCGCCCGGCCGGGCCGAACTCGAAGGCGATCACCAGGATCCACGGCAGCGCGAGCAGCAGGCCGAACATCACCGTCGTGCGCCGCCGCCGAAGCTGCCGGATGATCTCCACCCGCAGCGGCAGCGTGCGCCCCGCGGCGTAGTCCGCCGTGCCGCCGGCGCCGTCCGCCGAAACTCTGCCCGCAGGGGCGGGGTCGTTCGCGGGGTCGTTCGTTGGGCCGTTCACAACGCCGTTCATGGAACCGATTCCGATGCCCGCCGAGGGCGTCTGCCCGTTCATGCCCTCTCCCCGATCAGGTCCAGGAACACGTCCTCAAGCCGCCCCTTCGTCCCGTTCGAGGCCGCCGCGCCGAGCAGCTCGCCGACCGGTCCGGCCGCCACCAGACGCCCGCGGTGCATGACGACCACGCGCGCGCAGGTCTGCTCCACCTCGGCGAGCAGGTGGCTGGAGACGATCACGGTACGGCCGGTGGCCGCGTACCGGATGAGCACGCGGCGCATCTCGGCGATCTGCGGCGGGTCCAGGCCGTTGGTGGGCTCGTCGAGCACGAGCAGGTCCGGCAGGCCGAGCATGGCCTGGGCGATGGCGAGGCGCTGCCGCATGCCCTGGGAGTAGGTGCGCACCGCGCGGTCGAGCGCCGCGCCGAGACCGGCGATCTCCAGCGCCTCCTCCAGGTGGGCGTCGGCGGCCGGGCGGCCGGTGGCCTGCCAGTACAGCTCCAGGTTGGCCCGGCCGGACAAATGCGGCAAAAAGCCCGGCCCCTCCACGAACGACCCCAGCCGCGACAGCACCGGCGCGCCGGGCGTGACCCGGTGGCCGAAGATCCGGATCTCGCCCGCGTCCGGATGGATCAGGCCCATCAGCATGCGCAGGGTCGTGGTCTTGCCCGCGCCGTTCGGCCCGAGCAGGCCGAGCACCTGGTTGGGCTCGACGCGGAACGACAGGTCGTTCACCGCGAGCTCGCCGTTGCGGTACCGCTTGGTCAGGCCGTCGATCACGAGCGGGACCTCGCGCAGCTCCGGTTTCTCGTCGTGGAAGTCGCGGCGGCGGCGACGGCCCGCGAGCACCAGCGCGGTCGCGATCACGAGCGCGGCGAGCGGCAGCGCCCACGTCCACACGTCCGGGCCGGTGGGCGGCGTGGTCAGGCCGGGGGCGACCGGCATCGTCACCGCGGGCTCGGCGAGCCCGACCCGGTGCACCGCCGGGGACGACGGGTTCGCGTACGCCAGGTCGGTGGTGGTGATCACCAGGCGGACGCGGTGGCCGACGTCGAAGCGGTGGTCGATGGCGGGCAGGGTCACCGTCACGTCGGTCCCGGCCTCGGTCGCGGTCACCTTGATCGGCGCCACCAGGCCGTCGGGCAGCGTGGCCTGCGCGGGCGCGGTCTCGTCGTACAGCTTGGCGAACAGCGTCACCTCGCCCTCGCCGTACACCTTGATCCTGGCGGTGGGGGTGCCGGTCACGGTGAGCGGCCGGGTGAGCGGGGCCGAGGAGAACGTGGCGAACTGGCCCGGCATGTCCACCGACACGCTCAGCCCGCCCGCGCCGCCGCCGGACAGGCCGCCGAGGCCCGGCACCGACGAGATCGAGGCCGGAGAGCCGCCCGGCGGGCTCGCGACCGGCTGCTCCGGGCCGGTGAGCGGGATCGCCTGCGTGCGGGTGCCGCCGAGGCCCGAATAGCGGCCCGCGGTGGCGTGGACGAGCACGTTGCGGCGGGTGCCCGGGTCGCGCCCGCCGTCGCGGGTGACCGTGAACGCCGCGCCGGCGGGCGCCGCGTCGTCGTGCTTGAGGTGGCGGTCGAACCAGGACGTGATCTGCTCGTCCAGCCAATCGACCTCGTCATCGCCGCCGTCGTGGCCCCCGGCGTACCAGGTGACCTGGACGGGGGCGCCGGTCGCGGCGATCGCGCGGGCGTTGGCGTCGGCCTGGCTCAGCGGGAACAGCGAGTCGTGCTGCCCCTGGATGAGCAGCGTGGGCACCCGGATGCGGCCCGGCACCGAGATCGGGCTGGAGCGCCGCAGCGTCTCCACCGCCGTCGCGGTCGCCTTTCCCGTCGTCGCGACCTGCTGGTACATGTCACAGATCGCCGGGAGGAATCGCCCGCAGCGCACCTCCTGCTCGGTCGGCGGGCGTGCGGGGGCCCGCGTCCCCGACGGCTCGGGGCGGCCCGCGCCCGCCCCGGGGGCCGCGCCCGCGGCGGTGCCGCCGCCGAGGCCGCCGAGCGTCGGGGTGCCGCCGCCCCGGTTGAAGAACAGGCCGGCCCACATGCGCTTGAACACGCCGGTCTCGGGGCCCTGCCCGGTGGCGTTGGGGAACAGCGCGTCGGCCAGGTCGTGCCAGGTGATCTGCGGGACGAGCGCGTCCACCCGGTTGTCGTACGCCGCGGTCATCAGCGCGATCGCGCCGCCGTACGAGCCGCCCGCCATGCCCATGCGCGGGTCGCCCGACGCGTCGAGCAGGACCTCGGGCCGCTTGGCCGCCCAGTCGATGAGCTGCCGGACGTCCTTGACCTCGTAGTCCGGCGAGTTCAGCGCGATCTCGCCGGTGGAGCGGCCGAAGCCGCGCGCCGACCAGGTCAGCACCGCGTACCCCTGCCGGGCCAGGTACACCGCCTGTTCGCGCACGCTCTGCTTGCTGCCGCCGAAGCCGTGGCCGAGCAGGATCAGCGGTGCGCGCCCGCCGCCGGCCGGTGGGAAGAACGTCGTGTCGAGCGCGACCCGCTGATCGTCGGCGGGTCCGTCGACGACGGTAATGGTGTGATCCTCGCCCCGCACCACCGGGTCGGAGGGCCACAGCGCCCATCCGATCCCGGCGAGGAGCACCAACGCGACCAGCACGATCACCGGCCGTCTGCCCAGCAGCCTCATGCGCCGAGCCTACTGCCGGCTGCTGAGAGATCCCTGAGACGCCGTCTCAGGGACCTCACCTTCCGGAATCCGGGGGCGGTTTGCGACCGGAGTCACGGCATCGGCGTCAGCTCCAGGAACGACATCGCGGGCATCGGCAGGTCGAAGGCGATCTCCTCGCCGGACTCGACGATCCTCGGCGGCTCCGCCTCGTCGAGACGGTCGGCCGCGCGCAGGTGCTCCCACTGCTCGTCGGTGGGCCACTCCGCGCCGCCGCCCAGCAGGCCCCAGACGGCCGCGATGTTGGAGTGGTCCTGGTCCACGCGCAGGTGGCGCAGGAGGTGGGGGCCGTCGGCCAGGCCGGTGAGCCGTACCGTGACGTGGCGGTCGAGGAGGGGCTCGCCGGAGGCCTTGGACTGGTCGAGGGTGCCGTTCCAGACCGCCACCGTGACCCGGCCGTCGTCGTCGCGGGCCGCCCACGCCTCCACCAGGCCGCCCGCGCCGTCGCCGGAGACGTCGCAGGCGAGTTCGTGCTCGCCGAGCCGCTCCAGCAGGGCGAGCACGTGGAAGCGGGGTTTGCGCAGGTTGCCGACGGTGAGCAGGCCGAAGCCGCCGTGCAGCAGCGCGCGGGGGCGGCCCAGTTCCTCGAAGTGGTCGGAGGCCACCCAGTACGACAGGGCCTCGACGCGTCCGGCGGCCGAGCGCATGCCGCGGGCGAGGAAGACCGCGGCGAAGACGGCGTCGCTCACCTCGTTGAAGTGCACGGGGGTGACGCCCCACTCGGTCCACCAGATCGGCGTGCCCGCGCGCCCGTGCCGGGCCAGCAGCGGGCGCAGGTCGAGCGGCGGGCTGCCGTAGGTGTGGGTGGAGACGAAGTCGACCGCCGGGGGATCGGCGGCGAGCAACTCCTGTACCCAGCCCGCGGCGGCCGACGAGGGGCCGCCGACCCGCAGGCCGGGATCCACCTGCTTGATCGCGCGGGCCGAGACGTCGTAGAGGCGCAGGTACTCCTGCGGGGTGCCGCTCCAGAACACCTCCAGGTTCGGCTCGTTCCACACCTCGAACGACCAGTGGTCGCGCACCTCGGCCAGGCCGTACCGGTCCACCAGGTGGGCGGCGAGCGAGCCGACCAGGTCGCCCCAGCGGTCCCAGTCCTTCGGCGGGGAGATGATCGCGTTGTACGCGAACACCGTCTTGGCCGGGTCGGCGGCCAGGTCGTGCGGCATGAACGACAGCTCCACCACCGGCCGCAGGCCGAGGTCGAGCACCTTGTCGTAGACGCGGTCGATGCCGCTGAAGTCGTACGGCCTGCCCTCGCGGTAGACGCCGAGGTCGTCGCAGAGGATCGCGTGCGCCCGCACCGTCCGCACCCCGAGCTCGTCGCGGACGATGCGCAGCGCCTCGGTGAGCTCCTCGCCGATCCGCCGGCCGCCGGTGAGGTCGGCCGACAGCAGGTGGCTCAGATGCTCCGAGCCGATCATCGGCCGCCACGGGCGGGGCAGCGGACGAGTGATCCGGGCCGCGTCCACCTCCACGCGCACGGCCGCCGGGCCGTCCGGCGCGGCGGCGGCCTGGACCGGCTCGGACAGCTCGCCCACGGTCTCCACGTCGGCGACGGCCGCCACCGCGTACCAGGCGGTCTCGCCCGGCGTCCCGGTGGTGTCGGCGTACGGCGGGTGCGGCACGCTGAGCACGTCCCGCCCCAGGTGATCGACCGGCTCGTACGGCTTGCCCGGCCCCGACGACCGGTGCACCAGGTAGCCGACGGCCCCGTCCACGGGCTCCCAGTCGAGCGTCACCTGGCCGCGTCCCGGCCGGGCGCGCAGGCCGCCCGGGGCCGGGAGCCGGGGAAGCCGCTCGGCGGCGACGGTGCCGGACCGCCTGCCGATTCGCTGTTCGAAGTCCGTTCTCGCGTCCCCCGAGTTCACAGTGCCGCCTTTCTCCTCGATCGATTGGAGTCGGTCTTCGCCGCGACGCCCGAGCCGGCGGGCGGCGTGATGATCGGGACGGCGTCCGGGCCCCCGTGTGCGCGGAGGGCCGGGCGCGGGCCCGGTGGCAGGGCGGACCGCACGCCGCCCCCTCAGAACCCGAACCGCTCGACGGCGAGCAGCGGCTTGAGCACGCGTTCCGCCTCGCCGTGCGTGAAGTAGCGGTGCAGCGCCCCGCGCGCCAGCACGTTGCCGAGCGCGCCCATGATCATTCCCTGGTCGAGGGCGAGGTAGCGCTTGGCCACGGTCTTGGAGCGCACCGCGATCGAGTCGTAGAAGCCGCCCGGCCCGTAGCCGTCGAAGTCGGTGCGCAGTTTGGCGAGGTTGTCCATCGCCGCCTGCTTGGCGTACGGCAGGGCGAGGAAGGAGGCGTGTGGGGTCACCACGCCGTCGCCGTACGAGGCGGGCTCGGGCTTCGCCGGTCGGCAGTCGCCGAAGCCGTAGTCGACGCTCGTGCGCTCCTGGTCGGAGGTGTAGCCGTCGGTGTCCTGGCCGAGCGCGTCCACGCCGTACTCGCGGTAGCCGCCGGCCGGGTTGCTGGCGGGGGAGAAGCCCCAGTAGCCGTACTTGGCGTCCTCAAGGCCGTGGTGGATCTGCGCCCGCACGTATCGGGGGTGGTTGATCCGCCAGCTGCGCGGCCCCCACGACGCCTCGGGCACGAACAGGTCCGGCATGAGCGCCTCGAACATGTCGCCGCCCCAGGTCGGCACGACCTTGAACCCGTGGTAGTCGTACACGCCCTCGAAGACCGGGATGCCGAGATAGGTACGCGTCGGCCCGGTGGGCTTCATCTCGGCCCAGCCGAAGTCGCACGTGTCGGGGAGGGTGCGCCACAGCGCGAAGTAGTGCTCGCGCGGCACCTGCCCACGGGCCATCGCGACATATCCGGCGATTCTCGTCTCGCTGTTGAGCGTGTCGTAGTGGTGGCAGGTGTAGAAGACGTCCGGCCCCCGGCCCCGGTAGTTGCCCCGCACCGAGCAGCCGGGCGGCTCCTCGTCCCAGAAGCCGCCGCGCATCGCCCCGGCCTTGATGTCCGGGCCGCGGGACTCGGCGTTGTAGTAGAAGCCGAAGTCCATCGGTTCGAGCAGCGCCTGCGCCCGGTCGCGCAGCGACGGCATGGCCTGGCGCACCACCATCAGGGCCGCCGCCAGCCAGCCGTTGTCCACGGTGGACAGGAACGGGTGCACCGGGTCGCCGTTCTCCGGCCAGGTGCGCAGCACCTCGCCGGTGACCGGGTCGTACCAGTTGTAGAACATGCCCGAGTACTCGTGCCGCTTCAGCCTCGCGAGCGCGTCCAGCGTCTTGCCGATGCGCCGGCGGGCCTCGGCGTCGCGGATGATGCCGAGGTCGCGGGCGGCCACCGTGCTCCACAGGTACGCGCCGATGTTGGTGGGGGAGGTGTAGCGGCTGCGGGTGCGCAGCGTGCCGTCGATGTTGTCGGCGATCAGGTGGGTGCCGGGCTCCACCGAGGCGGTCATGGACCGCCAGGTGTCCCTGGCGTACTGCAGGAGCACGGCGTCGTCCTGGCGTTCCGTGCCGGGGCCGCCGGCGACGGCCTCGGCCGTACCGGCGGAGACGGACAGGAGCGCGGCGGTCACGGCGATGGCGAGCAGTCGTCGGGTCGAGCGTCTGGCAAGGCGTCTCATTCTGCGTCCCGTCTTTTGGCTCTGGAGGAGTCGGGCGGTCGGGTCATTTGAGGCCGGTCATGGCGATGCCCTGGACGAAGAACCGCTGCAGGGCGAGGAATACGACCATCACCGGGATCACGACGATCACGGCCCCCGCGAGCAGCAGGCCGTATCGGATCTGGTTCTGGCCGATGGAGTAGAGCGCGAGCGCGACCGGCAGCGTGTACCGCGACTCGGTCTGCGCGACGACCAGCGGCCACAGGAAGCTGTTCCACTGGGCGAGGAAGGTGAGGATGGCCAGCGTCGCCAGCGCGGGCCGGGACAGCGGCAGCGCGATGCGCGCGAAGATGCGGGCCTCGCCCGCGCCGTCCACGCGCGCCGCGTCGAACACCTCGTCGGGCAGGCCGGAGATGAACTGCCGCATGAGGAACACCCCGAACGGCCCGGCGAGGTAGGGCAGGATCATCCCGGCGTAGGAGTCCACCAGCCCCAGGTTGCTGATCAGTACGAACAGCGGGATGAAGGTCACCATCCCGGGCACCATGAGCGTGCCGACGACGAGCGCGAACAGCGCCCGCCGCCCCGCGAAGTCGATCTTGGCGAGGGCGTAGCCGAGCATCGAGCAGAACAGCAGGTTCCCGAGCGTGATCGTGCCGGTCACGAGCACCGAGTTGGCGAAGTACTGCGGGAAGTCCAGCCGCGTGAACAGCTCCTCGTAGTTCTCCAGGGTCACCTGCTCGGGCAGCCACGTCGGCGGGATGCGCCGGATCTCCGCGTCGGACTTCACCGATCCCAGCAGCATCCACGCCAGCGGGCTCACCACCACCGCGAGCGCGATCCCCAGCGCGCCGTAGACCGCCCAGGCGCGTACGCCCGTCTGCCGGGCCTCCCGCGCCCTCATGTTCGGGCTCACGTTCGGGCTCACGGTCGCGCTCATGTCCGGGGCCTCAGCAGCCGGAACTGCACTACGGTGAGCACCACGATGGCGACGAACAGCACATAGCTCATCGCGGTCGCGTAGCCGTAGTTGCCGAAGCCGAACTGGTTGTAGATGTAGTACGACACCGACAACGTCGAGTTGAGCGGCCCGCCCCGCGTCATCACCAGCGGCTCCTCGAAGAACTGCAGGTATCCGATACCGGTGATCACCGCGCAGAACAGCATGGTGGGCCGCAGCATCGGCAGCGTGATCCGCCGGAACCTGGCCCACGCCCCCGCGCCGTCCACCTCGGCCGCCTCGTACAGCTCGCGGGGGATCGCCTGCAGCCCGGCGAGGAAGATCACCATCAGGTAGCCCATGTTCCGCCAGGTCGCCATGACGATCAGCGACGGCAGCGCCCAGGCCGGATCGGTGAGCCAGCGCGGCCCCTCCACCCCGGCCAGCCGCAGCAGCGCGTTGACCGGCCCGGTCTCCGGCTGCAGGAACAGCCGCCACACCACGGCCACCGCCACGATGCTGGTGACGACCGGCAGGTAGAACCCGGCGCGGAAGAACGTGCGCAGCCGGTCCACGCCCCGGTTGAGCAGCACCGCGACGGCGAGCCCGCACACGATCGTCAGCGGCACCCCGATCGCGACGAAGATCAGCGTGTTCAGCGCGGCATGGAGGAACACGTCGTCCTGCAGCAGCCGGGCGTAGTTCGACAGCCCGATGAGCTCGACCCCCAGCGGGTCGCGTACGTCGGACACGCGGATGTCGGTGAGGCTCATGCCCAGCGAGGCCAGCACCGGCCCCACCATGAACACCGCGAACAGCGCCAGGAACGGCAGGGCGAACCCCCACGCGGCCAGCCCTCGCC
Organism: Thermopolyspora sp. NPDC052614; assembly: GCF_040678635.1. Classification (NCBI taxonomy): domain Bacteria; kingdom Bacillati; phylum Actinomycetota; class Actinomycetes; order Streptosporangiales; family Streptosporangiaceae; genus Thermopolyspora; species Thermopolyspora sp. NPDC052614. The sequence goes on from NZ_JBFATZ010000001.1 coordinate 371,880, forward strand.
GGGTGCGCACGCCCGGCCCCCGCCGTACCGCCGCCGGGGTCGCCGGGGTCGCAGGGGTCCCCGGGGGCCGCGCCGGCGGGGGCCGCACGTCCGTCCGCGTCATCTCACGCCCCGGTGCCGATGCCGGCGGCCTTCTGCTGCATCTCCTTGAGCACCGCCGCGGTGTCGGCCCCGCCCGCGGTCGCCTTCTCCAACTGGTCGTCGATCACCGAGGCGACCTGCTCCCAGGTGGGGATCGCCGGAGGCGACTTGGCGTCGCCGAGCTGGTCGCCGAAGACCTTCAGCATCGGGTCGTCGATGCCGTTCCACGCGCTGCGCACCGACGGCAGGTCGTTGGTCGTCGTGTACCACTTGGCCTGCACCTCGGGCCGGGTCAGGTACTCCACGAACTTCCACGCCGAGTCCCGGTTCGCGCTCTCCTTGAACACCGCGAGGTTGCCGCCGCCGACGAACGACGTCCCGGCGATTTCCTTCGGCATCCGCGCCACCGCGAACTTGCCGTCGATCTCGCCCTTGGACTGCTCGCGCAGCACCCCGATGTGCCATGGACCGGAGAAGAACGCGCCGATCCGGCCGTCGATGAACCCGTTCTCCATTTCGCCGGGCTGCAGCGCCGGAGCCGAAAGGCCCTCGCGGAAGAAGGAGGTGAAGTAGTCCATGGCCTTGGTCATCTGCGGGGTGTCCAGCGTGAACGCGCCGCCGGAGCCGGTGAGCGAGGCGCCCTGCTGCCAGGCGAACGGCAGGAACGTCTGCCACGCGCCGGTCCCGCCCGGCGGCATGAGGGTGATGCCGTACTTCGCGCCGCCCTTCTCCTGCAGCGCCTTGACGAACGCCTTGAGCTCCGCCCAGTTCGCGGGCTCCCGCACCCCGGCCTTCTCGGCCAGGTCGGTGCGGTAGTACAGCAGGCGGGTTTCGACGTACCAGGGCACGCCGTACGAGGTGCCGTCCACGACGGTGGAGTCCCACGCCCCGGGGAAATACGCGGACTTGTCGAAATTCGTGGGTGTGGGGTCGAGGGCCCCGGTCTTGGCGAACTCGCCCATCCACGTGCTGCCGATCATGCCCACGTCCGGCGTGGCCCGCCCGGCGATCGCCGATGCGATCTTGTCGTGCGCGCCGTCCCACGGCACCGCGGTCACGTTCACCTTCACGCCCGGGTTCGCCGCCTCGAAGTCCTTGGCGAGCGCCGGGAGCTTCTCGCCCTCGGTGCCCATCGCCCAGACGGTGATCGTCCCGGTGGCGGGCCCGGCGCTCACCTGCCCGGCCCGCTCCTGCCCCCGCTCGCCGCCGTCCCGCCCGCAGGCGGCCAGCGATCCGGCCAACGCCAGTACGGCCAGCGTCGCCGTCACGGTCCTCGCACGTCTCATCGTGAGCCCTCCTCGGGATGCGGGCCGCAGCTCGAACGGATGACGAGCCGCGTGGGTAGTACCTCGTGGCGCGGCCGCGAGCGCGCGCCGGTGATGCGTTCGTCGAGCAGCCGCGCCGCGCGGGCGCCGAGCTCCCGCATGGGCTGGCGCACGGTGGTGAGACCGGCGTAGCGCGCGGCCATCACGTCGTCCCAGCCGGTGATCGGCACGCTGCCCCCGGTGGCCTCGGCCAGCCCGAGCGCGATCTCGTCGTTGCCGCAGATGACGGCGTCGGGCGCGTGGGCCCGCACCACGTCGGCCGCGGCCCGCCCGCCCTCCTCGTCGAAGGCGCACGGCACGCGCGGCACGTCGCCGAGCACCTCGCGTACGCCCATCCAGCGCTCGGCGAAGTCGAACGACGCCGTTGTGTCGCCCAGGAACAGGAAGCGCCGGTACCCGTGGCCGAGCAGGTGCCGGGCGAGGTCACGGGCGCTCGCCCGGTTCTCGGCGTTGATCGTGTCTATCAACCGTGCCGGGTCCGCCACCCCCGCCGGGTCCGCCTCTGCCGGGTCCGCCTCTGCCGGGTCCGCCGTCGCTGCGGGGTCTTCCGCTCCTGCCGGGGTCATCGCCCCTGTCCGGCTCGCCGACCCGGCGCGGGCGACGACAGGGGTACGAGCGATCAGCACGACCGGTACGCCCGAGGCGGCGATCTCCACGATGACCTCGTCGTCCACGGTCCGGGTGCAGAGCACGAGACCGTCCACCCGCCCGGCCAGCTCGCGTACCATGCCGGGCGCGTCGCTGCGGCCGTGACTGGACAAGATCAGCACCGAGCGCCCGAGCTCGGCCACGACCGACTCGTACCCGAGCACCACCTCGGCGTAGTACGGCCCCGACAGCTCGGGGAAGACGATCCCGTTGGCCGCGTGCTGCCGCTCGGCGAGCCCTCGCCCGAGCCGGCTCGGCGTGTACCGCAGCTCGGCGATCGCCTCCCGGACCCGCCGGGCGGTCTCCGCCGACACCGGCACGTTCCCGCGCAGCACCCGGGAGACGGTGGCGATCGACACGCCCGCCCGCTCGGCGACGTGATAGATCGTCACCCCTTGACCAGGTGTAAGCGCTTTCATGCCGCCACGCTGACACATGTAAGCGCTTACATCAACACCTCGATTTTGAGAATGTGAGCCGTTGCCCGGAACGGTCCTTCCGAAACTTTCGGAAACGAAGCCCGGCCTCATGCCCTCCGCCGACGAGCCGTCGGCTTGCGGCGCGGTGCTGCGCGACGGCGATGCCTCGCGGCGTGTTCGCGGGCCGGCGGTCTGCGTGCGGCGTCAGGAGGACTTGGGCGGCGCCGTGCTCTCGCGGATCATGAGGTCGGTGGCGAGCTCGACGCGGGACGGCTCCGGGGTGCCGCCGCGGCCGATGGTGAGCACCATGCGGGTGGCGAGGGCGGCCATCTCCTGCAGGGGCTGGCGCACGGTGGTCAGCGGCGGCCAGGCCGACTGGGCGAGCGGCAGGTCGTCGAAGCCGACCACGCTCAAATCGTCCGGCACCCGCAGGCCGCGCTGCCGGGCGGCCTCGAACACGCCGAAGGCCTGCAGGTCGCTCCCGGCGAAGATGGCGGTCGGCGGGTCGTCGAGGTCGAGCAGCGCGTGCCCGTAATCGTGTCCGGAGTGGACCAGGAAGTCGCCGTACCGGATGAGCTCGGGGTCCACGGGGATGCCCGCGGTGTCGAGCGCGGCCTTGTACCCGTCGATGCGGGCCCGGCTGCACAGCATGTCGGCGGGCCCGCCGATCATGCCAACCCTCCGGTGGCCGAGCTCAAGCAGGTGGCGGGTGGCCGACAGCCCGCCGTTCCAGTTGGTGGCGCCGACCGAGGGCACGCCCGGCGCGGGCTCGCCCTCGGGGTCCACGGTGACGAAGGGGATGGATCGGGCGGTGAGCTGCCCACTCTGCCGGGCCGACAGCCGCGACCCTATGATGATCACCCCGTCCGTACGGCGAGCCGCGATCCGGTCCACCCAGTCGCGCCCCGGCCCGGCCTTGGTGTGCAGGACCGAGATGACCACGTTGGCGTCGGCCTCGTGGGCGGCCTCCTCGGCCCCCCGTACCAGCTCCATCGCCCACGGGCTCTCGATCTCGGCGAAGACCAGGTCGATCAACCCGACCGGCCCGTCGCCCTGCCCGGTGCGCCGCTGGTATCCGTGCTTGTGCAACAGACGCTCGACGCGCTGCCGGGTATCGGGCGCCACCTCGGGCCTGCCGTTGATCACCTTGGACACCGTCGGGATCGACACCCCGGCCTCCTCGGCGATCAGCGCGATGGTCACTCGCCTTTTCGACTGCATGGCCAAGAGTGTATCCGAAAGTTTCGGCAGGCCGGCGCGCTGCCCCCCGTCATCGCCCCGCCGCCGACCCTCCATCGGTTGACCGCGTGTCATCGATGTCATTCAGGCAATGGTGAGATCCCTATTGACGACGCGACCGGGTTTGCGTAGCCTCCAGGTCACGAAAACATTCGGGATGTTAACGAAAGTTTCGACGTCCCGTTTGTCGAGGCTTCGCCTCGCTGAGCCCTCCTGCCCAGGGCTCGCCGGGGCGGCGGACGCCCGGCCGGACGGGGCCGGGCATCAGGCTTGTGCGGTCCCGTCTTGGAGCGCGCGGGACCGCACAAGCCCATCAACCCCGCTGTCCTGTACGAAAATCACGCACTACGGCGGATCCGGGGAGTGGCCGGAGCCAACCTGGACGGGGCCTGTTGTCATCCCCGGTGGTAGAGGACCACCCCGCTCGCGCTTCGTCAGCGGCCGGTCGCTGTTCGTGAATGCGACCCTTCGGATATGGCAGCGCTACCTGCCCCCCGCCCCATCCTCGGGGTCGTTCTCCTCCTCTTCGTCAGTGCCGCCTGGGGGTCGGCGTTTCCGCTGATGAAGGATCTGATCATCCGCATGCCGGTCGCCGACCTGCTCGCCGAGCGCTACGCCATCGCGACGCTCGCCCTGATCATGGTCCGGCCCCGCTGTCTGACCGGGCTGTCCGAGCGCACCTGGCTCACCGGCGTCCTGGCCGGCCTGCTGTTCGGCTCGGGCCAGACCGCCCAGGCCGTCGCGTTGCACGAGCTGCCGAGCGCGGTCTCCGGCTTCGCGGTCGGCTCCTACGTGGTGATCACCCCGCTGCTCGGGGTGATCTTTCTGCACGCGCGGATCGGCCTGCGAGTGTGGCTCGCCGCCGGTCTCGCGCTCGCCGCGCTGGTCGTGTTCACCCTGCTGCGCGAGGCCGAGGGCGAGGAGATCTCGCTGCCCGCCCTGCTGCTGACGCTCATGGCCGCCGTCATGTACGCGGTGCACACCCTCGTGCTCGGCACCCGCCGCCGCGACGCGTACGCCGTGGCGGTCATCCAGCTCGGCACCATCGCCGTGATCACCGGCGTGATGGCGCTGCCCGGCGGCATCACGCTGCCCGGCACCGCAGCCGACTGGGGCCTGCTGCTGCACCTGGCCCTGATCGCCTGCGCCCTCGGCTTCCTGGCCCGCTCCTTCGGCCAGCAGCACGTACGCCCGGTGCCCGCCGCCGTCATCCTCGCCGCCCAGCCGCTGTGGGTCACCGGCTTCGCCGTCGTCCTGTACGGCGACCCGCTCACCTGGCGCGTCTTCCTCGGCGGCGGCCTGATCGCGGTGGCCGTGCTGCTCGTCCTCCCCACGGGATTCGATCTGGAGCCCCCGCCAAGGGGCAAGGCCGCGCCCAGAACCGCGTACCCCCCTACCGGCAGGACGTGACATCAGCGCTTCCCCCGCGAGGCACCTGGGCCGTCGGCGGCACGCTGTACACGCCGAAGGGCCAGGCGATCGGCTGGGGCGAGGCGGACGACGACGAGTCGGTGGCGGGCTGCTCGCCGCCGAGCAACTCACCGAGATCGACCCTCTGCCGGATCGCCGACCTCCGGCAGCGGGAGCCGCAGCACGAACCTGGCTCCCACCCGGCCGTCCTCGATCGGGCCGTCCTCGATCGGGCCGTCCTCGATCGGGCCGTCCTCGATCGGGCCGTCCTCGATCGGGCCGTCCTCGATCGGGCCGTCCTCGATGGTCAGCGTGCCGTTGTGCGCCTCGGCGATCTGGCGGGCGATGGGCAGGCCAAGCCCGGTGCCGCCCGCGTCCCTGCTCCGCGCCGCGTCCAGCCGGGCGAACCGCTGGAACACCACCTCGCGGTCCTTGGGCGGGATGCCCGTGCCGTCGTCGATCACCTCGAGTACGGCCGTCCCCGATTCCCGCCGTACGATGATCGTGATGGCCGAGCGGGCGTGCCGCTCGGCGTTGTCGAGCAGGTTGGCGAGCACCCGCGCCAGCCGGAGCATGTCGCCGATCACCACCACGCCGGGCTCCAGGCGCTCGCGCACCTCCGGCGTGCGCGGGCGGCGCTCCAGCTCGGCGCGCACGAGCGCGGCGAGATCGACCAGGTCGCGGGCCTGCCGGGCGCCGGCGTCGAGCCGGGCGATCATGAGCAGATCGTCGATGATGGCCTGCAGCCGGTCCACGCCCGCGAGGATCGCCGTGGTGACGGCCGGCCAGTCGGTGTCCTCCGGGGCGAGCCGGGCCTCCTCCACCTGGGCGCGGATCGCGGTGAGCGGGCTGCGCAGGTCGTGCGAGGCGTCGGAGGCGAACCGGCGCTGCTGCTCCACCAGCCCCTCCAACAGGTCGAGGGTCTGGTTGACGGTGGAGCCCAGTTCCTCGATCTCGCCGTGCGACGGCGGGACGGTCACCCGGCGGCCCAGGTCCGTGGCCGTGATCTCGGCCAGCTCGGCGCTGATCCGCCGGACCGGGGCCAGCGTCCGGCCGATCACCCGGTACGTGAGGAAGGCGTTGAGCGCGACCATCACCAGCGCCGCCCCGGCGAGCACCGCCGTGAAGGGGTCGACGAGGGAGCGCGCCGGGAGCGCGACGTAGATCAGCCACCGCCCGCCCGGCAGCGTACTGCCGTCCGGCATCGTGACCCGGGGCGGCGCGTCGACGTACCGGGCGAGGACGCGCAGGCAGCGGCCCGGCGCGACCGGGAGGTCGCACAGCCGCCGGTGCTCGGACTCGCCCGGGGCCGACGGCAGGAAGGAGGCCATCGGCGGGTGGCCGACGAGGTAGGAGCTGGAGGAGATCACCCGGCCCCGCTGGTCCAGCACCTGGATGAGCTCGACGAGCCCGGACGGCACCGGCCGCCCCAGGAAGCCCGCCTGGATGCTCTCCTGCACCCGGCGCGCCGCCCCCTCCACGTCCTCGGTCATGTGGTTGTGGATGCGCATGGCGAGCACCCCGAGCGTGATGGCCAGCATGATCAGCGCGGTGACCGCGACCGCGGCGGCGTCGAGCACGGTCAGGCGGGTTCGCAACGACCAGCCCCGCCACTTGTCCACCATGACGGCATCCCCCAGGTACGACCATGATCACAACCGGGGGATGTCGTGCATTAGAGGCGTTTCACGAAACGCGTGATCACAAACCAGGGCGTCCCAGTTCGGCGTGGAACAGGCGGGCCACGTTGCCGCCGAGCACCTTGACGACGTCCTGCTTGTCCATGCCGCGGTCGAGCAGGCCCCGGGTCACCTGGGGGAGTCCGCGCGGCCCGGTCAGGCCGGGGATCGCCGCCATCACGTCGAAGCCGGCCATGGTGCCCGGGTCCTCGCACCACGGCGGGGTCAGCTCGCTGTACACCTCGTGGATGAAGTCCGGCCCGAGGCCCACGTGGTCGATGCCGGCCACCGAGGCGATGTGCTCGATGTGGTCGAGCAGGTGGTCGAGGGCGATGCGGCCGGTGTCCTCGGTGAGGAAGCCCGCGAGGAAGTTCACGCAGATCACCCCGCCGGTCGCGGCGATCGCGCGCAACTGGTCGTCGGTGAGGTTGCGGTGGTGGTCGCGCAGCGCGCGGGCCGAGGAGTGGGTGGCCATGACCGGCCGGGTGGCGATCTCCAGCACGTGCGCGACCCCCGAGGCGCCCAGGTGCGACACGTCGAAGATCATGCCGAGCCGTTCCATGAGCCGCACGGCCTCCTCGCCGGCGGCGGTGAGCCGGCTGCCGGTGGCGTCCTCGCCGCTGCCGTCGGCGAGCGGAGTGCGGCCCCAGTGCGCGATCGAGCCCACCCGCACGCCCAGCCGGAACAGCGTCGAGATCAGCTCCACGTCGGCATCGACGCCCGGCATGCTCTCCAGCGCGAGCACGAGCGCGATCCGGCCGCTCGCCAGCGTCTCGTCGATCTGGTCGCCGTCCAGGCACAGCCGTACATCCTGGGCGTTGCCCTCGGCGATCACGTGGGCGCACTCGATCATGCGCAGCGTCTGCCGCAGCGCCCCCTCCGGCCGGAACTCGTCGTCGATGAAGACCGGCAGCACCTGCAGGTCCACGCCCCCCTCGCGCAGCTGCGGCAGCCACCGCTCCGCGAAGAAGGACGCCCACTGCGCCGGAGGCCGCGCCGATACCGTCATCAGCAGGTCGTTGTGCGTGTCGGCCACGACGGCCTCGACGTGCAGATCATCCACCATGCGCGCCACGCTACCGCGTGCCCGGCGTCTCACGCGGCCGGAGCACGGTTCGGCCGTGTCCTCACCAGCGGGTCGTCAGCTCAGGCTGTTGTGAGGAGGACTTGGAACGCGTTTGAGGTTGGCCGGGGGTCGTGGACGAGATTTATCGATCCGGGAAGACGGTTGACGGGGAGAGAACCCTCCGAGCGATAGTCTGCGCTGGTGGCCGGATCAACCCTTGCCGTAGTGACGGCGGAGCTCGAATCCATGTACGACCCCGCCCTGGCCGAGTCCTGGGACGCGGTGGGGCTGGTGTGCGGCGACCCGGCGCAGGTGGTGCGGCGCGTCCTGTTCGCCGTGGATCCGGTGGCGGCGGTCGTGGACGAGGCGGTCGAGTGGGGCGCGGATCTGATCGTCGCCCACCATCCCCTCTACCTGCGCGGCACCACCAGCGTGGCGGCCACCACGTTCAAGGGCCGCGTCGTGCACCGGCTGATCAAGAACGACATCGCCCTGTTCACCGCGCACACCAACGCCGACGTCGCCGACCCCGGCGTCTCCGACGCGCTGGCCTGGGCGGTGGGCCTAATCGGGCCGCTGCGTCCGCTGCAGCCGCTGCCCGGCGACAACCGGCGGGGCCTGGGCCGCATCGGCGAGCTGCCCGAGCGCATGCCGCTGCGCGAGTTCGCCGAGCTGGCCGCCAAGGGCCTGCCGCCGACGGCCGGGCCGCTGCGGGTGGCGGGCGACCCCGGCCGCATGGTGCGGACGATCGCCGTCTGCGGCGGCGCGGGGGACTCGCTGCTCGGTACGGCCCTGGCGGCCCGGGTGGACGTGTTCCTCACCGCCGATCTGCGGCACCACCCGGCGAGCGAGTTCATGGAGGCCGCCGCGAACGGCGACGGCCCCGCGCTGATCGACGCGGCGCACTGGGCGACCGAGTGGCCGTGGCTGGCGGACGCGGCGCATCGGCTGACGTCCAAGCTGGGCACGAAGGGCACTACGGTAGAGACGCGCGTCTCGGATAAGGTCACCGACGCGTGGACGGCCGTCGCACAGGGACCCAGTGGGCTGGACCCGCTGCGGTAGCCGTCGCACCGCCACGCCGTACATGTCGCATATGGGGATGGTCCAGTAGTGAAAGCGGCACCGGAAGCACAGAAGCGCCTGCTCGACCTGGCCGAGCTGGACACCGTCATCCACCGGCTGACCCACCGCCGCCGCACCCTGCCGGAGCTGGCCGAACACGAGGAGACGAGCGCCCGGCTCGCCCGGCTCGCCACCCAGGTGATCGCCGCCGAGACGGAGGCGGGTGACCTCGCCCGGGAGCAGGCCAAGGCCGAGAGCGACGTCGAATCGGTGCGCGCCCGCGCCGACCGCGACCAGAAGCGCCTCGACTCCGGCCAGGTCTCCTCGCCCAAGGACCTCGCCAACCTCCAGTCCGAGATCGCCTCCCTCAAGCGGCGGCAGGACGACCTGGAGGAGGTCGTCCTGGAGATCATGGAGCGGCGCGAGGCCGCCGACGCCCAGGTGACCAAGCTCGCCGCCGAGCGCGACTCCCTCGCCGCCGCCGTCGCCGCGATCGCCGAGCGCCGCGACGCCGCCCTCGCCGAGATCGACAAGGAGCTGGCGGAGGTGCGGGGCAAGCGGGCGGGCGTCGCCGCGGACATCCCCGCCGATCTGCTCGGCCTGTACGAGAAGCTGCGCGAGCAGTACGACGTCGGCGCGGCCATGCTGCAGCACGGCCGCTGCCAGGGCTGCAAGGTGAGCCTGTCGATCGCCGACCTCAACGCCATCCGCGCCGCCGCCCCCGACGAGGTGGTGCGCTGCGAGGAGTGCCGCCGCATCCTCGTCCGCACGCCGGAGTCCGGCCTGTGATGTCCCGCCCGGCGAGCCGGTACGTCATCGAGGCCGACGGCGGCGCCCGGGGCAACCCCGGCCCGGCCGGGTACGGCGCGGTCGTCAAGGACGCTGCCGGCGGCGTCCTCGCCGAGGCCGCCGAGGCGATCGGCACCGCCACCAACAACGTCGCCGAGTACCGAGGGCTCATCGCCGGGCTGACCGCGCTGACCGAGATCGCCGGCGACGGCGCGACGGTCGAGGTGCGCATGGACTCCAAGCTCGTCATCGAGCAGATGGCCGGGCGCTGGAAGGTCAAGCACGAGAACATCCGCCCCCTCGCCACCCAGGCCGCCGCCCTCGCCCGCCGCCACCGCGTAACCTGGCGCTGGGTGCCCCGCGCCGAGAACGCCCACGCCGACCGCCTCGCCAACGAGGCGATGGACGCGGCCGCCCGCGGCGAAACCTGGCAGGCACGCAACCCCGCCCAGCCGTCACCTTCGGGCCCGGAGGCGGCCGTCAGGGATTTGCGGGGTACTCCCACCGGCTTCGCCGACGAGCCCGGAGCCACCGGGGCGCCTACGGAGGGACCTTCCGGGGCACGCCGTGCCGTTAGTCGGCCGGACGCCGGGGGTCGTGGGTCGGGCACGGCCGCCGGTCGTGGGCCGGACGCCGCCACCGGTCGTGGACGGGATGTCGCCGAGCCGAGCAAGGGCACCGGTCGTGGCGGGGAGGCCCATGCCGGGCGGGGCGTGGCGGGGACGACGGCGGACTCCGCTTCCACTGGCGCCGCTTCCACGGGTGTCGCTCCCAGCGGCATGGCGACCGCCACACGCCCGGGGTCGGGCACCGGCTGGATGCCCCGTCCGACCAGGACCGCCACGAGCCTGCTGCTCCTGCGGCACGGCGAGACGCCGCTCTCGGTCGACAAGCGCTTCTCCGGCACCGGCGATCCGGTTCTCACCGCGAAGGGCGTCGCCCAGGCCGAGGCCGCCGCCGTACGGCTGTCGCGCGAGCCGTACCGGATCGACGTCATCGTCACCTCGCCGCTGAAGCGCGCCCTGCAGACCGCCGAGGCCGTCGCCGCCCGGACCGGCCGGGAGGTCGTCGTCGAGGAGGGCCTGCGCGAGACCGACTTCGGCTCCTGGGAGGGCCACACCTTCGCCGAGATCCAGCGCCGGTGGCCCGACCACCTCACCGCCTGGCTGGCCGACCCGTCGGTCGCGCCCCCCGGCGGCGAGAGCTTCCAGCAGACCGCCGAGCGGGTCGAAGCCGCCGTCAGTCGCCTGATCGCCAAGTACCCCGGCAGGACGATCCTGACGGTCTCCCACGTCACCCCGATCAAGACCATCCTGCGTCTGGCGCTCCTGGCCCCGCCCGCGGCCCTCTACCGCATGCACCTCGACATCGCCTGCCTGTCCACGGTCGACTACTACGCCGACGGCCCCGCAGTGGTGCGATCCGTCAACGACACCTCCCACCTCCGCTGATCGCCCCACCCGTCGACGGCCGCCAGGGTCTCGCCCCCTGCGGGCCGCCGGCGGCGCGTGGACCTGCGGAAACATGTCCCGAGACGCGGGCCGCCGCCGGTTCGGCGGGCGTCGGCGACCGCGCCCCGCGACCGCTCCCGGACGCCGTCGCGCGGCCGGGCCGCGATGCGCCTTTTGTGGATGCCCTACAACCAGGCGGCCCGGCCACGCGTGATGCCGACATTGCCGTCCCCGGCGGCGATCGATCAGGGTAGAGATCAGGTGGATGCGACGCCGCGGAATCAACGTCGCCATCGACGTCGCTTGTCGCGCGTGCCAACAGCTAACTGGGGAGATTCGATCGGTGTTCAGTCGTGTCGCCATCGTCAACCGAGGAGAGGCCGCGATGCGGCTCATCCACGCCGTCCGGGACCTTTCGGGGGAGACGGGGGCGAGGATCGAGACGGTCGCCCTCTACACCGACGCGGATCGCGACGCGAGCTTCGTCCGTGAGGCCGACATCGTTTATCCGCTGGGTCCCGCGTCGGCCCGGCCGTACCTCGACCACGCCGTGCTGGAGCGCGCCCTCACCGAGACCGGCGCGGACGCCGCGTGGGTGGGCTGGGGGTTCGTCGCCGAGGACCCGGCGTTCGCCGAGCTGTGCGAGAAGATCGGCGTCACGTTCGTCGGGCCGAGCGCGGAGGCGATGCGCCGGCTCGGCGACAAGATCGGCGCCAAGCTGATCGCCGAGGAGGTCGGCGTCCCGGTCGCGCCGTGGAGCCGCGGCGAGGTCGCCACGCTGGAGGAGGCGCTGCGCGCGGGCGACGAGGTCGGCTACCCGCTGATGCTCAAGGCGAGCGCGGGCGGCGGCGGGCGCGGCATCCGCATGATCTCCTCGCGCGAGGAGCTGGCCGCCGTCTACGAGCGCACCCGTCAGGAGGCGCAGCGCGCGTTCGGCTCCGGCGTGGTGTTCCTCGAACGCCTGGTCACCGGCGCGCGGCACGTCGAGGTGCAGGTGATCGCGGACGGTCAGGGCACCGCGTGGGCGCTGGGCGTCCGCGACTGCTCGGTGCAGCGGCGCAACCAGAAGATCATCGAGGAGTCCGCGTCCCCGGTGCTGTCGGACGAGCAGGCCGCCGAGCTGAAAACGTCGGCCGAGCGGCTGGCCGTGGCGGTCGGGTACCGCGGCGCCTGCACCGTCGAGTTCCTCTACCACCCCGCCGAGCGGCTGTTCGCCTTCCTTGAGGTCAACACCCGGCTGCAGGTCGAGCACCCGATCACCGAGCTCACCACCGGCGTCGATCTGGTACGGCTGCAGCTGCACGTGGCCGCCGGGGGCAGGCTGGAGGGCGAGCGCCCGGTCGAGACCGGCCACGCCGTGGAGGCCCGGCTCAACGCCGAGGACCCCGACCGCGACTTCGCGCCGTCCCCCGGCCGCGTCGCCCGCTTGGTGCTGCCCACCGGCCCCGGCGTCCGCGTGGACACCGGCGTCGCCGAGGGCGACACCATCCCGGCCGACTTCGACTCGATGATCGCCAAGATCATCGCCTGGGGGCGGGACCGCGAGCAGGCGCTCGGTCGGCTGCGCCGCGCCCTCGCCGACACCACGGTGATCATCGAGGGCGGCGCGACCAACAAGGGCTTCGTCCTCACCCTGCTCGACCAGCCCGAGGTCATCGACGCCACCGCCGACACCGGCTGGATCGACCGCGTCCGCGCCCAGGGCCGCCTGGTCAGCCACCGGCACTCCGCGATCGCCCTCGCCGCCGCCGCGATCGAGGCCTACCGCGAGGAGGAGGAGCTCAGCAGGCGCAGGCTGCTGTCCACCGCGTACGGCGGACGCCCCCAGGTGCGGCACGACCCGGGCCGCCCGCTCGACCTCAAGCTGCGCGGCGTCGGCTACCGGGTGACCGTGGCCAGGATCGGGCACCGGCGGTTCCGCGTCGGCATCTCGGGCGGCGGAGCCGTACACCCGGCGGACGTCGAGCTCGACCGGTTCGACGCGCACAGCGGCCGGATCGTGGTGAACGGCCGCAGGTTCCGCCTGGTGTCGGCCGTGCACGGGCCGATCCACCTGGTCGAGGTCGACGGCGTCACCCACCGGATCAGCCGCGACGAGGGCGGCGTCGTCCGCTCCCCGGCCCCCGCGCTGGTCGTGGCCACGCCCGTGGCCGTGGGCGACGAGGTCGAGGCGGGCGCGCCGATCCTGGTGCTGGAGAGCATGAAGATGGAGACGGTGCTGCGCGCGCCGTTCCGCGCCCGCGTCCGCGAATGCCCGGTGTCGGTGGGCGGGCAGGTGGAGACCGGCGCGCCGCTGATGCGCCTGGAGCCGCTCGGCGGCGAGACCCAGGGTGAGGACGCGGGCGTCGTCGAGATCGACCTGCCCCCCGAGCCCCCCGCGCCGTCCGCGGCCGAACGCGCCGAGCGCGGCCTGCAGGACCTGCGCAGCCTCCTGCTCGGCTTCGACGCCGACCCGTACGACCAAAAGCGGGTGCTTTCCGACTTCCTCGACGCACGCGCCGAGCTCGGCGGGGAGGTGCTCGAAGGCGAGCCGGACCTGCTCACCGCGTTCGCGGACCTGTGCGAGCTGACCCGCAACAAGCCCGACGACGCCCTCGCCGCCGAGCCCGACAACCCGGTGCACAGCCCGCGCGAGCTCTTCCACGGCTACCTGCGCAGCCTCGACGTGGAGCGCGCCGGCCTCCCCGAGAGCTTCCGGGCCCGGCTCGCCAAGGCCCTGGCCCACTACGGCGTCACCGGTTTCGACCGTACGCCGGAGCTGGAGGCCGCGGTCTTCCGCATCTTCCTGGCGCAGCAGCGGATGAGCGCCGACGTCGCGATCGTGTCCGAGCTGCTGCGCCGGTGGATCGCGGGCGCGCCGCCGCTGGAGCCGCTCGGCGAGCGCGCCGGGCTCACCCTGGAGCACCTGATCGAGGCCACGCAGGTGCGCTTCCCCACGGTGTCGGACCTGGCGCGCGGCGTGGTGTTCCGCTGGTTCGCCCAGCCGCTGCTGCGCCGCAACCGCGCCAACGTGTACGCGGCCGTGCGCGCCCACCTGCGCTACCTGGACCAGAACCCGCAGGTGCCGGACCGCGCCGAGCGCATCCAGGCCATGGTGGCCTGCGCCGAGCCGCTGGTCCGGCTCATCGGCCAGCGCATCGGCCGCCCGGGACGCGACCACGCGCCGCTCCTTGAGGTGCTGACCCGCCGCTACTACGGCAACCGCGGCCTGTCGGAGGTCGCCGTCCGCGAGACCGGCGGCTGCCGGTTCATCATGGCCGAGCGCGCCGGCTCCGACGGCCTGACCCGCGTACTGGCCACCGCCGTCGACATCGCCGCCCTGCCGGACGCCATCGCCGCCCTCACGGAGGCCGCCCTGCCGGACGGCCCGGATGCCGCCGGGCCGGACGCCATCGCCGCCCTCACCGAGGCCGCCCTGTCGGACCGCCCGGACGGGCCGGACGGGCCGGACGCCGCCGCGCCCGCCGAGGCCCCCGCCCACGAGCTCGTCGCGGACCTCTACGTCACCTGGGAGGACCAGCCCGACGTCGACGCCATGGCCGTACGGCTGAAGGGCCTGCTCGCCGGGCACACCCTCCCGGCGGCCCTGAGCCGGATCACCATCATCGTCGCCGGCACCAAGGGCGCGGTGATGCACCACCACTTCACCTTCCGACCCGACTTCACCTTCCGACCCGACTTCACCTTCCGACCCGACTTCACCTTCCGACCCGACGGGGCGGGCTTCGCCGAGGACCGGCTGATCCGCGGACTGCACCCGCAGATCGCACGCCGCCTGCAACTGCACCGGTGGCGCGAGTTCGACCTCACCCGCCTGCCCTCCGCCGACGAGGAGATCTACCTGTTCAAGGCGGTCGCGAAGAGCAACCCCGCCGACGAGCGGCTCATCGCGATGGGCCAGGTCCGCGACCTGACCCCGCTGCGCGAGACCGACGGCCGACTGATCGCGCTGCCCGCCGTGGAGGACGCGATCACCGCGGGCCTCGACGCGATCCGCAACATCCAGGCGCAACGCCCCCAGAACAAGCGCTTCGACACCAACCGGATCATCCTGTACGTCTGGCCGGCCACCGAGATCTCCTACGACGAGCTGAACGCGCTGGCCCAGCGCATCGCCCCCACCGCCGTGGGCGCGGGGCTGGAGGAGGTCCTGTGCGTGGCCCGCCAGCGCAACGCCGCCGGCGAACTGCGCGAGGTCGCCGTCCGCATCACCCTCGACACGGGCCACGGCGTACGCCTGCACGTCGAGCGCCCCTCGACGGAACCGGTGCGGCCCCTCGACGACTACCGCCAGAAGGTGCTGCGCGCGGCCCGGCGCGGCAACGTCTACCCGTACGAGCTGACGGGCATGCTCGGCGACTTCATCGAGCACGACCTCGACGAGCACGGCGCGCTCGTGCCGGTCGACCGGCCGAAGGGGCGGAACACCGCCGCGATCGTGGCGGGCGTGGTCACGACGCCGACCGAGCGATACCCCGAGGGCGTCACCCGCGTCGTCCTACTCGGCGACCCGACCAAGTCCCTGGGCGCGCTGTCGGAGCCGGAGTGCTCCCGGGTGATCGCCGCCCTCGACCTCGCCGAGCGGATGCGCGTCCCGCTGGAGTGGTTCGCCCTGTCGGCGGGCGCGCGGATCTCGATGACCTCGGGCACCGAGAACATGGACTGGGTCGCCGCCGCCCTCAAGCGCATCGTCGAGTTCACGCAGGCCGGCGGCGAGATCAACGTCGTGGTCGCCGGAATCACCGTGGGGGCGCAGCCGTACTGGAACGCCGAGGCGACGATGCTCATGCACACCAAGGGCATCCTGGTGATGACGCCGGACTCGGCGATGGTGCTCACCGGCAAGCAGTCGCTGGACTTCTCCGGCGGCGTGTCCGCCGAGGACAACTTCGGCATCGGCGGCTACGACCGCGTCATGGGCCCCAACGGCCAGGCGCAGTACTGGGCCCCCACCCTGCAGGCCGCCCGCGACGTGCTGATGGCGCACTACGACCACACCTACATCGCCCCCGGCGAGACCACGCCGCGCCGCGCCCACACCGCCGACCCGTTCGACCGCGACATCTCCTCGTTCCCGCACGCGCTCGCGGGCAGCGACTTCACCACCGTCGGCGAGATCTTCTCCGCCGAGCACAACCCCGACCGCAAGAAGCCGTTCGACATCCGCACGGTCATGCGCGCCGTGTCCGACCAGGACCACCCGGCGCTGGAACGCTGGGCGGGCATGGCCGACGCGGAGACCGCCGCCGTCCAGGACGTGCACATCGGCGGCTGGCCCGTCTGCCTCATCGGCATCGAGTCCCGCTCGGTGCCCCGCCGCGGCTTCCCGCCCACCGACGGCCCCGACACCTACACGGCGGGCACCCTCTTCCCCGCCTCCTCCAAGAAGACCGCCCGCGCCATCAACGCCGCCTCCGGCAACCGCCCCCTGGTCGTCCTGGCCAACCTGTCCGGCTTCGACGGCTCCCCAGAGTCCATGCGCAAACTGCAACTCGAGTACGGCGCCGAGATCGGCCGCGCGATCGTCAACTTCGACGGCCCGATCGTCTTCTGCGTCATCTCCCGCTACCACGGCGGCGCCTTCGTCGTCTTCTCCAAGGCCCTCAACCCAAACATGACCGTCCTCGCCCTGGAAGGCTCCTTCGCCTCGGTCCTCGGCGGCGCCCCCGCCGCCGCCGTCGTCTTCTCCGGCGAGGTCAACCACCGCACCGCCACCGACCCCCGCGTCACCGACCTGCAAACCCGCATCTCCGCCGCCGACGGCGCCGAACGCGCCGCCCTCAACGCCCGCCTGGCCGAGGTCCGCTCCGCCGTACGCGCCGAAAAACTGGGCGAGGTCGCCGCCGAGTTCGACCGCGTCCACAACATCCAGCGCGCCGTCGAGGTCGGCTCGGTGGACGCCATCATCCGCGCCGCCGAACTGCGCCCCCGCATCATCGAGGCCATCGACCGCGGCATGGCCACCCGATGACATGACCTCGCCCCCTGCGCCCGGACGACGGTCGGCCTCATGGGGCGAGTGCCTGCCGCGGCGGACTCGGGGGGTCCGCCGCGGCGCTCGGAATCCACGCCACGTCCCGGACGGCCGCCGTTCCGCCATGGCCGGCGCCTTTGATCACGACACTGCGTCCTGACGACTGTGAATCGAACCGGGCGCCCATTTTGGCTTCCGCAGGAAGAGTGGGAACAAGGAACATCGTGAACGAAGAGCCGGATGCGGACGCCAAGAGAGACTTCCTGACCGGCCTGGAGGTCGGGCAGGTGGTCAGGGGGCGAATCTTCCACGTGGAGAATTTCGGCGCGTTCGTCGATCTCGGAATGGTGGAAGGTCTGATAACCGTCCCGCAGTTGTCCTGGGGCCATATAGATCACCCTGCTGACATCGTACGTGTCGGACAGGAGGTCACCGTCACGGTTCTTGATATAGACCTGGCCCGCGCTCAGATTTGGCTGTCGCTCAAGAGCCTGCAGCCTGATCCGTTCAAGGACTTCGCCCGCACGCAGCTTGACAACACGGTCCGGGGCCAAGTGAGCAAGGTGACCCCGATCGGTGTCTTCGTGAGAGTCGGGGAAGGCGTAGAGGGGCTGCTTCCCACGTCCGAATTGACAAGGGGTGGGACCGGTGACCGCGACCGGATGCCCGAGGTCGGGGACGAGGTCTCCGTGCGAATCGCCACCATCAATTACGGCAAACGCAGGGTCGGGCTGCTCAATCCATAGTCGGCGACCCGGCGGTCATGTGCTCGAACCTCGAAAAATCGCCACCCGGCGCTCGTTGCCGGGGCCGCGGCTGCCCGCACTCGTCGGGCGCCACGGCAGGTAGGAGTGCTGCTCGCGGGCGGGTGCGCCGGCGAGGAACCGAAGCGGGAGCGCATCATCTCCGTGAAAGAGATCAGCGACTCCCCTCTGGCCAAGCCGACACACCTGCTGTCGAAAGAACGGCGGTTCACCTACCGGGACACCGCGTACGGGAAATGTCTGGACCAGCATGGTGTGAAGGATCTGCCGCCGCTGGACAAGCCACTGAAATTGGACAAGACAGACCCGGTGGTGGCCAAGGCTCTCCAATCCTGCAACGATTTGGAGATCAAGGATGTCTCCTGACAATGAAGCCCCGGGTGCCCCGCCTCCCGTCCATGGGGACGGCCCGGCGCGGCGATGAGCGTTCGAACGGTGTGTGACGGTGCTAGCGGCCATGGAAAACGGCGTGTCCGTTGACAGACGGTGTCACTTCCGTGGCCGGCGTGACCCGCCGGCGATTCGCGATGCCAGGGGCGAAGGCTCGGCGGCGAGGTGGCAGGCGCCTCCGCCCGGTGATCGCCACCCTGACGAAAGATCACGCGAAACCGGATAGGCTGGAGTGACGGCGGACGAGCCGGCCGGGCGGCCGCGTCGGGACCTCACCCGAGGTCCCGCCGAGGAAGGTCCGGGCTCCACAGGGCAGGGTGGTCGGTAACACCGACCCGGGGTGACCCGCGGGAAAGTGCCACAGAAAGCAGACCGCCCCCGGTCCCTGGACCGGGGGTGAGGGTGAAAGGGTGGTGTAAGAGACCACCAGCGCCCGCGGTGACGCGGGCGGCTAGGTAAACCCCACCCGGAGCAAGGTCAAGAAGGGACCCCCAGGGGTCCCGCGCGCGACGTTCGAGGGCGGCCCGCCCGAGCCGCGCGGGTAGACCGCTTGAGGCCGCCGGCAACGACGGCCCTAGATGGATGGCCGCCGGTTCCGCACCAGCGGATCCACAGAACCCGGCCTACAGGCCGACTCGTCCGCCACATCCCCGCCTGACCAGGCACAAGCCTGGCGTCGTCCATGATCAGGGCGCAATCAGGGCACGTGCGCGCCTTTGACGACGCTCACGCCCTCGACCTGGTTGACCCCCAACCGGTTCGGTCGCAAAGGACGCGAGTGGTGATCAATGGGCGAGCGTCACATTTCTCATCGCTCTGCCTGATGCACGATCTCTATCCCTCGGGGGGATGTATCCGACCACGATTCCTCGCGGCTGCGCTAAGAACTGTGGCAATCCGTTTCGCCTGTTTCGTGGAAATGCTGCGGAAATCGACATAAGCATGCGCTCTGGGTGAATCGGGGAGTGCCGGGTCGTCAACAGCGCGTAGCCCAGCGTCGGAAACGTCCTGCACACTCAAGGCCCACGTGCCAGCCGTACTGAGCCCTAGCTTTCCATGATCGATAAATGCTTCTTCCGCGGTCATCAGGGATGACCTGCGCGTCGAGAGTTGACCTTCATCGCTTGATCCTGGCCGAAATCCGAGGCTCGACGGAACGCCGTTATCTAGCCATGAGGGGTGAATTTGACGCCAGAGCATCTCGTCAGGGTTGTCTAGGACGAACTCGTCGTCGTGTAGGTCTGATGTGGGGGATTCACTCACCAAATTTGCCACGCAATAGTTGAATGAGTTCTTCGAGGGATATTTGAGGGAGATCTACTTCTGTGGACGCCCCAGTTGTGACATCATATGAGATCGCGAAAGCCGAGAGGTCTTCCGAGATCTCCACACTGATGCTCCTGCCTGGCACGTCTCTTTCAAGCTGCAACCCCCCTTCCTCGGTTGGGTAGATGCGCACGCGTGGCTGCCCGAGGGAGGCCAGTCGCGCGGCGCCCTTCCGGATGAAATCGGAGGGTGGCTTAGCCACTGGTTCGCCGGCACCGTTCATCCAGCCCGCAGCGAGGCCGCCTATCTCGTCCAGCCGATCGAGTAGCTCTTGAAGCGTCTCAACCAGATCGCTTCCGGGTGTGTATTTGGTGCGTTCCCAGTTATCTGTAGGCGATATTGAGCCATATGCCGAATTGATTACCGGCTTAGGTAGTTCGATCTGATGGGTGGGAGTTGGAGCCACGCCTATCAGAACTGAGGCCAGGGAAGCGGGAATAGCGCCTGCGAGGCGACTCAAAAAGTTGTTGCAGTTTTCGTACTCGCCCCCTTCGGCGCTTGCCACGTTCTCCTGAATGTCGAGGAGGGGGATATGAGGAGTGATTCCGGAGGAACTGCCGCTAGCTATGCTCGTTCGCAATTGCTTCCCCCCTGAACTCGGTAAGAAGTTCGCCGTCGATCAGAGTGAAGAACCATTCTTCAAGAACGCCGTGCACATATTCAATCCAGGTTGCGAACTTGTCGAAGGTGGCAGGGCTGGAAAGGTTGGTGATTGCGATGAGGTTGAAGACGATGGAGTCCACATCATTTTGTTTGCCGGACTGCAACTGTATGAGGCCCGTCGTGCCCTCGAAATTCAGAGGGTATGCGACATTCAGCAAGACTTCACTGGCGGGTCCATTGGTGTGCTTGCTGGCGATCTCGGCAGGAACCGCGAACGAGACATGCAACTTATCCTTGAGGAATGTCGGCAAGTCGAGCCCTGAGATGGGGACTGCATTGATGTAACGCAGTTGAAGTTGCGTGATGCGAGGAGGATTTCCCGAATTGAAGGGGGCGTAGGAGTCGTGGAGTTTATCCCACAGATAGTTGGCTAGGCTCCGGAATGCTTCCCACTGATAAGATCCGACCAAATTCAGCGTCGCAATCCCTGGTCCGGCTTGAATTAGGGGCCAAGAATCCGGGGCGGCCCGGAACCGGAACTTCACAATATGCGGCGTAATCTCATCAGGAATCTGTGCGGCGGGAAGGTTTTCTTGATATGGAAATGCCTCCGAAAGTCGACCTGCGAGGACTCCGGCGTATAGAGGATGGGCGGGATCCTTGTTTTGGTCGAGAGCCCATCGAATCTCGAGGATGGCCTCAACAAGCGGCTTATTGGGCAAGTCAATCGATCGGCCGGTCATGAGCATAATCCTTGGTGTCGAGTTCAGGGCTTCCCTGACAGTCTATGGCAGAGTCGCCCCTGGTTGCGTAGGGTTAGCCGCAAGTTGTGCGTCGTGACCGGACAACGCGTCCACCTATTCGTTGGCAAAATGCGACAAATGGCACAGAAAGACCTAACGAGGTGGCGCGGGAAACGGCCTAAGGATGGAGCAGTGGGGGCGACGGAGACGGCTTGACCATCATCCGTCCCCCGGGCGAGCTGTCGGAGGTGGGATTTGAACGTCCCACAGGCCGACTCGTCCGCCCTCCCACCGATCATCTCCCGGGCGAGGCCCCTCACCGCTGACGTCGGGAACAGCCCGCGATTCAATGATTTCATCCGGCGTAGCGGTTTTCCGCAATGGTCTGCAGGACGAAGATGGCCTGAACCAGCGCGGTGGCGCGACGAGGGCAGCAGCGCAGCTTGGCCGGCACCTTCCAGGTTTTCGAGGTTGCGACCGCACGTTCGCCGACCGCTCGGATACGAGCGTGCGCCTGATCGACGATCTTCTGGTTGTGCGACAGGTACGGGCGGTGCCGATGCCACCTGAACGGCGTGCGGATCATGCCACCGGCCCCCTTGATGGCCCTTATCGGCGTAGGCGAGTATCCCTGAAGGGCTTGTCGTCGGCCAGGCGGTCGATTGGGATGAGCGTGCCGTCGACGATCACGTAGGGCGGGCGGGAGGCTTTGGTGATCGCCGTCTTGCGCTCGTCGGCGAGTGCCGCGAGCGGTTCGACGGCTTCGTGTACGTAGCGCCAGGCGGTGGTGGTGCCGATGGCGAACCCGGCGGCCAGGCGAGTGTAGGTGTCGCCGTTGCGCAGGTGGGCCAGGACCGGCAGTGCCTGCCGGCCCGCGTCCGGGCGGCGCCACCGGCTGCGGCGTTCGGCGCGGCCGGCGCGCAGCGGTTCGGCCAGGCGGGTCAAAGGGCGGTTGGACAGGGGGATCGCGGCACGGTAAGACAGCACCAGGGCTCCTGGTTGAGGCGTTGATCTTGGTCGATTGCTGTCTTACCGGGAGCCCTCTGTCATCTCAACTCGACTCCCGCGTGTCCGCCCTGACCTGCGCGATCAAGTTGGATAAGCCTCAGTGAAAAACGCCCCATCCATCGCCATACGTGCCCGCTGGGTCGCCGCCGGCACGAGGTGGCTGTAAAGGTCAACGGTCGTCGTGATGGACTCGTGCCCCAGCCATCTGGAGACCTCAGAGATTGCGTGCCGCGCAGCGCCCCGGCCCGCCACAGCATCGCCCATTTGATCGATCAGACCTTGAAAGCCGATTGTGCGGCGCCGTCCAAGACCCAGCCTGGAGCAGCTCGGTCCCCGTCTGGCCTGCGCCGACCGCGATGATCTGGGGCGGCACATCGAGTTGCGCCCGGCCACCGTCGGCGCTGCGTGCCACACGAAGCCAGAAATCTGCATGGCGCGCCTATGTAGATTGGTGCATGCTATCGGCAGAGCATTTCGATGATCACCCAGCATCGAGGGGAAACAGTGCGCTACTGGCTGCTGACCTGGAACCCCCGTACTTTCCACCTCGACGAGTTGAGGCGGAGCGGCGGTGAACTGCGGGACTGGCGCATCCGCCGATTCCGGCGAGAGGTGCGCGAGGGAGATAAGTTCGCGCTATGGCGTTCAGGCCGTGGTGGCATCACTGCTGTGGGACACATTACGGGAGAAGCTGAGTTCAAGGACGCCCCGTCGGCGGAGTACTGGGCGGAGGAACCTGAGAGAGCTTGGTTCGTCCCGCTGATGGTTGATAGTTGGCACGATTGCGAGATCCCGTTCAAGACACTCCGTGACGACATGAGGTTCGAGGGGATGGCGTTCCGGAAGGTACCTGGCGCATCGAATCCGCATCCTCTCTCGGAAGCTCACTGGAGCGCCTTGATGTCGTACCTATGACCTTCACGATTGAAGGTGTCCTCGGCGCTGTTAGCGACGAGGACGCATCGAAGGGCACATGGCGTCGGCAAGCCAGGAAGACAACGGCAAAGGGCGACAGCGTTCGCCGAGGCTGAGCCCCGGGTTACCCCGACTGCTGCAGGTGACGGACGTCCCGCAATGGAACCCGGCCTACGGGCCGACTCGTCCGCCTTCTGGTTCTGTTTGTGGGAGCTGACCGCGCTTGCTCGTCGGGCGTGACCGCGGTCGTGTTGCGATGCAGCGTTGTTCGTGAGTTTCGACCGCACACACTCGGGCCGAAGCCGTAGTGGGGGGCGAAGTGGGCGTGGCCGGCGGTGGGAAGGACTTTGTCGGCTACCACGCCGCTCTGTGGGCAGCCCATCCGGTTGGGCTTAGTGGTCGAGGGCGCGGTCGAGGTTGAAGGCGGCGCTGATGAGGGAGAGGTGGGTGAAGGCCTGGGGGAAGTTGCCGAGTTGTTCGCCGGTGTGGCCGATTTCTTCGGCGTAGAGGCCGAGGTGGTTGGCGTAGGTGAGCATCTTTTCGAAGGCGAGGCGGGCGTCGTCGAGGCGGCCGGCTCGGGTGAGGGCCTCGACGTACCAGAAGGAGCAGATGGAGAAGGTGCCTTCGGCGCCGCGGAGGCCGTCGGGGCTGGCGTCGGTGTCGTAGCGGTAGACCAGGGAGTCGGAGACGAGGTGGCGGGCCAGGGCGTCGAGGGTGGAGAGCCACTTGGGGTCGGTGGGGGAGACGAACTTGGCCAGGGGCATCATGAGCAGGGAGGCGTCGAGGACGTCGGCGTCGAAGTGCTGGACGAAGGCGTTCATGGCGGGGGACCAGCCGCGGGCCATGATCTGGCGGTAGATGGCGTCGCGGGTGACGCGCCAGTGGCGGAGGTCGGCGGGGAGGCCGCGGCGGTTGGCCATGCGGATGGCGCGTTCGATGGCGACCCAGCACATCAGGCGGGAGTAGACGAAGTGCTTGCGGCAGCCCCGGGTCTCCCAGATGCCCTCGTCGGGGCGGTCCCAGTTGGCGCAGACCCAGTCGACCAGGGCGCACACCTCGTCCCAGCGGTCGCTGGAGATTGGCTCGCCCCATTTGTCGTAGAGGTAGATGGAGTCGATGAGGGCGCCGTAGATGTCGAGCTGGAGCTGGCCGGCGGCGGCGTTGCCGGTGCGTACGGGGGCCGAGCTCTGGTAGCCCTCCAGGTGGCCTAGTTCGGTTTCGGGGAGTTCGCAGCGGCCGTCGATGCCGTACATGATCTGCAGTGGGTCGGACGCGGTGCCCGCGGGGCGGCTGACGTGGCGGGCGAGGAAGCCCATGAACTCGGCGGCCTCCTCGGTGAAGCCGAGCCGCAGCAGCGCGTACACGGTGAAGGCGGCGTCGCGGACCCACACGTAGCGGTAGTCCCAGTTGCGGCCCCCGCCGACGAGCTCGGGCAGGCTGGTGGTCGGCGCGGCCACCGGGCCGCCGGTCGGCGCGTAGGTGAGCAGCTTCAGCGTCAGCGCGGAGCGGTGGACCATCTCGCGCCAGCGTCCCCGGTAACGCGAGCGGGACAGCCAGTGCCGCCAGAAGCGGACGGTGGAGGTGAACTCGCGCTCGGCCTCGGCGAGCGGGCACGCGCGCGGCGGGACCTCGTCGCCGACGCGGTCGAGGGCGAAGACGGCGGACTCGCCCTCCTGCAGCTTGAATCGCGCCCGTACGTCGCCGCCGTCGCGTTCGACCGGCACGCTGGTGGTGAGCGTCAGGGCGAGCGAAGGGGACTCGAAGAAGACGCGATCGCCCTCCTGGCGCAGCACGTGCGGCTGCCTGGCGTAGTCGAAGCGTGGCGCGACGCGGGCCAGGAACGGCAGCGTGCCGCGCACGCAGATGACGCGCCGGATCAGCCGGTGCCGGGCGGACTCCCGGGGGTCGTCGGGGATCGGCATGAAGTCCTGGATCTCGCCGACGCCCTGCTCGGAGAAGAACCGGGTGATCAGCACATTGGTGTCGGGGAAGTAGAACTGTTTGGTACGCGAGGGCACGTCGGCGGCGAGCTCGAACGCGCCGCCCCGGTCGGCGTCGAGGATCGCGGCGAACACGCTGGGGGAGTCGAAGCGGGGACAGCAGTACCAGTCGATCGTGCCGTCCGTGCCGACCAGCGCGGCGGTGCGCAGGTCGCCGATGAGCCCGTGCTCGGAGATCGGCAGATAGCGGGAGGCGCGTGTGGGCGCGCCGCCCGGGACGGCGTCCTCGATGGTCATGGTGTCCTCTTTTCCCGACACCTCTCAACGTAGGAGGGGGTGGACAGGGGGAGGTCATCCCGCGGTCAAGGCCGCGTCGCGCCTCGCTCCGACGGGCGGCGGGAGCCGTCGGGCGGTTATTGGGCGGACTACCGGCGAGGACGCCGACTGTTGTCGTCGTCGGAGCGCGGCGGGCGGGCTCGGTCGGCGGTGGTGTCTCGGCGCGGCTGACGGCGTTCGCGTAAATCCGTGACACTTCTTGGTTGATCGCCGCGCGTTTCCTGCTGAATTCATTAGGTTGAAGTTGGGTGCGACCTTGGGTGAGTGAAGCGCCCGCGCAGCGAGGATGACACGTTTGGGGTGGGCTTGCGCGCTTTGCGCGCGCGGGAAACGAGGTGCCGTGTGGGGCGCGTGAAGAAACGCGATCCGATCGCCCGGGTGGTCCGGGACCTGGAGAGATTCGACTTCAGCGGCCAGACGCCGGTGCTCCAGGACAACGTGGCCCGGTTGCGAGACGTCTTGGAGCAGATGGTCCGGGTGCGCGCGGGCGAGGTACGCATCGTCGCGCTCGGGCAGGCCGCCTCGATGAAGTCCACGATGCTGCGCCTGCTGCTCGGCTCGGACGCGCTGCGCGTCGGGCCGGGCGCGGTGACCGTGGCCGCCACCGAGATGCGGCTTGTGCAGGGGACGGGCTCCGGCGAGCCGCCCGCGGTCCGGGTGCTCACGCTGACCGAGGAGGGGGCCCGCCGCCGGGCCCGCGCCCTGCTCGGCCTTCCCCAGGACGACCCCCGTACGCTGGCGGAACTGGCCTCGCTCAGCCATCCGAACCAGCGGCACGTGGTCGCGATGATCGAGGCGGGCCGGATGTTCGGGTACGGCACGCCGTACACGCTCGACGACTACCGGGCCAAGGGCGGCGCGCTCGCCTTCGACGACCCGGGCACCGGGACCGAGCTGGTCGCCCGCGTGATCGTCGAGCTGCCGGTCCCGCCGGAGGTGTGGAACCTGCGCTGGGCCGGCAATCGCACCGTCGTCGTGGTCGACACTCCCGGCCGGCGGCAGGGCAGCGCGCTTGAGGACGTCATCATCGCGGAGATGCAGGACCGCGCGCACATCGCCCTGCTTGCCGTCTCCGTCGCCAGCGGCGGCAGGCTCGCGGTGCCCGAGGTCCCGCCGGGCGCGTACCCGGTGCTGGTGGCCACCAAGCTCGACCACATCGACAACCCGCTCAATGCCAACGAGCTGGAGACGCACGAGGGCGTGATCGCCAGCGTCCTGCGCGACCTCGGCACGAGCGGACGCCCGGCCCGCCTCGTCGCGATCAGCGGCCCGTGGGCGGCGGGCGACCAGGAGTCCTGGGCCCGGTTCGACCCCGCGAACGTCGGCGTCTGGCACTCCGCCGAGCTCAAGCGGGACAAGTGGCGCGAGGCGCAGCGGCAGGGCGGGGAGGCCGGGCCGTTCCGGGAGGCGGTGTTCGCGGCGCTCGACGACGGCGGGGTGGCCCGCCTGCAGCGCGTCATCGCCGAGCTCGCCAACGACGACCCCGGCCGTCTGGACGAGGAGGAGCTCGACCGGCTGCTCGACCTCGGGCTTGAGCTGGTCGACCAGGCGCTGCGCGAGCTGCCCGACCCCGGTGAGCTGGAGGCGCTCGCCGCCAAGCAGCGGGAGCGGGCGACCGACGATCCCGCGCCGATCGCCGCGCTGCGCGAGATCGCCGCCCAGATCTCCGTCGACCAGGTGTACGGCGCGGCGGCGTGGCGCTCGGTGCGCCAGACGTTCCAGCCCCGGCAGGACCAGTGGCTCGGCCCGGCCGAGGAGGTCGGGGCGATCCTGGAGACGGTGAGCTTCGCCGAGTTGGCCGGCGAGGCCGCCGAGGAGACCAAGGATCAGCTCGACGAGGCGCTGTCCGACTGGTACGGCGAGTACGTGCGGCCGGGCCTCGGCGAGCCCGTGTGGCGGCCGGACGAGGAGCTCCCGGCGGCGGCCGGGCCGGCGGTGGAGCAGTTCGACAGGCTGGCCCGGCAGCTCCTGAGGCGGCTCGTGCTCGACTTCGACGAGGCCATGTCCACCGGGTGGCTCACCTTCCGCAAGGTGGCCAGGATCCGGGACGAGCTGGCCAAGCTGCTGGAACGCCTGCTGCTCGCGCTGTTCGAGGACACCGCCGTACGGGCGCGCAACGACCTCATCGAGCACTTCAAGGACTTCAAGACCGAGGCCGACGACTCGGAGATGGCCGGGCTCCTGGACGACATCCGCTCTGACCTGCTCAAGCTCGCCGGCGCGAGAGCCGACCGCGACTGACGCCCGTGCCCACAGTGCCCAACGACGCAGTGCCCACCAACGCGATGCCCGATGACGCAGTACCCACCAACGCGATGCCCACCGGCGCAGTGCCCACCGCCAAGCCCGGCGACGACCGCCCCGGCCTGGAACTGTTCCCCGGCCGTCTTCGCCTCGCCGCGGGGACGGTCCCGGGGCTGATCGAACGGATCGACCTGCTCGACGCCGCCCGCGCCGTCGCCACCACCCCGGTCAACCCGCCCAGGGACGGCTCGGCCGCGGCCCTCGACCTCGCGCTCACCCCGTGGTCGCAGGACCTCGTCCAACCGACCGTGGTGGTGTACTTCCGCCGCCCCCAGCCCGCGGTGTCGGTACCGCCCCCGCTGGCGCGCAGCGCCTTCCGACTCCAGCCGTCGCAGATCAAGGACACCACCATGACCGAGCCCATGACCGGGACGACGACCGGGACCGTGACCGGGACCATGACAACGTCCGCGACGTCCCCGGGCGACGCGGACGAGCGCGATCTCATCTCCGCGACGTTCGACTTCGGCACCAGCCGGGCGGTGTGCGCCATCGCCAACAACCGCGCCGTCTTCCTCGACCGCGGCAGGCTCCCGGCCGAGGGCCTCGCCCAGGCCGTCGCCCTCACCCGCGTCAAGCTCGACCCCGACGCCGACCCGGGTCTCGAACTCGACCGCCGTACGGCCCGCCGCCCGGAGGACACCGCGCTGGCCTGGCGCGAGGTGCTGAACGTCCCGCCGCTGGAGGTGAACCACCTGCAGGCGACCCGGATCCGCAGCAGCGACCTGACGATCAGCGGCGGCAGAGTCGAGTTCGCCGACGAGAGCGTCGGCGACCAGCAGGTACGGCTGCGCGGAGTCAAACGCCACCTGGTGCAGCTCGACGACGAGATCCCCGGATCCGGCATGTCGGGCAAAGAAGTGTTCAGCCGCATGTACGAGCGATTCATCGAGCTCGTCCGCAAGGAGCTCGGCCTCGGCCCTGGGGAGCGCATCAGCCGCGTCAACATCACCTACCCGACCAAGCTGCCCCCCGACCGCCGCGAGGAGCTCCTCAAGGCGGTACGCAAACTCGCCCCCCAGGTGGAGATGACGGTCGACGAGTCGGCCGCCGCCGCCGGATTCTTCCTGCTGCGCAGGTTCGGCGCCGACACCCGGCTCGGCGTGGAGGCGTTCAAGCTGCACGCCCGCTGCCCGGAGGGCCCGCGCGCCTGGGAGGACCCCGAGCTGTGGTCCAAGGCCCTGCAGTGGCACGAGAACCTGCTCGTCATCGACGTCGGCGGCGGCACCACCGACTGCGCCCTGGTGAAGGCCGCCGTCGTGGACGCCACCCCGCCCGAGCTCGGCGACGCCCCCGGCCGCTTCTACCGCCTGCTGCCGGAGGTGCTCGCCTCCGGCGGGCGCATGCACCTGGGCGGCGACCTGCTCACCCTCAACATCTTCCTGGAGCTCAAGCGGAAGCTGGGCGTACCGGACTCGGCCACCAAGTTCGAGGGCCTCGACGGCCAGGAGGAGCAGATCCGCCGGGCCGCGTTCGACACCCTGTGGCGGGCGGCCGAGGAGGTCAAGCACGTGGGCCTGCGCAAGGAGGAGCCCAGGGACGTCCTGGTCCGCGTCGCCGCCGACGACGGGCCGGGGACCGGCGGCGGACGGCGGCCCGAGGTGCTCATCCCGTCGCAGGCGCTGGGCGGGCAGCACGCCGAGACCGTCATCACCGGGGGCGAGCTGGCCAAGATCATGGACGGCTCCGTCCACCAGATCGCCGCGCTCGCGGCGGGCATCGCGCACGGCGGTCTGCAGACGGTGAACCCGCGCAGGGCGTCCGACGGCTCCGCCGTGACCCGGCAGTCCGTGGACCACGTGCTGTTCTCCGGCGGCTCGCTGCAGTCGGGCTACCTGCGCCGCCGGATCGAGGAGTCGCTGCGGGCCAGGTTCGAGGAGGAGGGGCTGGACGCCACGTTCGAGGTGGTGTTCGACCCCGCCTACTGCAAGACCGGCACCGCGCTCGGCGGCATGTACCTCAACGCCGTCGCCGACTTCGCCGTCTCCCCCGACGACGAGCTCGTGCGCGAGCAGCTTCTCCTCGGCCGGTCGTACTTCGACGTCGACGCCTCCAACCTGCGCATCAACCTCGCGGCCGACTTCCACTTCCGGCACGACACCAAGACCGTCCGCGGCGAGCCGGTGTTCCGGCGCGGGCTGCGGCTCGACCCCGACGGCACCGGCCACGCGTACGCCGAAAGCGCCCCCTTCCCGCTGTCGGCGAAGATTGAGATTCACCGGTACGACGTGTCGCTCCTGGGCGGCCGGCAGGCCGACTCCGACCCCGAGACCCAGTGGGCCGCCTCGACCCGGGTCAGCCGCGAGCAGGCCGCCGCGCTGCGGGAGGCGGGCGTGCACATCCGGTTCGAGATCGACGAGGACGAGCGCGTCACCCTGCTGCTGTGCAAGGGCACGCCCGGCTGGAGGCTGGAGGGGCCGACGCGGGAGCTGCCCGCGAACCTCCCCGGCCTGGTACGCGAGGACCCCGACCTGAACGCCCCCGTGCTCGCCTTCTCCCTGTACGCCGACGTCTACCAGCCCGGCATCGGCGTCCAGGCCGCCACGCCGATTCTGCAGGCGGGCACGCCGATCCCGCCCACCGGGCTCGTCGAGCCGGTCGCGGCCCGCCGGCTCTACTGGCGTCACCCCAAGGACGAGCAGGGCCCGGACTTCGACCTGCTGCTCGACGTCCCCGCGACCGCCCGGTGGCTGTCCATCGACGCCCAGGGCGGTCTGCGCCTGCACGACCGCCGTCCCGAGCGCCTCACGGTCCGGGACC
Source organism: Thermopolyspora sp. NPDC052614 (assembly GCF_040678635.1). Lineage (NCBI taxonomy): Bacteria > Bacillati > Actinomycetota > Actinomycetes > Streptosporangiales > Streptosporangiaceae > Thermopolyspora > Thermopolyspora sp. NPDC052614. The sequence goes on from NZ_JBFATZ010000001.1 coordinate 402,115, forward strand.
ACATGGACCTGCTGGAGGCGCCGGTGGGCAGCGTCTTCACGCAGCGGCTCAGCTCCGGCACCCGCTACGACAAGACGAAGGACCCGTTCAGTGGAGTTCACTGAGACCACCGCGCGAACGGCGGGGCGGACCATGAGGCGAACGGACGGGCGGACCGAGCAAACCGGGCGGACCGGAGAGGCCGGGCAGACCGGCGCGGGCATCGGCGGCCAGGCCGCCGCGGAGACCTTTGAGGACATCGGCATGCAGACCACCGCAAGCCACGCGGCGCAGACGGCGCAGACCCCATCGGACGAGCTGATCGGCCAGCTCGCGGCCGACCTGACCGTGATCCTGGGACGTCCGGTGCACCCAAAGGACTTCCGCGCCCGCCGCGACGGCGCACTGCCCCGGCTGATCGGCGCCCTCGCCGTCGCCGCCCCCCGATCCCGCCGCACAGCCTCCCGGCTCCTCGCCGAATGGATCCGGGCGGGCTCGATCCAGCAAGAGCCCTCGCCCGAGACAGCGGGCCCCCTGGAGTTCGACGTCCCGTCGCTGCTCGTCGGCGGCACCCCGGTCCCCGGGCTGCGCATGATCCCCCCGCCCCCCGGCCTGCCCCCGCAGGACGCCCTGGAACGCCTCCTCCCGGCCGCCGCCGCGCTGGCGGGAACGCTGGCGGAGGTGATCGAGGTGGGCCAGGGCCGTACCGACCGATCGCCCGGATGGGCCGCCCGCCTGCGCCTGCTGGCCAGAATCGACGAACTCGGCCACCCAGGCCACGACCAGGGCGAATGGGTGGTGAACGCGCACGAGGCCATCGCGTCCCTGCACGTGCCCGAGGCCGAACCGGGCAGCGTGTGGACATCCCTGATCGACGCCGCCCGCGCACACGCCGACGCCGCGCTCAAGGCCCTGGGCGAAAACGTCGACGCCGACCTCCTCCGCCGCGACGACGCCTTCGCCGAAATCGTCGACATGCAGCGCAGCGCCGTACTCGACGGCCACCCGGTGCCCGGCAAGGTGCTGCAGGTGGTCCGGCTACCCCGCCGCAGAGGCGACCGCACATGGCGCGGCGCGGTGTTGTTCGGCGCGGGGGGTGTGTCGTGAGGGTCGAGGTTCGGCGGGTGCCCGGTAGGGCGCTGCGCATGATGCGGCTGCCCCGTCGTAGAGGCGGGGGTACGCCGCGCGGGACGGCGTTGCCCGGTGCGGGGGGTGTTGTGGAGGTTGGCGTTGGGCGGGTGCCTGGCAGGGCGGCGGGGCCGTTCCTGCGAGATGCTGTGGCGTACCGGGCTGGGGGATTGTGATGAGCGTGTTTCCCATCTATGTGCTGGCCGATCGCTCGGCGTCGATGGCGGCCTCGGTTGGGGACGTCACCGCGATTGAGGCGGTGAACGCCGTCATCGCCGAGCTGATCGACGAGCTGTCGCGTGACCCGACCGTGCAGAAGCGGGCCAGGCTCGGCGTGATCTCCTTCTCCGAGGAGGCGGAGGTGGAGCTGCCGCTGACCCGGCTGACCTCGTCGACCGTGCCGCCCACGCTGCGGGCGAGCGGCGGCACCTCGTTCGCCGCCGCCTTCGAGACGACCGCGCGGGCGATCAGGACCGACCTGCCCGGCCTGGACGCGCCGCAGCCCCCCATGGTCTTCATGCTCACCGACGGCCATACCAACGCCGGCCGCGACACCGCGAAAGGCTGGCGGGCCGAGCACAAGGCGCTGCTGGAGGCGGCGGGGCCGGTCGGCCGGGTGCGGCTCATCCCGTTCGGCTTCGGCAAGGTCGACGCGCAGGCGCTGGCGTCGATCGCCTCCGACCCCACGGCGGCGTACCTGGCCGGGCAGAACGACACGCCCGCCCAGGCCATCGAGCGTTTCGCCGAGCTGATCTTCGGCTCGGTCACCTCCAGCGTCGCGTACGGCGAGCCGCTCACCGTGCCTCCGCCCGGAAGCCGAGTACTGCCCTTCAGCGAGATCTGAGACATGACCGACATTCCCTCGATCGACATCATGAGCCGCCCCCTGCAGGAGCCCGGCCTCTACCAGGGCGACACGATTCCGATCCCGCCGCTCATGGGCTACGACGGCGGGCAGGCCGGCAACGTCACCGTCCGGGCGGGCTGGGTGGCCGCCGAACGCCGCCGCCCCCGCGACAACTGCAACGACTCGGTGACCGTGTGGGCCGACCCCGGGCAGACGGTCTGCCTGCTGGCCGTCGCCGACGGCGTCGGCGTGGAGGCCCGCGCGGGACGCGCCGCCCGCGCCGCGACCGCGCTCGCCATCCAGGCGTTCCGGGCGCACTGGGACGAGGACCGGAGCCGCGACCTGGAGACGCTCATCCAGCTCGCCTTCGGGGATCTGGACGCGTCCCTGCACCGGCAGGGCTCGCAGGGTGGCTCGCTGCACCCCGCCTACCGGACCACGGTGACGCTGGCGGCGGTCCCGGCGGTCGTGCCCCCCGGCGGGATCGTCCGGGTCGCCGTCGGGCGCGTCGGCGACTCCGACGCCTGGCTCGTACGTCCCGGCGAACTGCAGCCGCTGTTCGGCACCCGGGACCGCAGCCGGGGCACCCCCGCCCTGCCGGGGCACCGCCACCTGTTCGAGTCCCGCAGCCTGATCATGGCGGACGGCGAGGTCCTCGCCCTCACCACCGACGGCCTGGCCGCGGGCGGCGCGCAGGAACGGGCCGCGCCGTTCCTGGCCGACATGTGGGCCGCCCCGCCCACCCCGCTGGACTTCCTGCGCTCCCTGAGCGTACGCCGCGACGACCGCGACGACGACCGCGCCGCGGCCGTGGCATGGCTGGGGCACTACGAGATCAGAAATGCCTGACGGAACGTCGCGTCGCCGCGGCCGGGGCGGGTCATGGAACCCGGCGACCAGGCCGCGTGGGTGGCATGGCGGTTGCGTCACGAGAGCGGGAACGTTCCCGGAAGCTCCCTGGCGGAGGCAAAGCCGGGCGTGGAGGGCGGGGGACGCGCCCTTGTCGCCGATCGGCCAGGGTGTCGCGCCGCCGGGAACTCCGGTGGCGGTGGCGAGTCGCGACCGGCGGCACGGGCCGTGGAGCCGGTGATGGCGTCCGTGCAGGCGCTGCCCGGTCTGGCCGGCCTGGAGGGGCTGAGCCCCGGCTGGTGGCTGATCGCCGTCGTCGTCGCCGGGCAGTTGGTCGCCGAGCTGCCGCGCCGGTGGGTGGAGCGGAACCTCGCGGAGGCGCGGCGGAAGCGGCGGGCCGCGATCGAGGCGCGACGCCGACTGCGGGGGCGGCGTGCCGTACCGCTGACCGAGCGGGAGCGTACCGAGCTGCGGGACGACATGCTCGAACGCCGGGGGGAGGCGCGGCGGGCGCGGCTGCGCGGGGCGGCGGGCTGGACGGTTCTGGCCCTGACCTGGATCGCGGCGCAGTTCGCCGTGCTGCACTGGAAGGTCAACGCGTCCGCGCTGCCCTTCGGCGACCACGACGCGGTCTTCCTCGGCGCCGCGGCGGCGATGGCGCTGTGCGGGCTGGCCCTGTGGTGGGCGCTCGACCGGGCGGGGGACGAGGCGGCGTTCGACCGCGCGGTCGCCCAGGTGGCGTACCAGGTCGTGGCGGGCCTGGCCATCTACCTCACGGTTCGTCTCGGGGCGACGGGCGTTCTGTCTTCGCAGGTGGTGGGGGAGGTGTCCCCGCCCACGACCGCCTCGGCCCTGCTGATCACGCTGTCTCCGCTCCTCCGCCGGATCCTCGTGACCCTCGTACGGCCCGCCCGCCGCCCCGCTGCCGAGGCCCGGAACGCCGACGGCCAGGCCGCGCCGTCGCAGCCGCTGACACCGCCCGGCCGGAAGCGGCCCCAGACCACCGGGAACCCGGATTCGTCGATGCCGCCACCCGAGCCGACCGGACAGCCGGACGATCCAGCCGCACGGACGATGAACGAGCACGCCGCACGGCCGGACGGGCCCACGAGACCGTTCAGGCGGCCCACCGTCCCTCCCGAGTCGCCACCCGAGCCCGCCGTACAGGCCCACGGGCCGACGAAACCTCTGAAGCATCTGAAGCACCCGACGGCCCCAGCCGACCGGCCGGTCACGTCACCCCGCGCAGCGTTCACCGAACCGCCGACCGCGCCGCCCCGTCCGCTGCCCACGCTGCTTCTGTCCACCCTCACCCTGGGCAAGCCGCTGCGCCGAGGCACCCAGCACGTCCTGTACGCGACCGTCCCCGGCTCGGACGAGCAGGTCGTCTTCAAACGCTTCACCGCCCCGGGCGCGATGGTCGAACGCAACCCCGTCCGCCCCCTCGACGCCTACCGCGAGCTGCTGTCCCGCGCCAACGGCCTCTCCCTCGCCGAACGCGCCCTGCTCGACCGCCTCACCCTGTGGCCCCACGCGATCGTCGCCGATCAGGGCCGGGCCGTCGGCGTCCTCTACCGCACCCTCACCCCGCCGTTCCTGCTCACCCGAGGCGGCGCCCAGACCGGCGACCACCTGCACGCCGACGACCCCGCGCACAGCGGCTGCCAGGTCGTCACCCCCCTCCAGCGCGGGCAACTCCTGCTCGACGTCATCCGCGCCCACGAGCTGCTGCACGACCTCGGCCTCGCCCACGGCGACACCTGCTGGAAGAATTTCGTGTACGGCGTCCAGGACGGCCGAGGCCGCGGCCAGCTCATCGACATCGACGGCGTCACCTCCGTCGATGACCCCAATCCGCTCCTTCTGCACCAGCCGGACTGGGACGTCGAGGGCACCCCCGTGGAACGCGACCGCCGCCGGATCGCGCTGCTGGTCGCCCGCCTGGCGTCCCCCGAAGTCCGCTACGACGCGCGTTCGGTCCCGGCCGACGGCCTGCCCTGGTTCACCCCGCTGGTCCGGCGGCTGACGGAGGAGTCACTCGCCGCCCCCGCCGCGAGGACGACGCTCCGCCTTCGCCAGGCACTGGAAGACGCCCTCCTCTGACGCTGCGGTGGCACCGACCCCGCGCACAGGCCGTGCCTCGGCGGCGGCTCCCCGAGGCCCTCCGCCAACGCCCGCGGCCGTTCCCGGGACTGGTGAATCGCCGGGAATCCCGAGCCGAAACCGCGGTCATGCCTCCCTTCACAATCTCAAGCGCTCTCGTGACCGTTCTCCCGGATTTGATGAGGATGACCAGAAGACGATCACTCGAGCAGGTCGTTGATGGTGGCGACAGTGACAGCTCGCCGGAGCCAGGTGTGCAGCGTGCGGTGGTCGTGGCAGGAGAGAATGCGCTCGCTAACCTCCTCAGGCACTGTCAGGCCACGTACCTCCAGCACCTCGATGATCGCTTCGGTCAGGCCTTTGACCAGGCCTTCGGCGAAGCCTTCGGCAAACCCCGTGGCAAAGCCCTCGGCGTAGTAGCGTCGGGCGAAGGCGCTGCGGTACTCCATCAGTCGAGCAGGTCGTTGATGGTGGCGACGGTGGCGGCCTGCCGGAGCCAGGTGTGCAGCGTGCGGTGGTCGTGGCAGGAGAGGATGCGTGCGCGAACCTCCTCTGGCACCGTCAGGCCACGTACCTCCAGCACCTCGATGATCGCATCTGCCAGGCCTTTGGCTGCACCTTCGGCGTAGCAGCGTCGGGCGAAGGCGCTGCGGTACTCCATCAGTCGAGCAGGTCGTTGATGGTGGCGACGGTGGCGGCCTGCCGGAGCCAGGTGTGCAGCGTGCGGT
>NZ_JBFATZ010000001.1:407845-499976 GCF_040678635.1 Thermopolyspora sp. NPDC052614
GGTGGTCGTGGCAGGAGAGGATGCGCTCGCGAACCTCCTCAGGCACCGTCAGGCCACGTGCCTCCAGCACCTCGATGATCGCATCTGCCAGGCCCTCGGCCCGGCCCTCGGCCCGGCCCTCAGCGCGGCCCTCAGCGCGGCCCTCAGCGCGGCCCTCGGCTGCGCCTTCGGCGTAGTAGTGTCGGGCGAAGGTGCTGCGGTACTCCATCTTCGTTGCCATCCGCGTCTCCATGTGTTTGCGGACCAGGTCGGGAAGCTCGTCCAGGACCGAGTCCATGTAGTGAGAGTACAGTGCGATGGTGGCCTCGTCGCGGTTACGCCCCGCCTGGTAGAGGCCTTCGAGCAGCGTTTCCGCGACCTGCATGCCGTAGGGGCCCGCGCCGTGGGCGATGGCCGACAGGACGCCGAGAGCGGGGGTGGCAACCACCTTCTTGGGGTCGGTGATGATCGGGATCTGGTCGGGGCCGATCACCAGGGGGCGCAGGACCCAGCCGGGGTGCCCCATGTAGATGGGGCGGCTGCACCACTTGGCCATGCGCTTGGTGCGACAGATGACGACCAGCAGGACCGGGCACTTGAGGCGGTGACGGACCATGGCGAGGTAGACGGGCCAGGTGAAGCGCTTGCGGCGGTCCTTGCTGAGCTGGACCTCCAAGACGATCGCGAGCACGCGCTTGCCCTTGTTGCGAAGCGACAAGACGGCGTCGGTGCGATAGATGCCGGGCTTGGATTCGTTGAGGTCGGGCGACTCGATGAGGACCTCGTAGTGGGCGGGAAGGTCCAAGCCCAGACACTCGGCCAGCACCCTGGGAGCCGCCTCGGGCTCCTTGCGGACGAGGTCGATCAGGAGTTCGTGTTTTACGGAAGACACGGGCGGCACATTACTATGCGAGAGAAGTTCATTACCTAGAGTTGCGCCACTTTTTGTGGATGACTTCATGACAGACGGTGACTGGTGGGTGGTATGCGGGGGCCACCGCTGTCATGGATTCGATCCGGCCCGGCCCGCGACGCCGTCGGAGACCTGGCCTAAGCGTCTCGATTCGGGCGTTTCGGCCTGCCATCCGCTGGCGGGCGCCGCGCTCGGAGACTCCTCCGCTTCGCCGATCTCCCCAGTCGAAGGTGTTGCGGTCGCAGCCCTGGACGATGCCTTGACGAGGCAGGCGTACCGGGTGATGGTGTGGCGGTGGTGTGGCCGTTGGCGGTGCTGCGGACGCCGCCGCCGCAGTTACGGGCGCGGAACCGGGGATCGGCGCGCGGGCGTGTCACCGCGCCGTCCGCACCGTGCGGATGGCGTGCGGGGGAGGCGGCGGCGATCGTACGGGGGAGGGCTTGGCTCCGGCTTCATAACAATCGGTGCGTCGAGCGTGACGTGACCGCGCCGTCGCGTTGATATGACAGGCGTGCACTTACCTGCGGAGATTCATCGCCGAGCGCCCGGCCCCGCGCTCACGCCGGTTTCGCCCATGCACGCCTCTCGCAGCCCAGGCGGCGCAGCATCGCCCCGTGAATCCCGTAAACGCCAGCATCCCGCGTAATTGTCGCCACACTCTTATATTGTGCTGGGCGTGGAGGAATCGCCTCGCCGGTCGCGCGGCACCGTTCCCGCCCGAGCCCCCATCCCCCGGAAGCGTAAGGAGTAGCCGATGAACACCGTCATGGTCGCGAACCGCTTCCGGCTCCTGGCACCCATCGGCACCGGCAACATGGGGGAGGTCCACCGGGCCGAGGACACGGCGGTCCCCGCCGACGCCCCGGACCGCCTGGTGGCGGTGAAGCGCATCCTGCGCAGCCGCTCCGGCGCGGTCATCGACTCGCGCTCCGACCTGAAGGCCGTCCAGCGCTTCGAGCGCGAGGTACGCATCATGCGCAGGCTGCGCCACCCCAACCTGACCCGCATCATCGCGGGCGGCATGGACGACGCGAACGGCGCCGAAGACGCCCAGCCGTACCTCGCCATGGAACTCCTCGACGGCGAGCCCCTCAACGACCTGGTGGCCGAGCACCCCCAGTTGCCCATCGCCTGGGTCGCCGCCCTCGGCGCGCAGATCGCCGACGGCCTCGCCGCCGCGCACGCCGCCGGCGTCGTCCACCGCGACCTCAAGCCCGCCAACCTGATGCTACTGCGCGGCGGCACCGTCAAGATCCTCGACTTCGGCATGGGCCGCATCGTCGACGACCCCGAGGGCGGCAAGGTGACCAGCACGGGCGTCACCGTCGGCACGGCCCGCTACATGGCCCCCGAGCAGTTCGTCACCGCCGCCGTGACCCAGGCCGCCGACCTGTACGCCCTGGGCTGCGTGCTGTTCGAGCTCGCCACCGGCGTCCCGCCCTTCCACAGCTCCTCCGCGCACGAGCTCGGCGACAAGCACATCAACGAGGCCCCGCCACCGGTGCGGATGCTGCGCTCGGATGTCCCCGAGGACCTGGCCAGGCTCATCCAGAGCCTCCTCGCCAAGGATCCCGCCGACCGTCCGGCCGACGCCGTCGCCGTCCGCGAGGCCCTGCTCCCGTACGCCACGCCGGACCGGCGAACCGACCAGCGGGCGGACGCGCCGCAGGTCCCCGGCTGGGACGACTTCGACCCCGTCCGCCACCTGGTCCACCAGGCGGCCGCCCGCGCCGACGCGCGCACCACCCCCCAACGGCCCGCCGCCCCCGACCGCCCCGAAGGACCCCGAACCCCCCAGGGCCCCCGCCAGGCCGCCACCGGCATGGACGTCTTCGACGTGCACCGCCGCCTCATCGAGGACTACCGCGCCTTCACCGAGGGCGGCACGGTCATCCGCGACGACCGCATCGCCGCCTTCGTCGAGGAGGACATGGACGCCGGCTCCCAGTGGCCCGCCCCCTGGGTGTCGCTGAACCCGTTCTTCGCCTCCGGCGGCACCGTCCTGGAACTGGCCCAGGAGAAGGTCCTGCACGAGGAGTGCGCGCGGATCTTCCAGGAGAAGAAGACCAAGGGCGGCACCGTGTGCGACGGCCGCCCCCTCACCCTGCACCGCCACCAGCGCGAGGCCATCGACACCGCCCGCTCCGGCGCCTCCTACGTGCTCACCACCGGCACCGGCTCCGGCAAGTCCCTGTCGTACATCGTCCCGATCGTCGACAAGGTTCTCAGGGACCGCGAACGCGAGGGCCCGCAGGCACGCAAACGCGTCCGCGCGATCATCGTCTACCCGATGAACGCCCTGGTGAACAGCCAGCTTGAGGAGCTGCACAAGTTCCTCCGCGACGGCTACGGCCCCGGCAACGAGCCGGTCACCTACGCCCGCTACACCGGCCAGGAGGACGACGAGACGCGCAAACGCATCCGCGACAACCCGCCGGACATCCTGCTCACCAACTACGTGATGCTGGAGCTGATGCTCACCCGCCCCGAGGACCGGCGCTCCCTGATCAGGATGGCCCAGGGCCTGGAGTTCCTCGTCTTCGACGAGCTGCACACCTACCGGGGCCGCCAGGGCGCCGACGTGGGCCTGCTCATCCGCCGCGTACGCGAGGCGTGCCAGGCCGACCGCCTCCAGTGCGTCGGCACCTCCGCGACCATGTCCAGCCAGGACCCCGGCGCGCACGCCGGGCACCCCGCGACCGGCGAGGCGCCCGCCCCGGGCACGGGCGCGGCCAAAGACCAGCGCGAGATCATCGCCCGCGTGGCCACCACCCTGTTCGGCACCGAGGTACGCCCCGAGAACGTCATCGGCGAAACCCTCGTCCGCGCCACCGACGAGCCCCCCGCGCAGGTCCCGGCCGAGCGCCTGCGCGCCCCCGGCGCCCCCCGCGCCTACGCCGACCTGGTCCACGACCCCCTGGCCCGCTGGATCGAGTCCCGCTTCGGCCTCACCGAGGACCCCACCGGCCGCCTCATCCGCCGCAAGCCCGCCAGAATCGAGGACGCCGCCGCCGAACTCGCCGAATCCACCGGCGTCCCCGAGGAGACCTGCGCCGAGGCGATCCGCACCACCCTCAAGGCGGGCTCGGAGGCGAGGCACCCGGTCACGGGCCGCCCCCTGTTCGCCTTCCGCCTCCACCAGTTCCTCTCCAAGGGCGACACCGTCTACGTCACCCTGGAGGACAAGCAGACCCGCCACCTGACCCGCGACTACCAGCTCGTCCAGCCCGGCACCAACGGCAAGATCCTCCTCCCGCTCGCCTTCTGCCGCGAGTGCGGCCAGGAGTACCTCACCGTCTGGCGCACCGAACGCGACGGCGACATCGTCTACCGCCCGCGCCGCGACACGGCGGCCACCGGCGGCCGGGCCGGCGACGGCTACCTGTTCATCGACGACGACCGCCCCTGGCCGTCCACCGTCGAGGAGGCGATCGAGACCCGCCGCCTCCCCGAGTCCTGGCTGGAGGTCGACGACGCCGGCAACGAGACCGTCCGCGCCTCCTACCGCCCCCGCCTCCCCAGGGCCGTCACCGTGGACCCGTACGGCGTGGAGGGCCGCGGCGAGCTCAAGGCCGCCTTCATCCCCTCCCCGTTCCTGTTCTGCCCGCACTGCGGCGTCAGCTACGAGCAGGTCCGGGGCAAGGACTTCGCCAAACTCGCCACCCTCGACGCCGAGGGCCGCTCGTCGGCGACGTCCCTGATCTCCGCCTCGATCGTCCGCTCCCTCAAGGAGGCGCCCCCCGAGGCCCTCGACACCAGGGCCCGCAAGCTGCTCACCTTCGTCGACAACCGCCAGGACGCCTCCCTCCAGGCCGGCCACTTCAACGACTTCGTGCAGATCGCCCAGTTGCGCGGCGCGCTGTACCGCGCCGCCGTGGACGCGGGCGAGGAGGGCATCCGCCACGAGGATCTCGCCACCAGCGTCGCGAACGCCCTCGCCCTGCAGCCCGCCGAGTACGCCGGAACCGCGGACCTGCCCCCGTCGATGGCCCGCAACGCCGCCAAGACCCTCCGCGACGTCATCGCCTTCCGTCTCTACCTGGACCTGGAACGCGGCTGGCGGGTCACCATGCCCAACCTGGAGCAGACCGGCCTGCTGGAGATCCACTACGAGGACCTGGACTGGCTCGCCGCCCAGGAGGACCGCTGGGCGGGCCGGCACCCCCGGCTCCGCGAGGCGGGCCCCGGCCGCCGCGCCGAGATCATGAAGGTGCTCCTGGACGAGATGCGCCGCGCCCTCGCCATCGACGTCCAGCATTTCCGCGACGACTTCGACGTCCTGCAGCGCGCCAGCGAGGAACGCCTGGTCGACCCGTGGCGGCTCGCCGCGGGCGACCGCCCCAAGGTCGGCACCGCGTACCCGCGCCCGTCCCGTCCCGGCCTGGACCGCTCCGGCCTGTTCCTGTCCGGCCGCGGCAAGTTCGGCAAGTACCTGCGCCGCGTCCACTTCGGCCAGGACCTGCCGGTCGACGACGCCCAACTGATCATCCAGGACCTCCTGGACGTGCTCGCCGACGCCAGGCTCGTGACCAGGGTCGAGACGGCCCCGCAGCAGGCGTCCCGCTTCCGCCGCCCGGCGGGCCCCCCGATCACCGGCTACCGCGTCTGCGCCGCCGCCCTCGTCTGGCGCGCGGGCACCGGCGAGACCGGCGCCCACGACCCCCTCACCCGCACCTACGCCAGCGGCGACGGCCCCCGCGTCAACGCGTTCTTCCGCGACCTGTACCGGGAGACGGCGAACGCGTTCGCCGGCCTGTCCGCCCGCGAGCACACCGCCCAGGTCCCGCCGCCGGAGCGGGAGCGCCGGGAGGAGGACTTCCGCCAGGCCAAGCTGAAACTGCTGTACTGCTCGCCCACCCTGGAGCTCGGCGTCGACATCTCCGAGCTCAACGCGGTGCTGATGCGCAACGTGCCGCCCACCCCCGCCAACTACGCCCAGCGCAGCGGCCGGGCGGGCCGCTCCGGCCAGCCCGCCCTCGTCACCACCTACTGCGCCACCGGCAACAGCCACGACCAGTACTACTTCCGCCGCTCCGAGCGCATGGTCGCCGGCGTGGTCACCCCGCCCCGCCTCGACCTCGCCAACGAGGACCTGGTGCGCTCCCACGTCCAGGCGATCTGGCTCGCCGAGTCCGGCCTGCGCTTGGGCCACGCCATACCCGAGATCATCGACATCTCCTACCCGGAGGACTCCCGCCGCCCCGACCCGCGGCTCCCGCTGCAGGACCGCGCCGTCGCCGCGCTGCGCGACGCCGACGCGCGGCAGCGCGCCGTCGCCGCCGCCCGCCGCGTCCTGTCCGGCCTGCTCGCCGACTTCGCCGCCACCACCACCTGGTGGCACGAGTCCTGGATCGAGGAGAAGGTACGGCTCGCGCCCGAGGAGTTCGACCGCGCCTTCGACCGCTGGCGCGGCCTGTACAAGGCGGCCCTCATCGACCAGTACGAGCAGAACCGCCGCGTCCTGGACCACACCCTCACCGAGAGCGACCGCAAGATCGCCGTAGGCCGCCGCCGCGAGGCCGAGACCCAGCTCAACCTGCTGAAGAACGAGAGCCTCGACAGCAAGTCGGTCCTGTCGGACTTCAACCCCTACCGTTACCTGGCCGGCGAGGGCTTCCTGCCCGGCTACTCCTTCCCGCGCCTGCCGCTGGCCGCGTACATCCCGACCACCGGCCGCCGCTCCGGCGAGGGCGACTACCTGCAGCGCCCCCGCTTCCTCGCGATCCGCGAATTCGGCCCCGGCGCGCTCATCTACCACGAGGGCGCCCGCTACCAGGTCACCCGCATCCAGCTCCCGCCGGACGGCACCGGCGACCTGGTGACCGGCGAGGCCCGGCGCTGCCCCGGCTGCGGCTACCACCACGACCCCCGCGACCGCGACGACCGCTGCCGCATGTGCGACGCCCCGCTCCGCGAGACCACCTACGGCCTGCTGCACCTGCACACCGTCTACACCCGCCGCCGCGAACGCATCTCCTCCGACGAGGAGGAGCGCCGCAGGGCCGGCTTCCGCCTGGTCACCTCCTACCGCTTCCAGGACCACGGCCCCCGCCCCGGCCGCCGGGACGCCCTGATCGGCGACGCCGCCGGCACCTTCGCCACCGTCTCGTACGGTGACTCGGCGAAGGTACGCGTCACCAACCTGGGCCGCCTGCGCGCCAAGCCGAACGAGCCCGACGGCTTCTGGCTCGACCCGGCCGAGGGCCGCTGGCTGAACGAACGCGACGCCGCCGAGGCGTCCGGTGACTCCAGCGAGATGCCCGTCGTCGACGCCGACGGCAACGAGAAGCGCCAGAAGAAGCGCGTCATCCCCTACGTCGAGGACACCCGCAACATCCTGGTGCTCAAACTCGCCGAGCCGCTGCCCGCCGAGGTCGCCCTGTCCCTCATGTACGCGCTGGAGCGCGGCATCGAGGCCGTCTTCGAACTGGAGGACTCCGAGCTCACCAGCGAGCTCCTCCCGCCCGACGACGGCCCCCGCGACCGCATGCTGTTCACCGAGGCGGCCGAGGGCGGCGCGGGCGTGCTGCGCCTGATGCAGTCCGACCGGGACGCGCTCGCCCGCGCCGCCGCCGGAGCCCTCGCCATCTGCCACTTCACCCCCGACGGCGTCGACCTGGGCGGCCCGCACCCGGACCGCCCCTGCGCCCTGGGCTGCTACGAGTGCCTGCTCACCTACGGCAACCAGCTCCACCACGACGCGATCGACCGCCACGCGATACGCGACCTGCTGCTGCGTTTCGCCAACGCCGAGGCCGTCACCACCGGCCAGGGGGAGACCCGTACCGAGCAGCTCGCCCGGCTGACCGCCCAGTCCGACACCGCCCTGGAGGCGAAGTTCATCACCTGGCTGAAGGAGCGGGGCCTGCGCCTCCCCGACGAGGCGCAGACGCTCGTCCCCGAGGCCCACGCCCGCCCCGACTACGTCTACCGCCTGCCCGGCGTCAACGTCGCCGTCTTCGTCGACGGCCCGGTCCACGACCTCCCCGACGTCGCCGAACGCGACCGCGACGCCGAGGACCGCCTGATCGACCTGGGCTGGGACGTCGTCCGCTTCCCCCACGACGGCGACTGGGCCGCGATCGTCCGCGAGTTCGAGCGCTATTTCGGCCCGGGTGTGCGAACCTGAGCACCGGCGCCCCGGCCCGCACCCGCTCACCCCAGCCCAGCCCAGAAGCCCAGCACAACCCCGTGACCATGACCACCCGAGGATTCCCCCGATGACGACCGCCGCCTACACCCCCGGCTCCCTGGTCTCCGCCCGCGGCCGGGACTGGGTGGTGCTCCCCGAGAGCGCCCCCGACATGCTCGTCCTGCGCCCCCTCGGCGGCGCCGACGACGACATCGCGGCCGTCTTCCCGGCCTTCGAGGACGTCACCCCCGCCCGTTTCGCACCCCCGTCCGCCGCCGACCTCGGCAACGAACGCGCCGCCGGACTGCTCCGCTCCGCGCTCCGCATCGGCTTCCGCTCCGGCGCGGGCCCGTTCCGCTCCCTCGCGGGCATCGCCGTCGAACCCCGCGCGTACCAGCTCGTCCCGCTCCTGATGGCGCTGCGCCAGCGCACCGTACGCATGCTCATCTCCGACGACGTCGGCATCGGCAAGACCGTCGAGGCGGGCCTGATCGCGGCCGAGCTGCTCGCCCAGGGCAGCGCCCGCCGCCTCGCCGTCCTGTGCTCCCCGGCCCTCGCCGAGCAGTGGCAGGCAGAGCTGCGCGCCAAGTTCGGCATCGACGCCGAGCCGGTCCTCGCCTCCACGGTCTCCCGCCTGGAACGCGGCCTCGACCTCGGCCAGTCCCTCTTCGACCGCCACCCGCACGTCGTCGTCTCCACCGACTTCATCAAGTCCACCCGCCACCGCGACGACTTCGTACGGCACTGCCCCGACCTGGTCATCGTCGACGAGGCGCACACCTGCGTGGCCGCCGACGACACCGCCTCCGCCCAGACCCAGCTCCGCTACGAGCTGCTGCGCCGCGTCGCCGCCGACCCCGACCGCCACCTGATCCTGGTGACCGCGACCCCGCACAGCGGCAAGGAGAGCGCGTTCCGCAACCTGCTGGGCCTGGTCCGCCCCGAGCTCGCCACCGCCGACCTGTCCACCGACGAGGGCCGCACCCTGCTCGCCGCCCACTTCGTCAACCGCAAGCGCGCCGACGTCCGCCAGTTCCTCACCCCCAAGGACGGCCTCCCCGACGACAGCCTCGCCGAGCAAACCTTGTTCCCCTCCGACCGCCTGTTCAAGGACGAGACGTACAAGCTCTCCCCGGCGTACCGCGCCCTGCTGGAGGACGCGATCGCCTACGCGGGGGAGCGGGTCACCGCCGCGGGCGACCGGGGCAAGCGCGAGACCCGCATCGCCTGGTGGTCCGCGATCGCCCTGCTCCGCTCCCTGGTGTCGTCCCCCCGAGCCGCCGCCCAGACCCTCCGCACCCGCTCGGCCGCCGCCACGGCCACCACCGCCGAGGAGGCCGACCGCCTCGGCGCGCCCCTGACCGGCGACTCGGCCGACAGCGACGTCATGGAGGGCCTGGACGTCGCCCCCGGCGCGGAAACCGACGACACAACGGCCGACACCCTGCCTGGCCCGGCGACCGGCACAACGCCCGGTGCCGGTGCCGCCCCCGCGCCCGCCACCCACAACGCCGCCCACAACGCCACCGGAACCGCCGCCGCGCCCCCCGGCCGCCTCGCCGAGCTCGCCGACCGCGCCGCCGCCCTGGAGGGCCCCGAGCACGACCACAAACTCGCCGCCCTGATCCGCCACCTGAAGTCCCTCCTCAAGGAGGGCCACCACCCGATCGTCTTCTGCCGCTACATCCCCACCGCCGAGTACGTCGCCGAACACCTCGACGGCAAACTCGGCAAGAAGACCGTGATCCGCGCCGTCACCGGCACCCTCTCCCCGCAGCAGCGCCTCCAGCGCATCGAGGACCTCGCCGACGCCGCCGGTGACGACCCCGACGCCCGCCGCGTCCTGGTCGCCACCGACTGCCTGTCCGAGGGCGTCAACCTCCAGCACCACTTCGACGCCGTCGTCCACTACGACCTGGCCTGGAACCCCACCCGCCACGACCAGCGCGAGGGCCGCGTCGACCGCTTCGGCCAAAGACGCGACATCGTCAAGGTCATCACCCTGTACGGCAGCGACAACGGCATCGACGGCAAGGTCCTTGACGTCCTGCTGAAGAAACACCGGCAGATCCGCAAGGACCTGGGCATCTCGGTCTCGGTCCCGGACGCCGCCGCGACCGGCGTCACGGACGCGATCGTCGAATGGCTCCTCATGCGCGGCCTCGACGACGGCCGCCAGCAGGCCCTGTTCGGCATCGAGGAACTCCAGACGATCGACGACCGCGCCGCCGCCCTGGAATCGGAGTGGAACTCCGCCGCCGAACGCGAGAAGACCTCCCGCTCCCGTTTCGCCCAGCGCGCCATCCACCCGGAGGAGGTGGCCCGCGAGGTGACCGCGATCCGCGACACCCTGGGCCGCGCCGCCGAGGTCCGCGAGTTCGTACGGCACGCCCTCCCCGCCCTGCACGCCGTACTCCGCGACGGCCCCGGCCGCGACTTCACCGCCGACGTCGGCGGCGCCCCGGCGGGCCTGCGGGACGCGCTCGCCGCCGCACGCGGCGGCGCGGAGGACGGCGGCCCGATCCCGTTCCGCGACACCCCGGCGGTGGCGCGCGGCGAGGCGGCCCTCGTCCGCACCGACCCGATCGTGGGCGCCCTCGCCGGCTACGTCCTCAACGCCGCCCTCGACCCGCAGGCGTCCGGCCCCCGCCCGGCCCGCCGCTGCGGCGTCGTCCGCACCACGGCGGTCGCCACCCGCACGACCCTGCTGCTGGTCCGCTACCGCTTCCACCTGACCCTGCCGTCCCGCTGGGGCGAACGCCGCCTCGTCGCTGAGGACGCCCGCCTCCTCGCCTTCGCGGGCGCCCCCGCCGGCGCCTCCTGGCTCCCCCCGGACGAGGCCGCGCGCCTCCTCGACGCCACCGCCGACGACAACACCGACCCGTCGTTCGGCGAACGCACCATGAACCGCGTCCTGGACGGCCTGCCCGCCATCGAGGCCCACCTCAACGAGTACGGCGAGCACCTGGCCGCCGAGCTCCTCGCCTCCCACCGCCGCGTCCGCAGCGCCGCCGGCGAGATCGTCCGCGGCGTGACCGTCACCGCCCAGCAACCCGCCGACATCCTCGGCGTCTACGTCTACCTGCCCGTGTCCGGAGGTGCCGCCTGATGCCCGCCGCCCCCCGCACTCTCGCCGCCGCCCCGCGCCCGGCCGCCGCCCGGCCCCTCGCCGCGCCGCGCGCCCAGGTCTTCACGGCGGTCTCCACCGTCGGCGGCCTGCTCCCGGCCGACATGCTGGTACGCGTCTCCGAGGGCCGCGACGTCCCGGGCGGCAAGCCCGCCGACTACCGCGTGGTCGGCTCCCGCTCGGTACGCGACGACGCCGAACGCCACTGGGACTACCTCAAGTCCATCTGGTCCGAACTCCGCGACCGCCTCCCGGCCGCCCCGGACGCCGAAACCCCCGCCGACCCCACCGGCGTCGCCGTCACCCAGTGGCTCGAACCCCTCTTCACCGAACTCGGCTTCGGCGACCTGACGGCGATCGCCCCGCCCGGCATCCCGTCCGACGACGGCGAGAAGACGTTCCCGATCAGCCACCGCTGGACCCACGTCCCCATCCACCTGGTCCCGTGGAACGCCTCCCTCGACAAGCGCCCCGCCCCGGGCGCGATCCCCCCGCACTCCCTGCTGCAGGAGTGCCTCAACCGCGCCGAATCCCACCTGTGGGGCATCGTCACCAACGGCCGCCGCCTGCGCCTCCTGCGCGACTCCAGCGCCCTCGCCACGGCTTCATATGTCGAATTCGACCTGGAAGCGATCTTCGACGGCGAGCTGTTCAGCGAGTTCGTCCTGCTCTACCGCGTCCTGCACGTCTCCCGCTTCAAGACCGAGGACGGCAAACCGCCGTCGTCGTGCTGGCTGGAGAAGTGGCGCGAGGAGGCGATCGTCTCCGGCACCCGCGCTCTGGACCACCACCGCGACGGCGTCCAGCAGGCCATCACCACCCTCGGCACCGGCTTCCTCCGGCACCCCGCCAACGACCGCCTCCGCGCCGACCTGGACGTCCACGCCTACCACATCGCCCTGCTCCGCCTCGTCTACCGCCTGATCTTCCTGTTCGTCGCCGAGGACCGCGGCGCGCTCCACGACCCCGACGCGACCGAGGAGGCCCGCCGCCGCTACGCCGCGTACTTCTCGTCCGAGCGGCTGCGCCGCCAGGCGAACCGCCGCCGCGGCACCGCCCACGGCGACCTCTACCAGGCCCTGCGGTTCGTCCTGGACGCGCTCGGCGACGAGAACGGCCGCCCCGAACTGGGCCTGCCGGGCCTCGGCGGCCTGTTCGACGACACCGACGAGGACGCGCCGCTGCGGGGGCTGCAGTTGTCCAACGCCGACCTGCTGGAGGCGGTACGCCACCTGTCCCGCGTCCGCGACGTCCACTCCGCGCGCTGGCGTCAGGTCGACTACCGCAACATGGGCGCGGAGGAGCTCGGCTCCATCTACGAGTCCCTCCTTGAGCTCGTCCCCGAGCACAGCGCCGTCGACCGCACCTTCGAGCTGGTCAACCGCCTCGGCAACGAACGCAAGAAGACCGGCTCGTACTACACGCCGAGCTCCCTCATCGAGACCCTCCTCGACTCCACCCTCGACCCGGTCATCGACGACGCGCAGAAGCGTGGGGAGCAGAAGGCGTCCGCCGCCGGCGCGGCCGACCCGTCCGAGCACATCGTCGCCGAGCTGCTGTCCCTCACCGTCTGCGACCCGGCCTGCGGCTCCGGCCACTTCCTCGTTGCCGCCGCCCGCCGCATCGCCAAGCGCGTCGCGGCCGTGCGGGAACGCAACCCCGAGCCCACCGTCGATGCGGTACGGCACGCACTCCGCGAAGTGGTCTCCCGCTGCATTTACGGCGTTGACCTCAACCCGATGGCGGTCGAACTGGCCAAGGTGTCGCTGTGGCTGGAGGCCCTGGAGCCGGGCAAGCCGCTCGGATTCCTCGACGCGCACATCAAGCAGGGCAACGCGCTGATCGGGGCCACGCCCGCGTTGTTGCGTGACGGCATCCCGAGCACGGCGTTCAAGCCGGTCGAGGGCGACGACCCCGCCTACGCGCGGTTCCTGGAGCGGCAGAACGAGCAGGAACGCGCCGGACAGGGCGGCCTGTTCGACCTGACCGAGGCGACGAAGGTGACCAACACCGCCTTCGCCTCCGGCCTGCGCGACATCATGGCCGCGCCCTCCGGCACTCTCGCACAGGTCCACGAACAGGCGGCGGAGTACCGCAAGTGGGAACTTTCGGCGGAGTACGTCAACGCCCGGCACATCGCCGACGCCTGGTGCGCCGCGTTCATGTGGAAGAAGACCAAGGACGCGCCGCCCGCGATCACACATGACCTGTTCCAGGCACTCCAGGACCCGGACGCCAGCGCCGCTTCACAGGAAACCCACGACGAGATCGAGCGGCTCAGGAAGCAGTACAGCTTCTTCCACTGGCACCTGGCGTTTCCCGACGTGTTCACGGTGCCGGACGACGGCGCGGGCACGGATGTAGACCCGGCCACGGGTTGGGCGGGCGGCTTCTCGTGCGTCCTCGGCAATCCGCCGTGGGACAAGGTGGACTTCGAGGACAAGAAATACTTCAGCGTCGTCGAGCCGTCAATTGCTGCGATCGCGGGCGTTGACCGGCGTATCCGCATTGCCGACTGGGCGGCGGAAAACCCGGTGGCAGGCGAGCGCTACTATGCCGAGCGACGCAAGGTGAAGTCCACTTTTCTCTTCGCCGGGAGCTCGGGAGCGTATCCGCTATGCGGTAAGGGACTCACCGTTAAGGGTGTCAACTCGCTCCAAACGGACCAGCTTTTCGTTGAACGATTCGTGTCCATTGTTGCACGCACGGGTCGCGTCGGATGCATCATTCCTACGGCCATTGCTACAGGGGCAGGGGCGCAGTACCTCTTTGCTGATCTCACCCAGCGCCGCTCCATTGCTTCCCTATTCGATTTCGAGAATCGCAAGCCGTTGTTTGTCGGAGTCCACTCCAGCTACAAGTTCTGTCTGCTGTCCCTGGCCGGTCGAGATATTCGAGAACATGCGGCGAAGTTTGCCTTCTTCCTTGGGGAGGCCATCGATCTCGATGATGTGGAGCGTGTCTTCGAGCTCACTTCAGAGGAGATTGACCTGATCAATCCGAGTACCGGCACTTTGCCCATTTTCCGTACTCGCCGCGATGCGGATCTTACTGTGGCGATTTATCGTCGCATCCCAGTCCTATGTGATGAAAGGAAGGAAAGCGGCAATCCTTGGGGTGTCACCTTCAAGCGCCTCTTTGATATGACTGATGACTCCGATCTTTTCCGCACCCGAGAGCAGTTGGAGGCGGATGGCTGGGCGCTTATCGGAAACATCTTCAGGCGCAATGGTGAGCGGATGCTGCCGTTGTATGAAGCGAAGATGGCTCACCACTTCGACCACCGTTGGAATTCTTACTTTGGCATCGGTAGCGAAGACCGTCGCCGCCTTGCTGCCAGTGAGAAGAAGAATCCAGCGCAGGTGGCCGAACCGCGGTATTGGGTGGCAGCAGACGGACTCATTTCGACTGTCAGGAACAAGAAGGAAGTCGACGTACCGGGTGTTTCTCTGCGATTGGCTGAATTGCGCTGGGAGCGGGAATGGTTGTGCGGATGGCGTGACGTTTGCCGCACAACCGATGAGCGCACAGCTATCCCGGCGTTTCTACCTCGTGTGGCCGTGGGACATACGTTTCCCCTGATGCTCCCAGGTGTTTCCCCGACTCTTACGGCAGCTCTGGTCGCTGCCCAGAGTTCGCTAGTTTTCGACTTTGTGAGCAGACAGAAAGTGGGTGGGATTCATATGGCGCTTATGATATGGAAGCAGCTCCCAGTTCCCACTCCTGAGATGCTGAATCCTCATACATCCTTCCTCACGCCTCGCGTCCTTGAACTCGTCTACACCACCCATGAAATGGTCGAGCTTGCCCGAGATCTCGGGGACTCTGGTGCTCCTTTCTATTGGAGCGAGGAGCGTCGTGCCCAAATTCGTGCTGAACTGGATGCCTACTTCTTTCACCTCTACGGGATCAGCCGCCCCGACGTGGACTACATCCTGGAGACCTTCCAGACCGAGAACGGTGGCCTCAAGAACAATGAGATCGCCAAATACGGCACGTACCGCACCAAGGATCTCGTCCTTGCCGCCTACGACCGTATGGCCCCTGCTGGTGTCGGCTTGACCACTCCGCTCATAGACGGCGAGAACTACATTTCCACGCTCACTCCACCACCGGGTCACGGCCCTCGTCACGAGGCGGTCGGCGAGGTGGGACAGGCGACGAGGTGGATGCTAGGACTGTGAGTCGAAGCGACCCAGCTTTAGACCACCGACGAAGGATTGCCATTCGGTCGGGGTAAAGAGGAGTACAGGGCCGCTGGGGTCCTTGCTGTCGCGGACGGCGATGACCCCGGGCAGGTTGGCGGCGACTTCGACACACATCCCGCCGTTGTCCGAAGAATGTGTTGATTTCCGCCAAACGGCGGTGTTCAGGTCCATACGGCCCCGCCTCCTAGAGGTGAGCTTTGAGTTCGCTGATGAACGTGCGCCACTCAGTAGGGCTGAAGAGGAGCGTGGGGCCGTTGGGGTTCTTGCTGTCGCGGACCGCGACGACACCGGGCAGATTGGTGGCAACCTCGACGCAGAGGCCGCCGTTGTCCGAAGATCGCGATGATCTCCGCCAAACAGCGGTGTTCAGGTCCATACGGCCCCCGCCTCCTAAGGTGAGCTTTGAGCTAGAGGTGAGCTTTGAGTTCGCCGATGAACGTGCGCCACTCAGTAGGGCTGAAGAGGAGCGTGGGGCCGTTGGGGTTCTTGCTGTCGCGGACCGCGACGACACCAGGCAGATTGGTGGCAACCTCAACGCAGAGGCCGCCGTTGTCCGAAGAGCGTGATGATTTCCGCCAAACGGCGGTGTTTAGGTCCATTCGCGTCTCGCTTTCTCGATCATCTGAAGGGATACCCGCTCAGGATATGCCCAGCGTCGTATCGCCTCATACCGCTGCCATACTGAGGTAACAATGTCATAGTCGGCAGTGATATATCCCTGTGTTGGGGAGTCCGCCTGCACGACGTTCGGTTGGCCGTCCGGGAACTCGGCCATCGCGAAGTTGCCCGCCAGACCTGCGACGCACTCCGGGTCGACGATCTGGACGAAGACGGTGGGTCGCTGTGTCATCTCCAGCAGATGGCCGAGCTGCTCCCGCATGATCTCATTGCTCCCGATCCGGCGGTGAAGTACACCCTGATCGATCAACACCAGAACGTTTGGCGGGTTCTCCCGATCAAGAATTCGTCGGCGGGATATACGGGCCTCGACGCTCGCTTCCACCTGCTCGGGCGTGCCCTGTAGTCCCTGGCTGAAGATGTGCCGTGCGTATGCCTCGGTCTGCAGGAGGCCAGGGATAAGGAGCGGGTCCCAGGAGCGCAGGACGGTAGCGGTGGGTTCGACCTCCTCGGCCCAATCTTGAAACCAGGACGGGCTGCCGGGGCGCATAAGGATCCGCTCATGCAGCCGGACGAAAGAGATGCCGTTGGTCGTGCCAAAGAGCTTGTCCAGCTTCTCAGCGTCCGAGCGTGACGGTGTCCGGGTGGCTTTTTCCAGCCGGCTCACCTGAGTCTGCGTACACCCGAGACGCGCCGCCACAGCGGCCTGCGACAATTCAGCCATCTCCCGCAGTCGCCGCATCTCCATCCCGAACCGCACCCGAGGCGACCCAGGATCCAGGGACGGCACCACGTTCATCCCATTCACTCCCCAATCCCCCCAAAAGAGACCATCTTCCCATCCGTCGCTGCTCCCGCTCGCGCATCATATTAATCACCACCCGTCAACGTCACTCAAGAATAAAAACTCTTTCACCCATCCCAAAATATTCCAGTCGCATACCAGATACTCCATCGCCATCCTGGCCTCAACAACAACAAATCAATGGCAAGTGGGACTCCTCTGCTCAATCTCTAAAATCTGGACAGACGCTGCCTTCGGCCGCGTCGTGGTCCGCCTGGCGTACCCCTACGCCTTCGATCGACGCCGAGCCCGCCGCAACCCACTCGATCATCGAGTTCCGTTGTGCTCATGGCCGACATCTCGCGCGTGGACGACGCGGATGACGGCCGGAGGCGTCGCGGCACAGCCGATCCGCCGGGCCTGAACGCCCTTGAACCGCCCCGCCGAGTGCCGGTTCGGCGACGCTGAAGGGTCACTGCGGCTCCGGCGCTGATTGCGCCATATTGCGGTGGCCGCCGTGGCGTCCGGTGTCTCAGGTTACGTGTTGAACGGGCGGACGAAACTGCCGTAAATGCCCCACACACACGGGTGCGGAGGTGGTTGGTGTCCCACTACGGGAGTCGCCGGCGCGTCCAGCGCTCGCAGCCCGGTTCGCCTGACGATCAGGCCGCGGGGCGTACCGATTGACATCTATTGGCTATGTCGATTAGCTTTCAAGCTATGCAGCGTAGCCACAGGAGCGGGGACGCCGGCCATGGCTAGGGCCGGGCTCACCCGCAGCCGGGTCGTCGATGCCGCCATCGAACTCGTCGACAAGCACGGCCTTCCGGCGCTGACCCTCGCCGCCGTCGCCGAGCATTGCGGCGTCGCGGCCCCGTCCCTCTACAAGCACGTGAGCAACATCGCGGAGCTGCGCACTCTGGTCGGCATCCGCGTACTGGAGGAGATGACCGACGCCTTCACGGCCGCCGTGCTCGGCCGCAGCGGCACCGACGCCATAACCGCCGTCATGCGGGCCTACCGCGCCTACGTGAAAGCACACCCCGCCCGCTACGCGGCCGTCCCCGTCGATCCCCTGCACCAGCAGGAATACGCCGCCTCCGGGTACCGCATGCTCCAGGTCATGCAGGCCGCGCTGCACCCCTGGCGGCTCGACGAGAACGAATCGATCCACGCGCTCCGGGCCGCCAGGGTGATCGTGCACGGATTCGCGTCCCTGGAGGCGGCGGGAGGCTTCGGCCTGCCACAGGACCTCGACGAGACCTACGAGCGCCTGATCCGGATGTTCCTCGCCACCCTCCCCCCGCTATAGGAGATCGCCATGCCCCTCACCCACACCCGGCTCGCCGCCGCCGCTTTGACCGCGGCCGGCGTGCTGTTCTTCCTCTATCCGGCGCTTCGCCCGTGGGCGGACGAGTCCACGGCCGAGGGCGCCCTGTACGCGATGTCCTCGCCATGGTGGGTGGCGACCCACCTGTTCGCGATGATCGGGTTCATCCTCGTCCCCCTGGCGCTGCTGCCGATCAACCGGACCGCCGCCGTCATCATGTGGATCGGCGCGGGGCTGACCCTGCCCTACTACGGCGCGGAGGACTTCGCGCTGAACACCCTCGCCGTCAAGGTGAGCGACGGACAACGACTGGACCTGGTCGGCCTCTCCGACAGCATCCGCTTCCACCCGGCGGCGGCCACCACGTTCCTCATCGGGCTGATCCTGCTGAGCATCGGCGCACTGGCCGCCGCCGTCGCGATCTGGCGCTCGCACGTACTGCCTCCCTTCAGCGCGGTGCCCTTCGGCATCGGCTTCGCCCTGTTCCTCCCGCAGTTCTTCGTCGGCGAGGCGGGGCGAATCGCGCACGGCGTACTCATGGCCGCCGGATGCGGGTGGCTCGCGGTCTCCCTTTGGCGGGCCCGCACCTCTCGCTCTCGGTTGAGCAGTGCTTAAGGAGGGGCAACCAACGCAATTGGTGAGAATCGTGCCTGCTGCCGGGCGGCGGGTCGTCCACGCACCGGCGACCCTCGCCGCCCACCGTCACCGCAGAGGCGGAAGACAACCCCCGGCGCCTCGAAGAAGGACGCCCCCGGAGAAGAAGGTGGCGTTCGAGGGCGGCGGGCCGGTGCGCAGAAGGCGACGACGGCGGCGGTGACGAGCCATGCCTCCGAACTCAACCGGTCTGCGGCATCGCCGCCCACGAATGCGAGGCGAGGCTCGATCAGGGCAAGTCGTACCGGGATCTGATGGTTGTGGCCTCCTCCTCGGTCACCTGCTGGGGGGTTCGGGCAAGCGCTTGATGGAGATCGGAGAGGATGCGGTCCCCCGAGGCCCGGACGCGGGAGCGGAACTGGGCGAGCTGCTCGTCGAAGAGCTTGGCGGCCGGACCGGTCCACACCTTGCCCGAGTGGAACTTCTCGACCGGCCGGCCCAGGTCTGCGTCCACCGCCTGCACAAGCGGCTCCACCAGACGCAGAGTGTTCTGTAGCGCCAGATGCAGTGGATTGGGCACCATCTGCGCCATCCTGCTCAGGCCCCTTTCTCTGCTGTGGGGGAGGGGGTGGGCGCGCTCTTATCGGTCATCAGCCTTGGCGCAATCAACTTCATCAATGCCACTGCGTCCGCCTCGTGGTCGCGCCCATTGGCACCTTGTATGATGTCCACGACGAGCATCGCCTTATCGCGAATCAGGACGGCTACTGCGCTTGCGTGCTTGTCGTCGAACTCCTTCGCTGCGTAATATCCGTCCCCACCTGGCATGATGGCGGGCAGGCGCTTCGCGCCCTGGTCGAGTTCTTCCTTCACCCGTCCGGGGGTGCCGTGTGCCCTTAGTACGACTTCCAGTATCTTGTGTCGGTCCCCGGTTGGCTCGTAGGCACCGCACCATCCATCGCCGTATCCATTTGCTGCAGCCAAGTCGAAATTTCCCTGAGTCAACGGGGTTTGGACCCCGGTTATTCGTTGCACTGCATCCAAGGGAATGTGTCCGCAGATATAGGGGGCAGCGGCAACGGAGGGCAAAGGGGTGGTGTCGACCGCCGCTGGTGACTCGCTGCAGCCAGAGGCCGATGCCAGGACGCAGGCTGCTGCCGTTAGGGCCGCGAATGCTCTAGTTATCTTCATTGTTGATATCTATTGAACCCCTTGAGGAAGGCGGAGTCTATCTGTGATCGCACGGTTGACCATTCTTTTCCGGCTGGTCCGTCATAGATCCACTTGCGGTACGCGTCATAGGCGACAGGGTTGCCGTCGGCGTCTTTGGTGGCCAGCATCTCCTCTCGTGTCATCAAGGTCTTACCGTCCTCCTTCAGGAAGTTGTTGGGCGCTTTGCGAGGATCACTACCTGGGGGTAGGTCGCTGAGTGATGCCCAGGGATGGTGCTTATCAGGTGGTTCGGCCTGTCCGAATAAGCCGCGCTTGAGCATCGCCTGTGCGGCGAGTTGCTCTACAAGGAAATGCGTTTCATTCGCTCGCGTGTTCGCGTCCGTAGTCGCCTTCTTTGCTTCTACTCCCTTGAAGGCCTCCTCGAAGATGCCAGTCCATGCGCTGACAACGCCCGCGGCGATCGGCCAACCCGCGTGCTGGGGGATGGCAAGACCGGTGTTGACCAAGGCCGCCAAGACCTTCGCATTGCGCTCCTGCGCTTCGTCTAACTCTTGTCCCTGCTCGATGCGGGCCAGACCGGCGGCGTCGGTGATAAAACCGAACCCCGCTGCAATTCCGTGTGCCGCATCGTAGAAGTGTTCGCTTCCTTTGCCGGCTGCCATTCGAGCAGCGCTGGCGTCGAGTAGCTTGCTGGCCCATATGGTTTGAGTGCCCGCCACCAGGGCGAATCCCTTCGGGTCTTCTTTGAAGACCTCCGCCATGAGTGTTTTGAGGTCCTGACGGTACAATCTGGCACCCCAAGGCTCTCGTCCTGGAAGGCCCGGGTGATCCTCTCCCGCGACACCGACCCTCCAGTCGGAGTCGGAATTCGCGACACGATTCACATCCACGATATAGGTGGCGAGGATGCGACTCATAGTATTGGGCGTGACGCTGAGCGCTTCTCCATCCTTGAGCCGCTTCGCTTCCAGGTGTATGAGCTCTGACGCCAGCTTGGCCGACAGGTAGCCCCGTGACGGGTTCTGTGCTGAGCCGTCGTGGTCGCGGAATGTCGTGGTGGCGGTCAGCAGGGCTGCGCTCAGGGCCTTACCGTCATCGAACATTCTTCGTTCGTTGAGCAGGCGTTTCAGGACCTCGGGGTCTTTGACGAAGAAGTCTTGGGCCGCCTCGGGGACGCGGGACAGGGCGGTCAGGACGCCGGGTAGGGGGTCCAGGACCGGGACGCGGTTTGCGGCCTCTATCTTTCTGGCGACGTCCACCAGGAAGTCGGCGTCGTAGGTGCCGTGCATGAGGGCGCGGGAGAGCCAGTAGTGCTGGCCTGCGGAGCCGTTGGCCGTGAGCTCCGAGCGCCACGTGGTGGTCAGGCGTGGGCTGGCCGCCGCCAGTGTCTTGCCCAGGGCGGTCTGGAGGCGCTGGGCGGTGGCGCGGTCGGTGGATTCCCCGGTCTTGGTGAGCAGTTCGCGGAACCGGGTGGCGCCCATGGCGTACATCAACGCAGTGGCGAAGTCCGCGTCGCCGGTGCGTTTTTCCAGCTGGGCCAGTGTGTTCTGGTCGAGTTTTCCGGTCTGGGCGGCCTGGGTGAGGGCGAGGGCGGCGGCGTAGGCGTCGGGGTTGTTGACGGCCTTGTTGTACAGGGCCTCGTCGAAGGGGGTCAGGCCGGTGGCGGGGGCGGAGCCGGGGCTCCAGCTCTCGCGGACGGCCTGGATGGTCTGGTTGCGGCGGCGCAGTTCGGGGCGCTTGGTGCTGATCCAGTTGCGGGTTTCGCGCAGCGCGGTCAGGCCCGAGGTGTCCAGGTCGAGTTTGTCCAGGGCGCGGCGGATCTGCAGTTCGTTGGTGCCGAGGGTGTCCTCCGCGCGGGCCAGGGCCTTTTCGAAGTCGTCCAGTTGCGCCGGGTCGATGCCGGAGAAGTCCCAGTCCACCGTTGCATGGATGGTCACGGTGGGGTGGGGGTTTGGGGCTGCGCCGCCGGTGGGGTGTCCCGATCGGCGTCCGGTGGTCGTGGACAGGGACACCGGGTTGGGTTGCGGTTGCGGTGACGGTTTGGGCAGAGGGTGAGCCGTCGAAGGGACGGTGCTTTGGTGGTGTGGCGGCGAGCCCGCGGTGGGGTGCGGGTGTGGCGATGGCTCGGGAGACGGATGTCCCATCAGGTCTCCGGCTCTGTCGGCTGCACACGGATGCGTATGGGGTCACATTATCTTGATCCAACCGCTTGATGGCATTCTTTGGTCATCTTGGGCATGGCGAGCGCTGTCCGAGGTCGAATCCGGTGTTTTGTGGGCGGCGCCGGCGTGCAAAGGCGGGTCGATCGGCCCGGTGAATTCGGGTGATATGGCGCAGGGCGGGTGCTCTGCCGCGTCGCTGGTAGCAGGGACGATCAGGGGTGAAGTCTGATAAAGGTCGGCAATTTCGATTGGTATCGGTCCACCCCGTACGGCTATTCCGATGGCGTCCGTAATGCCGGCCGGGGCGGGATGGGGATCCGCCCCGGCCGGATTCCGGCTCAGGAGCCGCCGTCGCGGCGGTCGTGCCGGTCGGCGGTGGCGGCGACGAGGGCGAGCCCGGCCAGACCCGTGAAGGCGCCGAGCGCGCGGACGAGCGGGTCGGCGTGCTCGGCGCCGACGGTCAGCGAGTACGCGGTCATGGCGATGGCGGAGCCGACGGCCAGTGCCGCGCCGGTCCACCGCAGGACGCGTCGTGACATGGGAGGCCCCTCCGCCGGCCCGCTCCGGCCGGGGCGGGGTGTCGCGGCCGCGCGGGAAGGCGGCCGGGGAAGCCGGTCAGGAGGGGTCCAGGGCGTCGGTGTTGCCGACGTGGAGGCGGACGACGCCGCTGACGTAGCGGCCGCCCTTGACGTCGCCGGGGACGACCAGGCGTGGCCCCTGCTTGTCGAGCTTCTTGCCGTCCTGGGCGACGGCGAGCAGGACCTTCTTGCCGGAGAAGGCCGGGTCGATCTCGGCCCAGGCGACGGTGGCGCGGTAGCCGTCGGAGCCGACGGCGGTGACGACCAGGCGCAGTTGCGCGTTCTTGACGTCGGGGTCGATGCGGGGCTTGGTCAGGGCCAGGACGTCGGCCAGCAGCGGGCCGGTGAAGGTGTGCCGCTCGGGGCCGTGGGAGGTCTGGTAGCGCACGCGGACGGTGTGCTGGGGCAGGCTGCGCAGCCGGGCGAAGGTGAACGAGCGCGGGTGGGCGACCTCGCCGCGTACCTTGACCGGGCCGACGGCAGGGCCCGCAACAGTGCCGACAACAGAGCCGACAACGGTGGCGCCGGAGGTGATCGTGGCGGCGGTGGCCGTTGCGGCGGTGGCGGGCGTCAGGGCTGTCAGCAGGGCCGTGGCCAGTGCGAACGAGGCGGCCCGGCGGCGGGGGGTACCGACACTCATCGAGTACGCTCCTATCTCGTGGATGCGATGCGATAACCATAGATCAAGCCGCTAGTGCAACGAAATCTGGGTATTCATGCTTGCATCTGCGGCATGTATGGTGAGGGCTTGTGACGACGTTTCGGATCAGCGAGGCCGCGGGGCTGCTCGGGGTCAGCCCCGACACCGTCCGCCGCTGGGTGGACGCCGGTCGGCTGGGGGCGGAGCGGGATGAGTACGGCCATCGGCGCATCAACGGCGTTGATTTGGCCATGTTCGCCCGTGCGCAGGTCGAGGAGGCCGGGGGCGAGGTTCGCTCCTCGGCGCGTAACCGCTTCCGCGGGATCGTCACCGAGCTCATCCGCGACGCGGTGATGGCGCAGGTGGAGATCACCGCGGGGCCGTTCCGGGTGGTGTCGCTGATGAGCCGGCAGGCCGCCGACGAGCTCGGCCTGGAGGTGGGGGTGGTGGCGGTCGCCGTGGTCAAGGCCACCAACGTCGTCGTGCAGATACCCGGTCACGAGCATGTGACCAGTCACTTGTGAGGAGCCCCCTTTGATGTTCAGGCGTCTTCCCCGATGGGTCTTAGCGTTGCCCGTCGCGCTCGCGCTGGCGGGTCTGTCCGCTTGCGGTTCCGGCGGCTCGGGCACGTCGTCGGCCCCGGCGTCGTCGGCCTCGGCCGCCGGTGGCGGGGCCAAAGAGGTGACCGTGTTCGCGGCGGCCTCGCTCACCGAGACGTTCACCGAGCTCGGGAAGTCCTTCGAGGCCGCGCACCCCGGTACGACGGTGAAGTTGAACTTCGGATCCAGCGCCGCGCTGGCCCAGCAGATCGTCCAGGGGGCTCCGGCGGACGTGTTCGCGGCGGCGAGCCCGGCCACGATGAAGACCGTGACGGACGCGTCGCTGGCCACCTCGCCGACCACGTTCGTACGCAACAAGCTGCAGATCGCCGTGCCCAAGGACAACCCGGCCAAGGTCGAGAACCTCAAGGACCTGACCGATCCCAAGGTGAAGGTGGCGCTGTGCGCCGAGCAGGTGCCGTGCGGGGCCGCCGCGATCAAGGCGCTCGACGCGGCCGGGCTCAAGATCACCCCGGTCACGCTGGAGCAGGACGTCAAGGCCACCCTCACCAAGGTCGAGTTGGGCGAGGTGGACGCGGCGCTGGTCTACAAGACCGACGTGATCGCCTCACAGGGCAAGGTGACCGGCATTTCCTTCCCCGAGGCCGACCAGGCCATCAACGACTATCCGATCGCCACCCTCGCCAAGGCCCCCGCCGGTGACCTGGCCAAGCAGTTCGTGGACCTGGTGCTGTCGCAGCAGGGCAAGGACGTGCTCAGCAAGGCCGGCTTCGAGACGCCCTGATCGCCCATGGCCGATTCTGCCGCTGCGCAGGTTGGTCCTCCGGATCCGCCCGGCGGATCCGGAGGACTCGGCCGCCACGACCGCGACGCCATCTGTCTCGGCGGGCCCTGCCACGGCCTGCTCGTCCACGTCGAGCAGGACGTCGGCGTGCTGGGCGTGCCCGTGCCGCGCCGTTCGCCGGACGAGCCCGTACGGCACGCGGGCTATCGCATCACGGGCGAACGGGTGCGCTACTTCGGGCGGGCCGAGCCGTACATCGCACTGCACTGGGTCGGTCCCGCGGAGTCGGCCTGCGAGTGCTCAGCCCCATAGCGGGTCGTCCGCGCAGACTTTGATGTCGGTGACCTGGCTGATGTGCCGGCCGCCGCATCGATCGCCCGGCATCACCAGGTGAGGTCCCTGCTCGTCGAGGTCCCGGTGGTCCAGGGACACGGCCAGCAGCGCCGGGATGTCGCCGAACTCCGGGTCGACCTCGCCCCATGACACCACCGCGTGATGGCCGTCACGGCCGCGTACCAGGATCATGAAACGCAGCCGGTCCTTGCGCTCTCCCGGGTCAAACAGCGGTCCGGCCGCGCGGAGCACGTCGATGAGCAGCGGGCCGCGGAAGTGATGGCGGCGCAGCCCCGAGGTGCGGCATTCGAACGTCACCGTGGTCTCCCGTTGCGCCATCGACCGCAGCGTGTCCATGGTCAGCCAGGTGGGCTCGCGTACCTCGCCGGTCAGCGCGACCATATCCCTCGCCCTCGGCTCGATCGACGTTGACTTCACCTGGCACCTCCTTGCCTCGATGACCCGGCCGGTCCGCCGACGTCCACCACCGATCACGGTCACACTTATCTGCAAGTCCGTCAAGCGGTTATGCATCGCAAATGCGATGATTTATGTGTCGATTCGGCCGTTTATGAGCATGAGGGGCCGGTCCTCGCGTGGCCACGGCCGGGGGAGGGGAGCCGTCCGGTCGTCACGGGTGCCGGGTCAGGGTGGGGCGGTGCCGTACGAGGGCGGGGTCGGCGCGGGTCTGCCGGAGGAGCAGGGAGATCACGTCCGACAGGCGTCCGCGGCGGTGGAAGGCGGCACGCTGGCGGGCCGCCGCCGAGCCGTCGCGGCGGAGCCGGGTCAGCGCGGTGGTCACCGTCTCCAGGTCGCCGTAGGCGTGCAGGGCGGGCCGCAGGTGGTCCGTCAACCGGGTGAGCAGGGTCCAGGCCGGCATCAGGCGGCCGGTGGCCGGATCCAGGGCGTCGCCCTCCAGGCCGTCGCGGGCCGCGCGCCAGCAGGCCGCTTGCAGTAGCGTCTGCTCCAGCGCCGGGGCGGGCAGCCCGGCGCGCACCTTGGCCAGGGCGGTGGCGGCCAGCGCGCGTACCAGGGCGGCCAGCAGGACCGTCTCCAGCACGGTCGCGCAGGTGTCGGCGGTGCGGAACTCCAGGGTGGGCAGGTGGTGGGAGGGCCGGATCAGCCAGTAGACCATGCCACGGTCCAGGATGACGCCGGAGGTGATCAAGGCGTCGACGAGGGCGTCGTAGTGCGCGGCCGAGTGGAACGGCGGCGGCGGGCCGGCGCTGGGCCAGCGCGACCACAGGATGGCCCGCCAGCTCGCGTAGCCGGTGTCGGCGCCCTCGGCGATGGGGGAGTTGGCCGTCAACGCCTGCAGCAGCGGCAGCCAGGGGCGGGCGTGGTTGGACACCCTGATCGCCTGCTCGCGGTCGGGGATGCCGATGTGGACGTGGCAGCCGCAGACGCCTTGGCCGTGCAGCAGCGCGCGGTAGTGGCGGCACATGGTCCGGTAGCGGGGCGCGGCGGTCAGCGGCGGCATCGCGCCGAGGGGGTTCAGCGGGGCGTTGCCGCAGGCGATCAGGCCGACCCCGGCCGCGTCGGCGGCGTCGGCGACCGCGGTGCGCAGCTCCGTCAGGTCGCGGGCGAGCTCGCGCAGGTCGGTGTGCACGTCGCTGTTGGTCTCGATCTGGAACTGCGTCAGCTCCGGCACCACCCGCTTGGCGATCGGCGATTTGATCCGGCGCATCACCTTCGAGGCGGCGGGTACGGCCCGGCCGGTCGTACGGTCGACGAGCAGGAACTCCTCCTCCACGCCCACGGTGAGCGGACCGTGCCCGCATGTGTCGTGCATGGGCGCCTCCTCGCCGTCGAGGGTGGCACCCGGCCACCCTGGTTGCGACCGTGCCGATTACAGGCCGATGTGCAGGCCCGTGTGCGAGCCTGTTTGCAGGCCCGTGTGCAGGCCGCTGTACAGGCCCATGTGTAGGGAGGCGGGAGCGTCGCCGATCCGTCGGTACGCCGATGGCCGGCGAACGCGCCTGGCGCTTGGACGCCTCCCGCGAGGCGGCGCCTCTCCGGGCGTCCGCGCCCTCGCCCTTTGGCGGGGACAGGGGCCGACCCGGACGGGAGGCCGTCCGCGACGGGCATCCGCCCCCACTGTGCCCAAACCGGCATCTCCTGAAAAGTCGCTTTGCTCTACCTTTGGGGTCGGGTTCTGGTGGTGGGTGGCCGGGGTCGGCGCGGTCTCCGCGACCGCTCATCGGGCCGGGCGCGAGCGCGCGTCCTTCGGGTGATCGCGGCGCCACGCTCGGCCGTACCCCATGCCGTAACCGATCGTGGAGGAGGCACACGGTGGTCGACGTACGCGTCGCCGAGGTCCGGCATGTTCTGATGTGGGTGCTGGTCGTCCTGGTGGACGAGGCGGGAGGGCGCATGTTCCCGTTGTGGCTCCGCCATCAGCACGCCTACGGTCTCCTCGCCCCGGGAAAGCTGGTGTTCACGCTGGTGGACTCCACCGGCCAGCGGGTGGAGTCCGTTCGTGTCGACCGGCTCGGTGACCAGTCGTACGCCAGCGAGGTGCGCCTCGACACCCGCCTGGGCGAACAGGTCGTCAAGGCCGGCATCGGGGAAGGGCTCGCCATGGCCAGGCACTACGGCTGCCCCGTGCTGATCGACGACGATCTGATGGACGAGCTCGGCCTCAGCCTGGCCGACCACGGATCCCTGGAGCGGGCCGTCGATGCCGCGATCACCGCCAAGGGCATCCCGCTGCCGGGCGTCGTGCGCAAGGCGGAACGCTCACCGCGGCCGTGCAACCTGGACTTCTCCGACGGCCTGCGCGGCTGGGAGCTGCGCGGCAGCTTCCTGACGGACTTCAGCGAGAACCACGTGGGGGACTACACCTGCGGCACCGGCGACGGCGGCGGCTATCTGAAGGCCCAGGTACGGGCGCCGTTCCGGTTCGCCGACCTGCGCCAGGTGATCCTGGCCGACGACCACCGCGGCCGGGCCGTCCGCCTCGCGGCCGACCTCCGTACCGTCGACGTGGTCGACCGTGCCGCCCTGTTCCTGTCGGTCCTGACTCCCGAGACTCACGGCGGCGCCCGGGAGCGCGCCCAGCAGCCTCGGCGCGGCACGACCGACTGGGCCCCCACCAGCATCGAGGCCGACGTCCCGCTCGACGCCACAATGATAATTTTCGGTGTCACCCTGACCGGGCCGGGCCAGATCTGGCTGAGGAACGCCGCCCTGACGCCATGCGGCTGACCTGCCGGTGCCAGGACGCGGCGGAGACGGCGGGGGACGGCGACGCCGCCGGGCGTTCAGCGGGCGGGGCAGCGGTGGTCGGCGTGCCTGTTCGGCGAGCAGCAGACGACGCCGCAGGTGAGGAAACGCCCGCCCGTCAGCCAGAACCCCCACTGGACGTCGACGCCGCCGCCGAGAAAGTCGCGCGCCAGGTCCAGCCGGAAGTCCAGGCCGATCCTGGCCTCGGCGTCCGGGTGCAGGAACGACGGCTGGGCCGATCGGTATCGCGCGGCCAGCCAGTCGAGGGCGCCGTCCGTGCCGGTGTGGGTGGCGTCGATGCGGCGGGTCGGCTTGAGGAGCCAGTCGCAGGTGCGCATCGGCGGAAGCGGGGAGGAGAGGAACGGCGCCGGATCGGCGGGCGGCGGCGGCATCCGGCGTTCGGCCTCGTTGCGCAGATCCTCCCCCATCCCCGTCCAGACATAGCAGTGCAGGTGCATGACGCTCCCTACAGTGATGGTGGCCCCTGCCTGTTACCGGCGGGCAGGGGCCACCGGCCGAGAGGTTTCCTATCCCAGCGGTTCTTCTACACGGTGGTCATGCCCGCGGCGCGCAGCTCGTCGCCGGTGAACCGGAGCGTCCCGGCGGCCGGGTTCTTGCTGTCGCGCAGGGCGAACGCGTCCGCCTCTCCCGGAATCGCGGCCAGCTCGACGCACGACTCCATCTCGTCCTCCTGCTGGTTGCCTCCGCACAACCGCCGGAAACGCGCCCCGGCGAGGTCGAGCGTGTACAGGTCCACTTCGCCTCCTGTCGTTGAACGATCTTGCGTACGCCACCGCGATCGGCCGACGCCCCCCGGCGTCGTACTCGTGGGTGGAGCCGACGCGGTGCCGTTCGCGGAAGGTTCTCACCTTCCGTGACTAGACGTTACTGATCGTCGGCGTACGGCACAGGCTGATGTGGCGATTCGCATCAACTGGTCTACCGGCGGTTGACCAGCCCAAACGACCGTTGGCGGCTGCAATGGCGCGTGCGCATCATCGGAAAACGCCACGCCGCCGGAGCGAAACGAACCCAAGCGAAGCCGGGACGGCAGGGGCGGCAGGCCAAGGCTGCGACTCCGGACCTGAAGGCGTACCGCGTGGCTCGGAGCGAGGCTATGGCGTCGCCCTCGGCGGAGGCGTTGCCGCCCGGTGCCTCACCCGGTGGTACGGCGACGCGCTCCCAACCGTCACCCACAACCGTCACCGCCCACCCTCACGCGCGCGGGCGTCCCAGGCGGCGAGGATGCGTGACTCCTTGCCGGGGTCGATACCGGGTTCGGGAACGGTGTCGCGGTAGCGGATGAGCTTGTCGGGCACGCCGAGGTCGCGCAGCCAGGCCCAGGTGTCCCGTACCGTCTCCGTGATGGGACGGCAGCGCAGGCCGGCCGCCTGTGCCTTCGCCGTGGAGATCTGCCAGACGAAGGTCCAGTCGGGCTGCTCGGGGGCCCACAGCGGCAGTTCGAGCCACGGCTGGACCCCGTGGTCGAGCAGGAATTGGTCGTCCATCCACACCGGCTCGGCCGTGGAGCCGGTGACGGCGGCGCAGTCCGCGAGCAGGTCGCCGAAGGTGGTGCCGCCGGGCGGGCCGGTGAGGAGGAAACGGTCGTCGACGCCCCGCTCGGCCTGGTCGAGCGTGAAGATCGCGATGTCGCGGGCGTCGATGAGCTGGAGCGGGCGGCCGGGGTCGCCGGGGGCGACGAACCGGCCGCCGCGGTGGACCCGGCGCAGCCAGGTCGGCAGGCGGCCCACGTTCTCGTGCGGGCCGAGGATGAGGCCGGGCACGACGATCAGCCTGTTGCCGTCGAAGTACTTCTCGACGGCACGCTCGCAGCCCGCCTTCAGGACGCCGTAGTCCCCGCCGTCGGGCCCGTCGTCGGGCCCCGCGTCGGGGGAGCATTCGTACAGGGGCGAGCTCTCGTCGACCACGCTCGCCGGGTAGCCCGACACCGCGCTGATGCTGGAGACGAAGGCGTACGTGGCCGCCCGGCCGGACAACAGCCGGGCGGACTCGGCGACGACCCGGGGCACGAACCCGCACACGTCGACCACGAAATCCCACTCCCGGCCGTTGACCAGCCGTTCCAGATCGGCCGTCGCCTGCCGGTCGCCGCGGACGGCCTCGACGCCTTCGACGTCCGGCGCGCTCCTGCCCCGGTTGAACGTCGTGACCTCGTGGCCGCGCCGCAGCGCCTCCGCCACGATCGCCCGTCCCTGGAAAACCGTGCCGCCAATCACCAGAACTTTCATGGGCGCCATTGTTGGCGCCTGGTCAGCGTGTCGGCGAGACCGTTTCACCACCGGCGCACGCCGTACGCCCAGGGCGGAAGGGCCCGCCGAGGGACTCCTCCGGGTTGAGCACCTCGACCCGGGCCGATCCGATGTCGAAGTAGAGGCCCACCAGCTCCAGTCGGCCCTCGCCGACCATCCGGGCGACGGCGGGATAGGTCAGCAGATTGTCCAGTTGCTGCAGGACGTTGACCCGGCAGAGCCGGTCCAGCCGCCCACGGCCCTCGATCGGCTCGACCGGCTCGATCGGCTCGACCGGCGAGCCCGGCTCGTCAGGTAGGCCCGGCTCGTCCAAGGTGGGCGCCCGCGTGGCCCCGGCCGCTCCGACCGGCACCCTGGCCCCGGCGACGGGCACGCTCGGCGACGCGTCGTAGAACCGGGCGAGGCTGCGCCCCCCGTGCTGCAGCCAGCGGGACAGACCGGGCATCCTCTCCGTGTCCGCCTCGGCGTTGAGCAGGGCCGACATCGCGCCGCAGCCGGAGTGGCCGCACACGGTGATCGTCTGCACGCCCAGCACCCCCGTGGCGTACTCGATCGCGGCGGCCACCGAGTCGTCGGGCGGGGCGAGCCGGTGGCGCGGCACCAGGTTGCCCACGTTGCGGACGGTGAACAGGTCCCCCGGGCCGCTCGCGGTGATAAGGCTCGGCACCACCCGCGAGTCGGAGCAGGTGATGAACAGGTGCGTGGGGTCCTGCCGGAAGGCGAGTCGGCTGAGGATGGGCCTGACCAGCGGGGCGGTGCGGCGGTGGAACTCCAGGGTCCCGGCGAGGAGCTGTGGCATCGCCTGGCCGTCGCGGCCCCGGGCGAGCTGCTGGTGCCGCCCGGGTCGGCTGCGCCTGCGGTAGGCCCAGGGCAGCCACCACCGATACGGCACGCGCGGCGGCGACTTGGCCGAGAACGCGCGGGACCCGCTGGCGGCCGCCGCGTACCAGTCGCCGTGCATCTCGTCGATCTCCACGGTGCCGCCGCCGCGCTCGTGCTCCTGCCGCCAGGTGTGCAGGATCTCGAACGCCGCGTGGTCCATGAAGTCCACGTTCAGCTCCATGTCCACGGCGGCTCCGGCGGGTACGGCCCGCAGCGCCTCGACCAGCCGCGGCACCCCGAGGAAGGTGAGCGAACCGGTCACCGCCACATGCCAGCGGCCGTCCGGCTCGCGGCACACCTGCGCGGAGATCCGGGTCAGGCGGCGCAGCACCTGCAGGGCGGTCAGGCCGAGCCCGAGCAGCACCCCCTCGGCGAGGCCGAGCACCACCACGCCGCCCAGGGCGACCGCGTACACCCAGATCTCGCCGTGGCCGCGCAGGTTGCGCACGTGACCGACGTTGACCATCTGCACGCCGATGGACACCAGCAGCGCCGCCAGAGCCTCCATCGGAATGAGGGTGATCGCCCACCCGAACGCCAGCGCGAACACCAGCACCCACACCCCGTGCAGGATCGCCGACCAGCGGCTGCGCGCCCCCGCCCGCACGTTCGCGGAGCTGCGCACGATCACGCCCGCGATCGGCAGGCCGCCGAGGGCGCCGGAGATCATGTTGGCCGCGCCCTGGCCGATCAGCTCACGGTCCAGGTCGCCGCGCGGGCCGTCGTGCATCCGGTCGACGGCCATCGAGCAGAGCAGCGACTCCACCCCGGCGAGCACCGCCACCAGCAGCACCGCCCCGACGACGCCGTGCCAGTCGCCCTGCGGCCACACCGGGGTGGTCCAGTCGTCGAGGTCCGACAGGTCGACGTGGGTGACCTTCCAGTCGGCGAGGGCCGCGACCGCCGCGGCGACGAGCAGGGCGGCCAGCGGCGCCGGCACCGTGCGCAGGTGGGGCAGGCGCGGCCAGACGGCGAGCACCGTGACGGTGAGCACGCCGACCATGACCGCGTGGCCGTGGATGTCGATGATCTGAGCGGGCAGTTCGGCGATGTTCTCCAACGCGGACCGCTGCGGCCGGCCGCCCAGGACGATGTGCAACTGGGCCAGCGCGATCACCACGCCGACTCCGGCGAGCATGCCGTGCACGACGGCAGGGGAGACGGCCAGCGCCGCCCGCGCCACCCGCAGCAGACCGAACGCCAGCTGCAGCAGCCCGGCCAACAGCGTGATCATGCAGGTGGCCGGCCACCCGTACGTCTGCGCCAGGTCCGCCACCACAAGCGACAACCCGGCGGCCGGCCCGCTCACCTGCATCGCCGAGCCTCCAAGAGCCCCGGCGACCACGCCACCGACCACGGCCGCCACCAGACCGGCGACCAGCGGCGCCCCTGACGCGACGGCGATACCGAGGGACAGCGGCACCGCGACCAGAAAGACCACCAACGACGCCGGTGCATCATGGCGGATAACCGACCATATCGCACTCCTCGTACTTATTTGACTACGCTGAGTATCCCTCATGGGGCGACCTTATGACAGCGGACATCTCTTCGCGAAAGAACCGGCGAAACCCCCTTCGCCCCTAGAGAAACCAACGCCGACCCGTACGCGAACCGACGCCCGGTCAGCAACCGGGTGCCCTCGCGGGCGGACTGGGTGTGATCGGCGCACGCGGCACCGCTCAGGGGCACACCCCTTCCCCACGACACGCCACGCGCGCGAACAGACGTGGGGACTCAAAACCGGCCACCAGCGGTGACCTCACCCCGGCCACCTGCGGCCACCTTTGCACGGCCCCGGACAGAAGGCGGAGGCGTCAAGGCGTCTGGAGCGGGCTCACCTGATGCTGACGGCCGGTTCTGGAGGTGGGGAGCGCGCCGTGCCCACAACCCATGCTTGAGCTGCGGAGGCGTGCGTGTAGTGCCCCCCGATCATGGGGGGTCGGCGTTGTGCGTACGCGACGACCACGGCCTGTTTGCCGATGCGTGGAGAGGCGTGGAGTCGGCTCACCTGATTCTGGTGGCTGGTTCTGGAGGTGGGGAGGGCCGTGCCCACGGCCCTTGGTTGAGCTGCGGAGGCGTGCGTGTAGTGCCCCCCCGATCATGGGGGTCGGCGTTGTGCGTACGCGACGACCACGGCCTGTTTGCCGATGCGTGGAGAGGCGTGGAGCCGACCCACCTGATGCTGGTGGCCGGTTCTGGAGGTGGGGAGGGCCGTGCCCACGGCCCTTGGTTGAGCTGCGGAGGCGTGTGATGGCCGCTCACTCGATCATGGGGGGGGTCGGCGTTGTGCGTACGCGACGACCACGGCCTGTTTGCCGATGCGTGGAGAGGCGTGGAGCCGACCCACCTGATGCTGGTGGCCGGCGTCCGGGAAGCCGGGAGCGCTCGCCATGCTGGCGGCCCATCCGCTGAGGCGCGGAGACGCCGGGAACCGGCCACCTGATCCTGGGGGGCGGCGCTTGAGCGAATGCCCTGTTCATGGCCTATGCGCTGAGGCACGGCGAGGATACCGGCCGTGATGGCCGCCGGTGACGTTGGGAATCGGATCAGCGGTAGTAGTCGGGGTAATCGGTGTCGGGGGTGCGGTGGCTGCCGCGACGGCCCCGGGGCGCCTGAATGGTCTTCTCCGAGTCGGGGGACTCGGCGTCGCCGTACATCTCCTTATAGGACGGCCAGCTTGCCTGGGAGTCGCGCTCCGGCCAGGCGACGGGGGCCGCCGGGGTTCCGCCACGGTCGATGCCGTAGTAGCCGCCCGACAGGACGTCGTCGCCGGTGGTGCCGTCCGGGCGGCCGATGGCGCGGGACGGGCTGGTGGGCGTGCCTGTGGCCGGGGTGGGGCCGGTCACGGTGTCGGATTCGTCGATGGTGGCCCAGCCGGGGCTGACCTCGTACGACGAGCCGGCGGAGCCGACCGGGCCGGTCGGTGTGCCGGTCCGGGAGGATCCGTAGCCGTCGCTGAAGGAGGTCTGGTATCCGGCGGTGGACCAGGTCTCGCGTGAGGAGGAGGACGGCGGCGGGTCGTCGTCCAGTACGTCGCGGACCCCGGACCAGCCGGGTATGGGGGTCGGCGTGCCGGTGGGGCCGGACGGGGCGGCCGAGGCCGCCGGCGTCTGGGCCGGTGAGGCCGGGCGAGGGGAGCCCGCCGGAGAGGCCGGGGACGCGGACGGGATCGGCGGCATGGAGAAGACGCCGGTCTCCGGCAGGGCGGCGTCCGCCGGGGCGGGGCCGGTGGGCGTGGGGGTGCGGCGCATCGGCCTGCCCTGCGGCTCGGCCATGAGGCCGGCGGGGGTGGCCGACGCGGGGGGCATCGCGGGGAACGAGTCGCTGGGGGAGCGGCGCGGCTCGGGCATGCCGAGCTCGGGGGCCCCCGGTACGGCACGCGCGTCCGGCGCGCTTGGGAACTGGCCCGACGGCAGCCGCGTCCCCGGGAAGGGGGCGCCGGGCGTGCGTGGCGGTTCACCGGCGCGCGGGCCGGGCGGGGACCCGGCGAAGGGGCCGGTGGGGGTGCGCGCGGCCTCGAAGGAGCCGCTGCCCCGGCCGGTGTCGAGCGGTGCGGAGGTGGCGCCGCCGCGGCCCTCCTGGAACGGCCCGGCGGGGGCGCGACGAGGGCCCGTGCCGCCGAGCGGATCGGCGGAGCCGCGGCGCGGCCCGGTCGTGCTCGCCGGGTCGGCCGGGGTGCGCCGCGAGGAGCCGCCCGTGCCGAGCGGATCGGACAACGGATCCGGGCGGGCGGACGCGGCGGCGGGGCGGGGCGCGCTTCGCGGTGAGCGGGTGTCCCGCTGCGGACGAGACGGAGGAACGACACTGCCGGGACCCGTGCCGCCGGGGCTCAGCGGAGCCGGTCCGGTGGGGCCGGGCATGCCGGCGGGGCCGCCCAGCGGCGTGCGGGAAGCGGACCCGGGGCCGGGCGTGGGGCGGGTCCCCGGCCCGGTGGCCGTGGCGGGCCGGGCGGAGGGGCCGGTGGAGGCCGCCGGGCGGGCGGCGGGGCCCGAGCCGGGCACGGGGCCGGTGGCACCGCCATGGCGGACGGGACCGGTGGCGCTTCCCGGGCGTACGGGGCCGGTCGCGGGCGCCGGACCGGTCGCGGGGCCGGAGCGGCCCGCCGGGCCTGTGGCGGGAGCGGGACCGGTGGAGGTCGAGGGCCGGGGGGCCGGTCCGGCCGGGCTGAGGCCCGGGAGGGCTCCGGCGGGCGTCTGGCCGGTGGAGTTCAGGCCGGGGGTTCCCCTGGCGGGGGTCGGCCCGGTGGGGTTCAGGCCCGGGGTGGCCCTGGCCGGGGTCGGTCCGGTCGAGCTCAGCCCGGAGGTGCCCCTGGCGGGGGTCGGTCCGGAGGTGCCCCTGGCGGGGGTCGGTCCGGTCGAGCTCAGCCCGGAGGTCCCCCTGGCGGGCGTCGGCCCGGTGGGGTTCAGGCCCGGGGCGGCTCCCGCAGGGGTCTGGCCGGTCGGGCTCAGGCCCGGGGCCGCTCCGGCGGGAGTCTGCCCGGATGGGCTGGTGAAGCGGATGGTCTTCTCCTCGGCGGCGGAGGACGGCGTGGCACGGGCCGTCTCCACCAGGTCGGCGAGGTTCTTGCCGGGACGGGTGGGCAGCGGTGCCTGCACGGTCGCGGCGTTGGGATCGACCCGTTCGGCGTTGCGCGGGCCACCGAGCGCGCCACCGGGAGCGCCACCGGCACCCGCGGCGGGCGTACCGGCGGGGGAGGATTCGTCGGACGGATGGGGCGAGGCCTTCCGGGCGGCGATCGATCCGCCGAAGCCGCCCTCGTCGGCGCGTACCCGCGTCCAGTAGTCGTCGTCGTAGTCGTCGTTGTCGCCCCACTCGTCGACGCCGCGACCCTTGCGCCCGGCGGCGCGCTGAGCTGTACGGTTGCCGGTGGACGGACGCTGGGGAGCGCGTTTGGGCCCGGAGTCGGGGTCTTCGAACTTGTCGAACCCCTCGGGGAAGCTCTCGAAGAAGGTGTCCTCGGCGGGACGGCTCGACGCCCGCTTGGTCTTGCCCTCGGCCATGGCCTTGATGCGCTCGGGGGACAGGTTGCTCTCCCGCCGCTTCATGCCCCGGACGCCCGACACCACGACTGCGACCACGAGGAACACCACGGCCCCGAGGCCCACAATGATCGCTGTCATAGCACCATCCTCAAGGCCGAGCCGGCCATGGCCTTCCAGAGGCGCCGGTGAGACCGCGCGGCCATCAACGCGATCTTCCCCCTTCGATCACCTGCGCTCAGAGATTGGATCTGATTGTGTCCGACCACTATGACCGCTGTCACACCTTACGTGAAGATCTGATCGCCACTACAACCTCCGGTACTCAGCATGTCATTCGATGCCCGTCGCCGTGAGGCGTCCACGAGCAATGGTGTGATTCGCGATGGCGGGCAAGGTCTCGGTGAGCCTCGCGCCCTCCTGAAGATCCAGCCGCGAGTCGAGGGCGTAGACACTGAACCGATAGGTGTCACCGTCGCGGCAGGGCGCATCGTACCCGACCTTGCCGCTGGTCACCCGGCCCTGGCGGGCGCCCTGGGGCACGGCGCTCTCGACCAGCACCGTGGTGCGGAAGTCGACGTTGAACACCACCCAGTGCACCGACGAGCCGTCCGAGGAGCCGTCGTCGACCACCAAGGCGATCGACTTGGCCGTGGCGGGAATGTTGGACCAGCGCAGCGGGGGGTTGCCCACCCCTCCGCACGCGTACTCCTTCGGCAGGGGCGCGCCGTTGCGGAACTGCGAGCTGGAGACGGTCACCGAGTCGACCGGCCGATCCGCCCCCACGGCACCGCAGCCGGACACGGCGGTGACCCCTATGGTCACGCCCACCACGGCAGAACGCGCGCGTCCGGCCAATCTCGGCTGCCCCATGACCGACGATGCTACGCGGAACTCGCCACCATGCTGACCCGATCCCACTCATCGGTGTCATCGACGACACGCATCGGTGTCATCGACGTGCACGGACAAGTCCTGCGATCAGCCAGAATCTAGGCAGGAGACGCGTCCTGCGAGGGGGTGAGATTGCCCACAGAGGTAAGTTTCGCGATTCTCGGCCCCCTTGAGGTCCGCCGGGACGGCCAGGCAGTCGAGATCGGCGGCCAGCGGCTGCGTGCCCTGCTCGCCCTGCTGTTGCTGACGCCGGGCCGTACCGTGCCGACCCAGACGCTCATCTCCGGCGTGTGGGAGGACCGCCCGCCGAGCGGCGTCGGCAACGCCCTGCAGGCCCTGGTCTCCCGGCTGCGCGCCGCCCTCCGCGCCGACCGCGGCCTGGTCGTCGCCGAGCCGCACGGGTACCGGCT
Source organism: Thermopolyspora sp. NPDC052614 (assembly GCF_040678635.1). NCBI lineage: Bacteria > Bacillati > Actinomycetota > Actinomycetes > Streptosporangiales > Streptosporangiaceae > Thermopolyspora > Thermopolyspora sp. NPDC052614. Next base: position 445,424 of record NZ_JBFATZ010000001.1, read on the forward strand.
GTCGGTGCCCCCCGGCGACGTGGACGCCCACGCGTTCGCCCGCCTCGCCCGCGCCGGCCGCGCCGCGCTCGGCGACGGCGACGCCGCACGGGCCGCCGCGACGCTGCGCGAGGCGCTGCGGCTGTGGCGCGGCCCGGCGCTGCCCGAGTTGTCCGGCACCGAGGTCGGCGGCGCCGAGATCGCCCGGCTGGAACAGCTCCGGCTCGCCGCGATCGAGGACCGCGTCGAGGCGGACCTGCGGCTGGGCGCACACGACGGCCTCCCCGCAGAAATCACCCGGCTGATCGCCGCCCACCCGCTCCGCGAGCGGCTGCGCGGTCAGTTGATGCGCGCCCTGTACGAGTCCGGCCGCCAGGTGGAGGCCCTCGCCGCCTACGAGGAGGCCAGGGCGTACTTCGCCGATCGGCTCGGCGCCGACCCTTCGCCCGAACTGGCCGAACTACACCTGGCGATGCTTCGCCGCGAGCACAAACCGCCCACCCCGCCCCGACCACCCCACGCCGTCACCTCCGGACCGTCCCCCGCCTCGCCCCTTCCGCCTGCCTCGCTGCCGTCTCCCGCATCGGCTCCCGGGTCGGCCCCTGGGTCGGCCTCTGTGCCCCTTGCTGATTCGGCGTCTCTGTCTGGGTCGGCTGCTGGGTCGGCTGGGGTGTCCTTCCCTTCGCCGGGTTCCGGGTCGTCTCCCGCCTCATCTCTTCCATCTGGCTCGGTGCCGTCTCCCACGTCGGCTCCCGGGTCGGCCCCTGGGTCGGCCTCTGTGCCGCCTGCTGATTCGGCGTCTCTGTCTGGGTCGGCTGCTGGGTCGGCTGGGGTGTCCTTCCCTTCGCCGGGTTCCGGGTCGGCCCCTGCCTCGTCTGTTCCGTCTGGTTCGGTGCCGTCTCCCGCGTCGGCCTCCGCCTCGGGGCCCGGTTCGGCCTCTGTGCCGCCTGCTCAGTCGGCGTCTCCGCTCGGGTCGGCTGCCGGGTCGGCTGCCGCGTCATTCCCTCCGCCGGGCTCCGGGTCGCCCTTCGCGTCCGCCCCCGTACCGTCTGCCGAATCGGTACTTCCGTCGGCGTCCCCCACGGCGGGTCCCCCCACGCCTGCGGCCGTCCGTGTCGGCAACCTGCGTGCCCGTCTCACCAGCTTCGTCGGCCGCGAGCAGGAGGTCGAGCGGGTCGGCCGCCTGCTCGCCGAGCGGCGGCTGGTCACCCTGGTCGGGCCCGGTGGGGCGGGCAAGACCCGGCTCGCGGTGGAGTCCGCCGACGCGATCGGCGACCGCATGCCCGACGGGGTGTGGCTGGTGGAACTGGCCCCCCTACGCGACGAGGTCGAGATCCCCCAGGCGGTGCTGGCCGCGCTGGGCCTGCGTGACATGACCCCGGTCGCCTCCCCGCGCGGCCCCACGTCCCGTTCACCCGAGGGCGGCGATCCGGTGAGCCGGCTGGTGACGCTGCTCGGCGCGCGCACCACGCTGCTCGTGCTCGACAACTGCGAGCACCTGGTGGACGGCGCCGCCCGGCTCGCCGACCGGCTGCTGGCCGAGTGTCCCGGCGTGCGCGTGCTGGCCACCAGCCGGGAGCCGCTCGGCATCACCGGCGAGACGCTGCTGACGGTGCCGCCGCTGGGCCTGCCGGCTCCCGACGATCCGGACGCGCGGGAGTCTCCGGCGGTCCGGCTGTTCCTGGATCGGGCATCCGGCGTACGGCCCGGCCACCGCATCGACGACCCTACGGCGGTGGTGCGCATCTGCCGGGCGCTCGACGGGCTGCCGCTGGCGATCGAGCTCGCCGCGGCGCGGTTGCGCTCCCTGTCCGCCGAGCAGATCGCCGCCCGGCTCGGCGACCGGTTCCGGCTGCTGACCGGCGGGAGCCGTACGGCCCTGCCCCGGCACCAGACGCTGCGCGCGGTCGTCGAGTGGAGCTGGGAGCTGCTGGACGAGCAGGAGCTGCGGCTGGTACGGCGGCTCGCCGTGTTCGCGGGCGGCGCCACCCTGGAGACGATCGAGGGCGTCTGCGCCGGGGACGGCCTGCACGAGGACGACATCCTCGACGTGCTGGCCCGCCTGGTCGACAAGTCGCTGGTCGTCATGGAGGAGCGGGACGGCGTCCCCCGCTACCGCATGCTGGAGACAATCCGGGCGTACGCCTCGGAACGGCTCGTCGAGGCGGGCGAGGAGGATCGCTACCGGCTGGCCCACGCGCGCCGCTTCCTCGACCTGGCCACGACCGCCGAGCCGCATCTGCGGCGGCACGAGCAGATCGAGTGGCTTGAGACGCTGTCGAGCGAACACGACAACCTGACCGGCGCGCTGCACTGGGCGATGACCGCCGGACGCGCCGAACTGGCCGCCGCGATCACCGGCGAGCTGCTGTGGTACTGGTGGCTGATCGGTCACCGGGCCGAGGGAGCCCGGTGGGCGAGGGCCGTCCTGCGCCTGGTGCGGGAGAGCGGCGCGTCCGTCGATCCGCGGGACCTCGCGCTGCTGTACGTGGGTTTCGCCATCAACGGCCAGGGCGCCGGGCTGCCGCCGGACGAGGAGATCCGCGCATCGCTGGAGGAGGCGGCGCGGCTGGGGCGCGAGCACGGCCACCGCAACCCGCTGTCGATGCTCGCCGACCCGATCCTGGCGGTGATGACCTGGAACGAGGAGCTTGAGGAGCCGATCGCGGACCTCGTCCCGCATCCCGACCCCTGGGTCCGCGCGGTCGCCCGGATGTTCCGGGCCTACCTGTGGCTGAACTTCGGCCGGATCGCCGAGGCGGAACCGGAGGCGGAGCATGCGGTGCGGCTGTTCCGGGAGACGGGCGACCGGTGGGGCATCGGCATGTGCCTGTCGGCCCTCGCCGGGATCCACCTGCTGCGCGGCAACTTCCGCCAGGCCGTCGCGGTGCTGAAGGAGACGCTGGACCTCACCGCGGCGATGGGCAATCAGGAGGATCTGCCGCACATCCGCTGCACGATCGCCATGGCGGTCTACGTGGCCGGTGACCGGGAGCGCGCGCTGGCCCACTTGGAGGAGGCCGAACGGCTCTACGAGAAGGTGCGTGACGAGGTCGGCATGTCCTTCCTGCACCACGTCCGCGGCGAGATCGCCCGTTGGGAGGGCGACCTGGACAAGGCCCGACGTGAGTACGCCACCGCGGCCACGGCGATGCCCCACATCCGTCGCGTCGCACCCCAGCAGGTCTCGCTGGTGCTGCTCGGCCATGCCTTCCTGGCCCTGGAGGAAAACGACCTGCCCCGCGCCGGTCGTCTGCTCGAAGACGCGCTCGACGGGGCCATCGAAAGCATGGACGGCCAGGTACTGGCGGCCAACGCCGTCGGCGCCGCCGCCCTCGCCCTGGCCCGGGGCGAGCCACGGAAGGCCGCGACCATGCTCGGAGTAGGCCACCGCCTCCGCGGCAGCCACGACCCCGCGAGCCTCGACTGCGTCCGCGTCGTCGACCAGACGAAGGCAACCCTCGGCCCTGCCTTCGACACGGAATACGAGCGCGGACGCGCCCTGCCCCGCGATGAGGCCCTTGCTCTGCTCACGGCTGATGTCTTGGCTCCTCATGTTTCGTGACGCCATGATCCGGGGTGCGGCCGGGAAGCGAATGGCCGGTGCCGGAGGCGATCGGTCGATCGGCTTCGGCACCGGCCCGGGGATCGCCGGCCCGTTGTCGGGCGTGGCGGAGGTTACGTGCGTCGGAAGGCGCGGACGGACAGGGGGAGGAAGACGAGGACGAGTGCTGCGGCCCAGAGCAGGGACGGGGTGATGTTCTCGGCGACCGGGCCGCCGCTGAGCAGGCCGCGGATCGTGTCGGCCAGGAAGGTGACCGGGTTGACCTCGACCCAGGTCTGCAGCCAGTCGGGCAGGGTGTCGAGCGGCACGAACGCGTTGCTGGTGAAGGTGATCGGCATCATCGTGGAGAAGGCCACGATTTGCACCTTCTCAGGATCCGACGCCTTGAGGCCGATCAGGACCGACATCCAGGACATCGCAAGGGCGAAGGTGAGCAGCAGCGCCAGGGAGCCGACGACGCCGAGGACTCCGGTGTGCACGCGGAACCCCAGGATCATGCCGAGGCCGAGGAACAGGGCGAACGCCCACACCTGCTTGAGGGTGTCGGCCACGATGCGGCCAGCCAGGGGGGCGACGCGGGAGATCGGCAGGCTGCGCAGCCGGTCGAACACGCCCTTCTTGATGTCGGTGTTGAGGCCGAGCGCCGTGCTCAGCGTGGCGAACAGCATGTTCTGCACGATCAAACCCGGCAGCGAGAACTGCAGGTAGTCCCCGGTCGAACCGGCGATCGCACCGCCGAACACGTAGGTGAACAGCAGCAGGAACATGATGGGCTGCACCGACAGGTCGAGCAGTTCCATCGGGTTGTGCTTGACCTGCACGAGACTGCGCCAGGCCAAGGTCATCGTGTGTCGCAGCGTGCCCAGCGGGCCGATGCGCTGCGCCGCCCGATAGGCGGTCGGCGCCTCCTGCGCGATCGCGGTCATGCGGCCCTCCCCTCCTGAGCCGCGGCGTCGCCCGGCTCCTCCTCGGCGCGGTGCCCGGTCAGGGCGAGGAAGACCTCGTCCAGGGTGGACTTGCGCAGTGACAGCTCCGTGGCGATCACGCCCAGGTCGTCCAGCCGTCGGACGATCAGCGGCACGAGGGCGGGATCGGTGAGATTCGCCGTGGCCTGGCCGCCCGCCGTGTCGGGCGCGGTGCCGGCCACGTCGGCGATGACCTGCGCGACCAGGTCGAGATGCTCGGCCCGCCGTGGGCGCACCTGGAGCACCTGGGCGCCGGTGGTCGCCTTCAGCTCGTCGGAGGTGCCCTTGGCGATGACCCTGCCGTGGTCGAACACGACGATGTCATCCGCGAGTTGGTCGGCCTCCTCCAGATACTGCGTGGTGAGCAGCACCGTCACGCCGTCGGCCATCAGGCCGCGCACCACGTCCCACAACTCGGTACGGCTGCGCGGGTCGAGCCCGGTCGTCGGCTCGTCCAGGAACAGGATCCGGGGCCGCCCCACCAGGCTGGCCGCCAGGTCCAATCGGCGGCGCATGCCGCCCGAGTACGTCTTGGCGGCCCTCCCGGCCGCGTCGGTCAGGTCGAAACGCTCCAGCAACTCGGCCGCCCGCCGCTTGGCGTCGGCGCGGGACAGGTCGAGCAGGCGGCCGATCATCACCAGGTTCTCCGCGCCGGTCAGCGTCTCGTCGACCGCCGCGTACTGACCGGTCAGGCCGATCAGCGAACGCACCTGGTGGGCCTGCCTGACCACGTCGAACCCGCCCACGGTCGCCCGGCCGCCGTCCGGCCGGAGCAGCGTGGCGAGGATGCGCACGGCGGTCGTCTTCCCCGCGCCGTTCGGCCCGAGCACGCCGAGCAACCTTCCCTGCGGCACGACCAGATCGACGCCGTCGAGGGCCCGCGTCTCGCCGTAGCGCTTGGCGAGCCCTTCGGCCTCAATGGCGTTTTGCATCGCACGAACTCCTTCTGCATGTAGTCGCCGCCATGCTGCCAGTCACCACTGACAGAATCCTGAGCGGCGGCTGACGGCCGCGGGCGTTCGCTGACAGGGCCGCAATGCCGGACGGCTGTAGGCGATCAATGGCGGTCCGGCGAGCGCCGGTCGGTCGACGGCGTTCGCTGATCGCTTACGGGCGCGAAATGCCGGGCGGCCGTTGGCGATGGTCTCTGCTGGTTCGGCGAGCGTCGGCCGACGGCGCCGCACGTGCGCTGACGCGCTGACGACCACGACCCGCCGTGCGCGTCGGCGATGTCAGCGCACGTGCGCCGACGGAGGTGAATCTCCCGCGATGACGTTGAGCGATCCCCGATGGTCCGGCGAGTGCGGTTCGATGGCGTCGCGCGGTCACTGATCGGGTGGCGAGTTACCGCCGCCGACGGCCCGATCGCCGACGGGGCCGCGGATGCCGCCGACGGCGCTGAGAGATCGCTGACACCGGGGCGTACTCGACATCAGGCACTAGGGTTGATGACGTGTCCATCGCCCTGCGTGCTCCTGCTCACCGGATATCGCCGCGCGCGATCGTGCTGTGGCTGGTCCACGAGATCATCGGAATCGTGATCTTCGTTGCGTTGGCCATGCTGATCTCCACCTGGATCGACGGCAGCGGCTGGTCGTGGGTGCCGACATGGATTTACGACAACATCCGCTGGCTGCCCCTCCTGGTCGCGGGCATCATGACCCCGCTCGCGTTCATCGAGACGTTCTGGCGGTACGCGGTGCACCGCTGGGAGTTTTCCGACGATGTGGTGTACGCCCGATCCGGCTGGTTCAGTCGGGAATGGGTTTTCGTCCCGGTGAGCCGCGTGCAGACGGTCGACAAGACGCAGGGCTGGCTCGAACGCGCCCTGGGCCTCGCCACCCTTGAAATCAGAACCGCCTCGTACGCGGGATCGTCCTCCATCAAGGGCCTGGACTACGCGGTGGCCGCCACCCTCGCCGAACAGATCGCCCAGCGCGCCCAGCAGCTCCGGGACGATGCCACATGACGCAACCTCACGATCCCGCCGCCCGGCCGGGGGGAGAGCCGCACCCCGATTCGGCCCCTCCCCCTCCCGGCCCCGAAGCCGCGAGGCCGGAATCGTATGGCCCTGGAGCCGTTTCACACCGCCCGCAGGCGGCCCCACACGACGCCGGGCCAGGACCGTACGGTCATGGAGCGGGACAGCTCGCCCCTGAGAAGCACGGCCCCGAGGCGGGGCGGTACGCCCCTGGATCGGGAGAGCACGGCTCCGAAGCGGGTCGGTACGGCCCTGGAGCGCAACCGAACGGCCCGGCGATGCCGCCCTGGGGCACGTGGCCGGGGCAGCCGCCCGGCGGACCGCAGGTCCTCCCGCCGACCCGGCTGAGCCCTCGGGTGCTGCTGATCGACCCGGTGCGCACGCTGAAGTCGCTCTTCGTGCCGCTGGTGGGCGTGCTCTTCGTGGGCGGATTCTCGCCGCGATCGTTCCTGTGGGCCGGTCTGGGCATCGTCATCACCGTCGTCTACACCTCGCTCCGCTGGGCCACGTTCACCTACCAGGTGGTGGGCGACCGCCTGGAGCTGAACCGCGCGCTGATCGGCCGCTCGATCCGCACGATCCCCCTCGACCGGATCCGCGGCGTGGACATCAGCACCCCGCCGCTGCATCGCCTGCTGGGGCTCGCCGTGCTCCGGGTCGACACCGGCGCGAGCGGCGCGGGCGCGCAGGAGGGCGAGCTCAACGCGCTCACCATCGGGCAGGCCGAGCGCGTCCGCGCCCTGCTGCTCCAGCGCGCGGCGGCGACCCAGGCCGCCGAGGGCGTGGCGGCGGACGCGAGGGTCGAGGCGGGGGCTGCGGGCGCGGGGCCCGAGGCGGGGGCGGCGTCGCCCGGTGCCGTCGGCCCCGACCGGTCTGCCGAGCCGGAGCAGGTGCTGGCCCGCGTGCCGCGATCCTGGCTCAAGTACGGCCCGCTGTCGGGGGCCTATCTGCTCACCCCGTTCGCCTTGCTCGCCGGTGCGATAGGGCTGGTTTTCCAGGCCGGTCAGGAACTCGGGATCAGCGCGAGCACGGCCCGCAGCATCGGCGAGTGGATCTTGGAGCGCCCCTACCTGCTGGTCGGCGCCGCCGTCGTGCTGGTGCTGGCGATGCCCCTGGTCGGCGGCGTGATGTACGCGATCTTCCACTGGGACTTCACCCTGCGCCGCCGCGGCGACTTCCTCGTCGCCGAACGCGGGCTCATCACCCGTCGCAGCGTCTCCCTGGAGCACCAGCGGGTCCGCGGCTACGAGGTGCTGGACGGCATCGGCGAGCGACCCGCCGGCGTGGTACGGCTGCGCGCCATCGTCACCGGCCTCGGCGACTCCTCCAGCAGGGGCCAACTCCTGCCCGCCACCCCCCGGCCATACGCCCTGGACACGATGGCCCAGGCGATCTGGCCCTTCACCCTGCCCCTCGAACGCCACCCCCCGGCCGCCCTCCGCCGCCGTCTCTTCCGGGCCATCGCCCCGTGGGCGCTCGTCGCCGTGATCGCCTTCGCCGTCGGCTGGCTGATCGTCGCCTTCGCCGCCGTCGCCCTGGCCCTCCTCGGCATCCCCCTGGGCCTGGACCGCTACCGCTCCCTGGGCCACACCTTCGACGGCGAACACCTCGCCGTACGCTCGGGCTCGCTGCGCCGCACCCAGGCCAACCTCGAAGGCCGCGCCGTCGTCGGCTGGACCATCCGCCAGACCCTGTTCCAGCGCCAGGCCGGCGTCATGACCGTCATCGCCGGCGTGGGCGCGGGAAGCGGCGGCTACTCCGCCATCGACGTGGGGGAGTCCCAGGGCGTCGACTTCGCCGCCAAAGTCACCCCGGCCTGGATCGAACCGTTCCGGACCTCCTCACCACCGCCGCCCAACGACAAGGGATAAGGCCCTGCCGATCACAGGGTTGGACGCCGTCCAAGAGGCGCCGGTCAGCGCCGTACACCTGCGCGCCGCTGCGGCGCCCGGAAGGGATGGCCCAGGATGGCGCGGCGTAGCAGTGTGGTCTCCGCACCAGAGACCTCCGTGGCCAGAAACCAGGGTGCCCAGGGGCGTTGGGGCGAAGTAAGCCCGAGTTGGTCGCGGTCTAGTGGTATGTCCGAGTCGTCCAAGATTCAGGTGATGGACGGGGATATGGGTCGCCGGCTTCGCCGTGATGGGGGCGAAGCCGGCGGATCGGGCTTGGGGCCTCCTTGCCGGTGGGTGCGGGTCAGTCCTGGCGGCGGGCGCCGAACATGATTTCGTCCCAGGTGGGGACGGAGGCGCGGCGGCTGCGGGAGCCCTTGCGGGAGCGGGGTGCCTTGGCCGGTTTGACGGGCTGAGGGGGAGGGGCCGGCTGGGGCGGAACGGGTTGCGGGGCCGGGTCGGCGGCCTGCTCCGTCGCGGGGTCCTCGATCGGCGGCTCCGGTTTGGGGGCGGCGTCGGCGCCGTCCTCGCTGGTGCGGGCGGCGGGGACGGCCACCGGCTCTGCCGGGGCCTTCGTCGGAGGGGTGGCCGGGAGAGGCTTGCGCGCGACCGGTGGGGCCGGGACCTTCGCGACGATGGGCTCGGCTGCGGGCTTGGCGGGCTGAGGATCGTTTACCGGTGGCTCGACCACGCGGGGCTCGGGAACCACGAGGTCGGGTTTGGGGCTGGGGGACGGCGCGGGGACCGGGGGCGCGGGCCTGGGCGGCACGGGCGTCCCGGACACAGGCGTCCCGGACGCGGGGGTCTCGGCCGCAGGGGCCGACGGCGCGGGAGCGGACGGCGCAGGGGCCGACGGTGTGGGTGTGGGCGTTGGCTGGGCCGTGCCGGGCTCGGACGCCGACGGATCCGGGGCCGAAGGCTTGGCCGGGGAGTGGCCGGGGGTCGATTCCGTCGTCGATCCCAGTGACGTCGCGGGCTCGGATGCCGGGCGGGCGGGTGCCGATGCCTTTGCCGGACCTGTGGGGTCCGTCGGCAGCGTTTCCGCTATCGGCGAGGCGACGTGCGGCGATTCCGGGGTCGCGGGCTCGATCGAGGGCTCGGCGGCCGACGCCTCCGAGGCCGGGGACTCGAAGGCGGGGCGGGCGGCCGTGGCGGGCTCCTGGGCCGGGAGGCCGGTTTCCGCCGGTTCGGACGCGGGCCGGGCCGCCACGACGGGGCGTACCGCCTGGTCGGGCTCGGGGGACGCGGACAGGTCGGGGGCGGACGGCTCGAAGCCCCGGCCGGACGCGGGCGCGTCGGTGGGCGTGGCCGTCTCGGGGGCGAAGGAGGCGGGCGGGCGTGGGTCGGCGCGGTGGGCGGGGTCGGCGGGGAGCGCGCGGTCGTCGCCGAGGAACGCGGCGGGCAGGCCGAGGGGCTCGCGGGGGGATGGGGGACGCCGGTCGAGGGGCGGCCTGATGGAGTCCGCGGTGATGAGGTCGGAGTCGGGATCGACGGGCACCGGAGGCAGCGGCGGCGGCGTGGCGGGGTCGCCGGGCGCGTCGGAGCGCAGTGGCGTGAACTGCGGGGGGAGGTCGTTGATCGCCGGTACGGGGGCGAGCTTGGCGGCGAGGCGCGGCACGAACGGGGTGACGGTGGTGTCCTCGACCGGCTCCACGTACTCGGCGGCCGACAGGCGCATCGCCTCGTCGTCGTGTGGGGTGATGTGGCGGCGGCGCGGGTCGAACAGCCACTCGGCGTGCCGGGTGTGGCCGTTCCAGACGTAGCCGAGCTTGACCCGCCACAGTCCGTCGTCGCGCTTGCAGGAGTCCCAGTCGATCTCGTCGGTGGGCACGCCCCGCCGGGTCAGCCGCTCGATGACCAGCTCGCCGAGGGTCGGGCGGGGGCCGCCGGCCTCACCGGGCATGCGTACGGCGATGCGTTGCGCCTGCTGGGCCATGTACTCGCGCTCTTGCAGCACGGGGCCCTCGAACCAGCGGACCCGCTCGACCGGGATCCCCGCGGTGGCGGCGATCTCCTCGGCGGTCTCTCCCGCGCGGATGCGAGCCTGGATCTCCTTGGGGCGCAACGGACTCTCCACTTCGATCTCGTACTGGCCGAGACGGGAGAAGTTGCCGCGGACGGCTGCACGGAGCCGGTCGTCCACGGGGAGCGTGAAGCGCGTACCTCGGCCGGCCGTCGCCAGCACCAGGTACGTGCCGTCTTCGCTCACCGCGACGAGTCGGAGCTCCTGCATGCGAGTCCCTTCGTCGTCGTGCTCAATCTTCCCCCGGACCCTTGAGTCTCTCGCGTGAGTCGGTTCCCTGCCAGCACCGTACCCGGCATGTCCGAACATCGCCTTCCTAGGGGGCGCCGGAGTCGCTGTGACGCCGGTCACATTTGTCGTAATCACCCTTATACAGACCACCGGCGTATGGCAACCGGCAACGGCCTTTGACGGATTCTCGCGAATCGGACGCGGTCGTGCCGTGAACTTGGGCGAAGAGTTCGAAGAAGAATTCACGCGCCCACATCCTTGAGGAGGCCGCGCCGTCACCCCTCCCGGTTTGCCAAGTCCTTGCCGCCGCGCGGGTTACTACCCCGCCCGAAAGGCCGCTAACCAGGCGCAACCCGGCATCGCCCGGCATCGCCCGGCATCGTCCGTCCCCGCGCCGCTCACCCCAGGACCGCGTCCAGGTGGTCGTTGCCGAACAGCCGGCGCGGGTCGAGCCTCGCCCGCAGCGCGGCGAAGTCGCCGAAGCGCGGGTACGCCGTGGCGAGGTAGGCCGCGTCCCGCGTGTGCAGCTTGCCCCAGTGCGGGCGGCCGTCGAGCCGTACCATGATCTGCTCGGCCGCCTCGAAGTAGGCGGGCAGGGGCATGCGCCGGTAGACGTGGAAGGCGAGGTACGCGGTGGCGCGGCCGTACGCGGTGGACAGCCACGCGTCGCTCGGCGGCGACACCCGCACCTCGACCGGGAAGACGATGTTCCAGTCGCCGCGGTCGATCAGGTCGCGCACCTCACGCAACGCCTGCGGGAGCCGTTCGGCGGGGATCGCGTACTCCATCTCAAGGAACCGCACCCGGCGCACCGTGGCGAACACCCGGTGCGACACGTCGGTGTACGCGGCGGCGGTGAGCGCGCGGCCGGACAGCCGGTTGATCGCCGGGATCGTCCGGGGGAACAGCGTCCCCACCTCGCACACCGCCCCGAAGACCGTGTTCTCCAGGAACACGTTGTCGAACCACCGCTTGAACCCGCCGGAGCCGGTGACCGGCCCGTCGTCGCGGTTGTGCAGCTTGACCATGCAGAAGTCGGTGTGCGGGAACCAGAAGAAGTCCACGTGCTCGTTGCGCGTGGTGAGCTCCTCCAGCGTCTCCAGCACCTCGCCGAACCGCATCGGCCGCCGTTCGGAGCGCAGCCGGAACGCGGGCACCACCTTGAGGGTCACCTCGGTGACCACGCCGAGCGCCCCGAGCCCGACCCGGGCCGCGTCGAACAGGTCGCGCCGCTCGGGGTCCGGGTCGTCCTCGCCCACCTCGACGACCGAGCCGTCGGCGAGCACGAGTTCCAGGGCGGCGACCTGGTCGGCGAGCCCGCCGACGTCCCGCCCGGAGCCGTGGGTGCCGGTCTGGATCGCCCCGGCGACGGTCTGCGCGGTGATGTCGCCCATGTTGGCCAGGGCGAGGCCGCGCCGGTGCAGCTCCTCGTTGAGCACGTGCAGGGGAGTGCCCGCCGCGACCCTGACTCGTCCGTCGCCGGCCTCGCGCACCCCGGTGAGGGCGTGCGGCCGCAGCAGCAGGCCCTCGGTGAGCGCCACGCCGGTGAACGAGTGCCCGCTGCCGGCCATGCGCACCCGCCGCCCGGTCTCGGCCGCCTCCGCGACGGCCGCCGCCACCTCCCGCGTGCAGGACGGCGTCCGCACCTCGATGGGGGTGGCGACCTGGTTACCCGCCCAGTTGCGGAACACCTCGCTCATGAACGTGAACGATACTCATGAACCTTGGTCGCCGGTAGGGTGCGCGGCCGGGCGAACCGTCGTCTCCGGCACGCGTAGCAGCGCCGAGCCGCCGAGCGCGATGCCGACCGCGAGCAGTCCGCTCAGCAGGGAGAAGGCGTAGGCGTTGGACGCGCCGAACAGGTCGGTCAGCCGTCCGCCCGCCCAGGCGCCGATGGCCACGCCGAAGCCCACCGACGTGGAGATCCACGACATGCCCTCGGTGAGCAGGTGCGTCGGCACCAGCCGCTCGACCAGCGCGTAGCCGGTGATGATGGTCGGGGAGATCGCCAGCCCGGCGACGAACAGCGTCACCCCCATGGCGATGACGTTGTCGATCAGCACGATCGGGGTGAGCCCGGCGGCGAACACCGCCAGCCCGCGCCGGAACCGGGTGTGCAGCGAGATCTTCCAGGCCCGCGCGCCGTACCAGAGCCCGGCGACCAGGCTGCCCCCGGCGAACGCGCCCAGCAGCGGCCCCGCCGCGCTCTTGACCCCATGATCCTCGGCGAACGCCACGGTGATCAGATCGACCGAGCCGAACACCGCGCCCATCGCGAGGAAGACGGCCGACAGCAGCGCGATGCCCGGGATGAGGATCGGGGTGCCCTGGTGCCGCCTCCCGGTGCGCACCACCGGAGGCGCGGTACGGCGCTGCAACGCGAAGGCCACCGTCCCGCCGACGGCGAGCACCACCGCCAGCAGCAGCCCGGCGTACGGGCTGACCATGGTGGCCAGCGCGGTCACGATCGTCGGGCCGGACACGAAGATCACCTCGTCGGCCACCGACTCGAACGAGAACGCCGTGTGCAGCCGCGCCGAGCCGGAGAACAGGTACGTCCACCGCGCCCGCACCATCGAGCCGAGCGAGGTGGCCGCCGCGCCCGCGACCGCGCCGGCGACGAACAGCGTCCAGACCGGGGCGCCGTTCCCGGCCAGCAGCATGAGCGCGACCAGCGCCGCGCCGTGCAGCAGCACCAGCGGGATGAGCACGCGGGTCTGGCCGAACATGTCCACCAGCCGCCCCGACAGCGGCCCGGCGACGGCGAAGGCGACCGAGACGGTCGCCGAGATCGCGCCGGCGGTCGCGTACGACCCGGTCAGGGCGGAGATCAGCAGGACGACGCCGATGCCGAGCATCGACATGGGCATCCGCCCGATGAATCCGGTGATGACGAAACCCTTGACCCCGGGCAGGCTGAAGAGATCACGATACGGCCCGACCACGTCGTCTTCCTTCCACTCACGACCACGCGCCCGTGAGGGCGCGCCCACGCGATGCCCGCCCACGGCATCGCGATCGCCGTTCGTGCTCAGCGGACGGCGAAGCCCACCCGAGACATACGGAATGTCCCCTTTGACCTTGACTCACCGATTACGTACGCACAAGTTATTTTTCTCGTACGTTCCCGACACAAGGTCATTGCGTCTAACGTTTGCGCCGTGTCCCGTCTTCCCCAACTCGCCCTGGTGGTCGGTACCTTGGCCGGGGTGATTCTCGTCACCATCGCGGCGGCCGGAACCTTCCTGCTGGTACGCGGCGGCCCGGATGGTACGGACGGCGCGGACGGCGCGGACACGGCGTTCGGAGGCTTCGACGCGACCGCCCCGACCGGCGGAACCGGCGACAGGGGCACGGCGGATGCGCCGCAGGGGGCCGCGCGCGCCGACCTCCCGTCGGCGATCTCCCTCCTGGCCATGCCCGGCGACCGCGCCGCCGCCGGCTCCGGACCCGATCAGGCGGGGCCCGCCGCCTCGCCGGGAGGCCAGGCCACCGGCACCGCCCCGACCGTGATCAAGCTCAGCCCGCCCACCCTCGTGGCGGTCGCCCCCCGCCCCCTCACCGACGACCACCTGCGCCGGATCCGCACCCTGCGGCACGTGAACAAGACCGCCACCCTCGGCGGCGGCGCGGTCCGCGTCTCCGGCGTCACGCTCAACCTGCTCGCCGTACCGGTGGAGGAGTTCCGCGCCTGGACGCCCGTCGGCGTCGCCGACCGCCCTGAGCCGTGGGACGCCCTGCGCCGCGGCGAGTTCATCGCCGAGGCCGCCACCGCCCGTCGGCTCAGCCTTGTCCCCGGCGCGTACTACCAGCTCGACGGCGGCCCCCGCCTGCGCCTGGCGGCCTCCGCCGCGATCGGCCTGCCCGGCGTGGACGGCTACGTCAGCGAGGAGACCGGACGTCGGCTCGGCCTCATGCCCGGCGCGGTCGTGCTGGTGAACGGCCCGGCGGCACAGGCGACCACGGTGTCCCGCCAGGTGCGCCGCGTGCTCGGCGACGGCAGCCAGGTCGCCCTGACCGGCCCCGCAGCCGCCGCTCGCCCCGCCCCGAGCGCGTCCGCCACCCCGCTCGCGTCCGCCGCCCCGCCCTCCCGGGAGACCTTCACCGGCCGCGTCGGCAGGCCCGGCAGCTACATCGAGCTCTACCAGCGGGCCGCCACCCTGTGCCCCGGCCTGTCGTGGACCGTCCTCGCCGCGATCGGCCAGGTGGAGAGCGGCCACGGCCGCAACAACGGCCCGTCGTCGGCCGGGGCGCTCGGCCCCATGCAGTTCATGCCCGCCACCTGGAAGGTGTACGGCGTGGACGGCGACGGCGACGGCAAGGCCGACATCTGGAGCCCGTACGACGCGGTCCCCGGCGCGGCGAACTACCTGTGCGCCGTCGGCGCCGGGCAGGGCGGGAGAAAACTGGAGAAGGCGGTCTGGCACTACAACCACTCGTGGTCGTACGTCGCCAAGGTCCTCAACCTGGCCAACGCCTACGCCGCCGCCTACCCGTGACGACGTGACCGGGGTCAGGCCGCCACACCCCTGAGCGGCGTCCGCGACGGAGGGCGATCCCGCGACCGATCCACGACGACAGGCCCGACGCACGTCCGGCCGACGGGTGAACCCGACCCCCGGTTACGGCCGGACGCCCGGACGCTTTGGAGCCGGGCAGCAGAAGGCCGGGCAGTTGACCGGCTCGGGCTCGGCGAGCAGGTCGGCGACCATCGCGGCGAAGCGCGGATGGGTGTCCGCCGTGGCGGCGCGGGTCAACGGTATGCCGAGCTCGCGGGCCACCTCCGCCGCCTCGACGTCGAGGTCGTAGACGACCTCCATGTGGTCGCTGACGAACCCGATCGGCACCAGCACGACCGCCTCGACGCCCTCCTTGCCCAGCACGCGCAGGTGGTCGCAGACGTCCGGCTCCAGCCACGGCACGTGCGGCGGGCCGCTGCGGCTCTGCCACACCAGGTCCCAGTCCCCGCGGCCCACCCGATCCGCCACGAGCCCCGCCACCCGGCGCAACTGCACCTCGTACCCGCCGCCCCACGGGCTCGCGCCCGCCGCCATCGACACCGGGATGCTGTGCGCGGTGAACACCAGCCGCGCCCGGTCCCGCACCTGCTCGGGCAGCCGCCCCAGCGCCTCGGCCGCGTGATCGGCGAACGCCTCGATGAAGGCCGGGTGGTCGTAGTAGTGGCGCAGCCGTACGACCTCGGGGGCCCCGGGCACCTGCGCGCGCGCCCGCTCGATGTCGTCGAGATACTGCCTGCAACTCGAATAGGAGCTGTAGGCCGAGGTGATGAACGCCGCCGCGCGCCGCACCCCGTCGCCCGCCATCTCCCGCAGCGTGTCCGCGAGGAACGGATGCCAGTTGCGGTTCCCCCAGTAGATCGGCAGGTCCACGTGCGGCCGAATCGCCTCGATGAGCTCCCGGCACTGCCGGTTGATCGGGCTCACCCCGCCGAACCGCTGGTAGTGGGCCTCGACCTCCAGCAGCCGCTCGCGCGGCACGCCGCGCCCCCGTACGACGTTCTCCAGAAACGGCATCACGTCGTCGGGCTTCTCCGGCCCGCCGAACGAGACGACGAGCAAAGCGTCATAACTCCCCATGCCTCCATCCAACCGCACGCGCCGATGTAGGTTCGGCAGAGTGAGCAATGTGCTGGACGTTCCCCTGAGTGATCTGCTCGACCTGGCCGTGGGCATCGCCCGGGAGGCCGGCGACATGCTGCTGGACAAGCGGCCGGACCGGCCGGAGGTGATCCAGACCAAATCCAGCCCGACCGACGTCGTGACGGCGCTGGACCGCGCCGCCGAGGAACTGATCCGGGGACGCATCCGCGAGAGCCGGCCGCACGACGCCATCCTCGGCGAGGAGGGGGGCCACAGCTCCGGCGAGAACCGGGTGCGCTGGATCGTCGATCCGGTGGACGGCACGGTCAACTTCCTGTACGGCCTGCCCGAGTGGTCGGTGAGCATCGCCGTGGAGGTGGACGGCGAGATCGCCGCCGGGGTGGTGAACGTCGTCCCGCGCGGCGAGGTGTTCGCGGCCGAGCGGGGCGCGGGGGCCTACCTGCTGACCACGGGGGAGCGGCTGCGCTGCAACACCGGCGTGCCGCTGGCGCAGGCGCTGGTCGCCACCGGGTTCGGCTACCGGCCGGGACGGCGTGCCGTACAGGCGCAGGTGCTGGCGCACGTGCTGCCCCGGGTGCGCGACATCCGGCGCGCGGGATCGGCGGCGTCGGACCTGTGCTCGGTGGCGGCCGGGCGAGTGGACGCCTACTACGAGCGCGGGCCGCAGTACTGGGACTACGCCGCCGGGGGCCTGATCGCCGTGGAGGCCGGGGCGAGGATCGGAGGGCTGTACGGCAAGCCGTACAGCCCGGAACTCACGATCTGCGCCGCGCCGGATCTGTTCGAGGAGCTACACGACCTCCTCGCGCCGCTGGACCCGGAACGCGATCTACCTGAGCGGGATCTCAGCGGGACATCTGGCGGGGAAGGGTGATGCCGTTGTCGTCGGCGATGCGACGCAGGTCCTCGATCTCCGCGGTGAGCGTGTCGGCGAGGAAGTCGTCGCCGGCCGACCGGGCCTCCGCCAGACCCTTGTAGGCCTGGTCGAGCCGGAATTCGATCGTGGTCGTGAACTCGCCCATCTCACCTTCTCTCTCGTGCTGTAGGGGGCAGGGACGGTTGGTTGGACCACGCCCTACCCAGGCGTTGCATTCGGCTAAACATGACTTTCGGAGTTTTTCGCCAAGTCGCGGTGTGTCGTGTGTCACCTGGGTCACCCGCGTACCGGGCGGCGGCGGGCTTACCGCCCGCTTACGCTGCGAGGGACGAGAATTGGAGGCGGTTCGGCTCCGACTCCATCCGGAGAAGCGAGTCACACGGAGAAGCGCACACGGACAAGCGCACACGGACAAGCGCACGAGGAAAGGCGGCGGGACGGTGCGGGTGCTTGTGGTTGAGGACGAGCGGGTGCTCGCGGACGCGATCGCGACGGGCCTGCGTCGCGAGGCCATGGCGGTCGACGTGGCCTACGACGGCGCCGAGGCGCTGGAGAAGACCTCCTACATCGACTACGACGTGATCGTGCTCGACCGGGACCTGCCGAAGGTGCACGGCGACGAGGTCTGCCGCCGCCTGGTCGCCGAGCGCACGGCCTCGCGCATCATCATGCTCACCGCCTCCGGCGAGGTGGACGACAAGGTCGAGGGCCTGGAGCTGGGCGCCGACGACTACCTCGCCAAGCCGTTCGTGTTCCTGGAGCTGGTGGCGCGGGTGCGGGCGCTGGGCAGGCGCTCGGCCCCGGCGCTGCCGCCGGTGCTGGAGCGCGCGGGCATCCGGCTGGACCCCGGCAAGCGCGTCGTCACCCGCGACGGCCGGGAGGTGACGCTGACCAAGAAGGAGTTCGCGGTCCTGGAGGAGCTGATGCGCGCCGAGGGCGCCGTCGTCAGCCAGGAGGACCTGCTGGACAAGGCCTGGGACGAGAACATCGACCCGTTCACGAACGTGGTGCGTGTCACGATGATGACGCTGCGCAAGAAGCTCGGCGAGCCCCAGGTGATCGAGACCGTCCCGGGCGTGGGCTACAAGCTGTGAGCGGCCGATGAGCCAGGACAGGAATCAGGGAACGGCAGGGGCGGGCCCCGGCTACCCCGCCGGCAAGGCGGCGGGCTGGAAGAGCGAGCAGCTCACCGTCGAGAGCCCGCGCGCCTCCCGGCCCGGCGCCCAGCCGCCCCCGCCCACCGGCCCGCCGGTCTGGGACGGGCCCCCGCCGCCCTCGCCGATCGCGCTGCGGCCCAGCCCCTACCAGCGGCTGAAGGCGATCAGCGACCGGATGAGCATCCGGGTGCGGCTCACCCTCATCTACGGCGCGCTGTTCTTCCTCGGCGGGGCCGTGCTGCTGACGGTGATGTACGCGTACGCGGGTCACCTGATGGATGAGATCCTGCTGATGCCCGGCGACGTGGCCGTCAACCCCCGCTGGTCGCCGGAGGTGATCGACCAGTTCCGTGAGGTGTACGCGCATGAGCGGGAGGCGGCGATCCAGGGGGTGCAGAGCGCGCTGCTGAGACGGTCGCTGCTCACCCTGTTCGGGCTCGGCGTGATCGCGCTCATCCTCGGCTACTTCGCCGCCGACCGGGCGCTGCGCCCGGTGCAGAAGATGACCGCCACGGCACGCCGCCTGTCGGAGACCTCCCTCGCCCACGAGCGCATCGACCTGCAGGGCCCCGACGACGAGCTGAAGGAACTGGCCGACACCTTCGACGCGATGCTCACCCGGCTCAACCGGGCCTTCGACGCGCAGCGGCGGTTCGTCGACAACGCCTCGCACGAGCTGCGCACCCCGCTGGCGATCAACCGTACGGTGCTGGAGGTGGCGCTCGGCGACCCGGAGGCGTCGGAGGACCTGAAGGTGCTGGCCCGCACCCTGCTCGGCACCAACGCCCGCAATGAACATCTCATCGAGGGCCTGCTGCTGCTGGCCCGCAGCGAGCGGGAGCTGAGCGTGCGCAAGGAGGCGGACCTGCGCGAGGTGGCGCAGACCGCCGTCGACCAGCTCGCCGCGAACGCCGCGGAGAACGGCGTCACCGTGCACGTCAACCTGTTCCCCGCGCGTACGACCGGGGACCCGGTGCTGCTGGAACGGTGCGTGTCGAACCTGGTGGAGAACGCCATCAAGTACAACGTGCCCGAGGCGGGCCAGTTGTGGGTACGCACGGGAATTCTGGACGGGGGGTCGGTTGTTCAGGTCGCCAACACCGGGCCGCTGGTGCCCGCGTACGAGGTGGACGACCTGTTCGAGCCGTTCCGGCGGCTCAACGCCGACCGGATCGATTCCGCCCGTGGCGCGGGCCTCGGCCTGTCGATCGTGCGGGCGGTCGTGCGCGCGCACGGAGGCACGGTCAAGGCGGCCCCGCGGGACGGCGGCGGCCTGGTGGTGACCGTACGCCTGCCGCAGGCGTGACTCCCCGGAACAACCGGCGGGGGAGCGTCTCAAAACGGTGCGGACATGTGGTTGGATGTGCCGTCGAACATGTCGGGCCACGCGTCCGGCGCTGGGGGTTTGGCCATATTTGGCTAACTCGGCGTGCCGGAAGCACGGCCCCGGCGTGCTAGGAGGTTCGTGATATGCCATCTCGGGGTACCGATGCAAAATCTCCCCGGTGAAACGGGCACAAGATGGGCTTCCCAGACGTTATAGGCGCGCGACGGTGCGCAGACACATAGATGAGGGGGATGGAGTACTCACATGGCTACCGACTACGACAGCCCACGTAAGACCGACGACGACCTGAGCGAGGACAGCCTCCAGGAGCTCCAGGCGCGGCGGAGCGACAAGTCCTCCGGCAGCATCGACATCGACGAGACCGACCTGGCCGAGTCGCTGGAGCTGCCCGGCGCGGACCTGTCGAACGAAGAGCTGTCGCTGCGGGTGATACCCAGGCAGGCCGACGAGTTCACCTGCTCGCGCTGCTTCCTGGTGCACCACCGCAGCCAGCTCGCCTCCGAGCGGAACGGTCAGCAGGTCTGCCGCGAGTGCGCCGCCTGACCGTTCCGATGATAGGAGGGTCCGCGTTGTGACATCCAAAGCGGATCGGTCATCCGGCGACGACGACACCCGCGCCGGCGACGATGCCGGCGCAGAGGTCCGCACTGGGACCGGTACTGAGGCCGGTACCGGGGCTGGTACTGGGGCCGGTACTGGGGTCGGCAGTGAGGCCGGCAGTGAGGCCGGTACTGGAGCAGGCGCCGGGGCCGATGCCGGAGTCGGCGCCGAGCCCGGCGGGCCGGCCGGTGCGGCCGACGCGGTCGGCGACGCCGGTGGGAAGGCCGCCGGAGAGGACCTCGCGACCGGCGACGGCACCGCCGACAGCCCGGCGGGCGGCGCCGGAAACGGCGCCGGAAAAGACGCCGCCGAAAAGGACGCCGTCCCCGACGGCGAAACCGGCGACCACGGAACCGGAAACGGTGCGACCGGACAGGACGACTCCGGAAATGACGGAACCGGACAGGGTGGGGCCGGAGCCGACCGGACCGGAAGCGACGCAACCGGAGACGACGGGACCGGAAGTGACGGGACCGGAAGTGACGGGACCGGAAGTGACGGGACCGGAAGTGACGGGACCGGAAGTGACGGGACCGGAAGTGACGGGACCGGAGACGGCGGAACCGTAAACGACGAAACAGAAAACGACATCGCGAAGAACGACGAGGTAGCCGAACTCGTCGGCAAGCTCGCCGAGCGTGAGGAACTGGACACGGCCGAGCGGCGACGGCTGCTCGGCCGTCTCACCGTGGCACTCCGACGGCGGGCGAAACAGGCACGCGCGTCCGGAGCGGCCAGAGGCAAGTGGCTGGCCGACGTCTTCATGTCGATCGCGCCACGGGTTCCGATCCGCGACCTGTCCACCCTACAGGAGCACCACTACGGACTCACCGGCGAAGAGCTGGCCGAGGACCTGATCCGCACCGCGGCCAAGGCCACCACGGCGGTCGGCGCGGTCGGCGGGGCCCTGGCCGCGGCGGAGTTCGCCGCGCCGCCGCTGCTGCTGTCGGCCCCCGCCCAGCTCGTGGCGGAGACCCTCGTGGTGGCCGCCATCGAGGTCAAGCTCATCGCCGAGCTGCACGAGGTGTACGGCGTGGCCGTCCCCGGCACGCCGACCCAGCGGGCGCTGGCGTTCACCACGGCGTGGTCCAAGCAGCGCGGCGTGGACCCGCTGACCCCGGGATCGGTCACGATCGCGCTCGGCACCGCGGCCAAGACCGCCCTGCGCAACCGCCTGATGCGCACCCTCGGACGGCATCTGACGACCCTCGGGCCCTTCCTGACCGGGGCCGTCGCCGGCGGCACGCTCAACCGGATGGCCACACGTCGGCTCGGGCGGGCCGTACGGGAGGATCTACGCAGACAACGCGCTCTACCCCCAGGATAATTGCTAAACCGAAATGTCCTATTAATTCGCCCACGGTCATGATTTTCGATATGTGAGAACTCTATGACCGAGAGTCGGATACGAGAGCTGGTGCCCGGTTTCGTATGGTGGTCCTAAACGGACCACACCGGGAGGTCGAGTGCGCACCACGAGCTCGTTTCTGATCGTAGCGAACAGGCTACCGGTCGACCGCACCATCGGCCCGGACGGCAAGGCGTCCTGGCGGCGAAGCCCCGGCGGCCTGGTCACGGCCATCGCCCCGGTTATGCAGAGCCGCGACGGCGCCTGGCTGGGCTGGCACGGCGCTCCGGACGAGGAGCTCAAGCCCTTCGATCACGAGGGCATGCATCTGATCCCCATTCCGCTGTCGGCCACCGAGGTGGAGCTCTACTACGAGGGCTTCTCCAACGCGACCCTGTGGCCGCTCTACCACGACGTCGTCGCCAAGCCCATCTACTCCCGCGTCCTGTGGGACGCCTACCGCGCCGTCAACGACCGCTTCGCCCGCGCCGCGGCCGACGCGGCGGCCCCCGGCGCGATCGTGTGGGTGCAGGACTACCAGCTCCAGCTCGTGCCGGCGATGCTCCGCAGGCTCCGTCCCGACCTGCGGATCGGCTTCTTCCTGCACATCCCGTTCCCCCCGGAGGAGCTGTTCTCCCAGCTGCCGTGGCGACGGGAGCTCCTGGAGGGCCTGCTCGGCGCCGACCTGGTCGGCTTCCAGCGCCCCGGCGGCACGTCCAACTTCATCCGCCTGTCGCGCCGGCTGCTCGGCCAGCCCAACACCCGCCACGAGATCCACGTGGACGGCCGGGTGGTGCGCACCGAGGCGTTCCCCATCTCCGTCGACTTCGCCGCGCTCGACCGGCTGGTACGCAAACCGAGCGTGGCCAAACGGGCCAAGGAGATCCGCGCCGAGCTCGGCGACCCGTGCCACGTGTTCCTCGGCGTGGACCGGCTCGACTACACCAAGGGCATCGGGCAGCGGCTCAAGGCGTTCGGCGAGTTGCTGAACGAGGGCTCGCTCGCCCCTGGCGAGGCCGTCTTCGTGCAGATCGCCACCCCGTCGCGGGAGCGGGTCGAGGAGTACCGGCTGCTGCGCGACGAGATCGAGCTGCAGGTCGGGCGGATCAACGGCACGCACGGCTCGCTCGGCGCGCCGCCGATCAGCTACCTGCACCAGTCCTACAGCCACGAGGAGCTGGCCGCGCTGTTCCTCGCCGCCGACGTCATGGTGGTCACGCCGCTGCGGGACGGCATGAACCTGGTCGCCAAGGAGTACGTCGCCTGCCGTCCCGACCTGCGCGGCGCGCTGGTGCTGAGCGAGTTCGCGGGGGCCGCGGACGAGCTGCGGCAGGCGTACATGGTCAACCCCTACGACGTGGACGGGCTCAAGCGCGCCATGCTCGCCGCCGCCCGCGCCACCCCCGACGAACTGGCGCGCCGCATGCGCTCGATGCGGCGCAGGGTCTCCACCTACAACGTGGACCGATGGGCCAGCGAATTCCTATCGGCGCTGGAGGGGTGACCGGAGGGATAGCTGGAGGAATAGCCAGCACCCCGACGACCCGGCCCGACCGGGACCGACGCGGAGGCGTGCCCCATAACGACCCCCACTACGACAACCCCTCTCACGACGACCCCCATCACGACTCCGCGACGCCGGGACATCCGCCCGGACAGGATCTCCCCGGACAGGACCTCTAGGACAAGCCGCCGGCCTTCTGCTTCCAGGACTGCCACCGCTTGGCGGCGGTACGGGTGGCGACGATGCGCGTCACCTCCATGCCGACGCCCATGACGACGGCGTACCCGATCGCCTCGGCCATGCTGATCTCCAGCGAGTCGGGGTCGGCCGGCGGCTTCTTACCGGTCACCTTCTGCCAGCCGAACTCGATGGCCTTGCGCGCCACGAAACCGGTTCCCAGCCCGATCAGGGCTCCGACGACGCGCCACGCCATCTCCGGCTTGTCTGGCTTCTCCGCCATGAGGCACTCCCCTTCCTGACTAGGATTCGAACCCTACTGCCCGCCGTGCGTACACGTGCGCATTCAACGGGCGCACGCCGGTGCCGCCGTTGTCCTACCATTCAGTGGCATGACCATACGAAGCGCAGGCGCCGAGCGCGCCCGATACCAGCTCCCTGAAAGGCCCTCCCTCGACGGCCTGGAGCAGGTATGGGTAGCCCGCTGGGAGGCCGAGGGCGTCTACCGCTTCGACCGCACCCGCCCGCGGGACGAGATCTTCTCCATCGACACGCCGCCGCCGACCGTCTCCGGCTCGCTGCACGTGGGCCACGTGCTCTCGTTCACGCACACCGACCTGGTCGCCCGCTACCAGCGCATGCGCGGCAAGTCGGTCTTTTACCCGATGGGGTGGGACGACAACGGCCTGCCCACCGAGCGGCGCGTGCAGCAGTACTACGGCGTGCGGTGCGACCCCTCGCTGCCCTACGACCCCGGCTTCACGCCGCCGGACAAGCCCGACCCCAAGCGCCAGGTGCCCATCTCCCGGCGCAACTTCGTCGAGCTGTGCCACCGGCTCACCGAGATCGACGAGCGCGCCTTCGAGGAGGTGTGGCGGCGCGTCGGCCTGTCGGTGGACTGGTCGCTGCTCTACACGACGATCAGCGACAGCGCGCGGGCGGTCTCGCAGCGCGGCTTCCTGCGCAACCTGCGGCGGGGCGAGGCGTACGTCGCGCAGGCGCCAACGCTGTGGGACGTCACCTACCGCACCGCGGTCGCCCAGGCCGAGCTGGAGGACCGGGAGTGGCCGGGGGCCTTCCACCGGATCGCCTTCGGGTCGCACACCGGCGAGAAGGTGTACGTCGAGACCACGCGGCCGGAGCTGCTGCCCGCGTGCGTGGCCCTCGTCGCCCACCCCGACGACGAGCGGTACCAGGGGCTGTTCGGCACCACGGCGACCACGCCGGTGTTCGGCGTCGAGGTGCCGGTGCTCGCGCACCGCCTCGCCGAGCCCGACAAGGGCACCGGAATCGCCATGATCTGCACCTTCGGCGACGTCACCGACGTCGTCTGGTGGCGGGAGCTCGACCTGCCCACCCGGGCGATCATCGACTGGGACGGGCGGCTGGTGGCGGAGCCGCCGCCGGGGGTGCCCGCCGGGCCGTACGCGGAACTGGCCGGGAAGACCGTGCACTCGGCCCGCGAGCGCGTCGTGGAGATGCTGCGCGCCTCGGGCGAGCTCGACGGCGAGCCGCGCCCGGTGCGGCGGCCGGTGAAGTTCTACGAGCGCGGCGAGAAGCCCCTGGAGATCGTCACCACCCGCCAGTGGTACATCCGCAACGGCGGCAGGGACGCCGAGCTGCGCGAGCGCCTGCTTGAACGCGGCCGCGAACTGTCCTGGCACCCGCCGCACATGCGGGTCCGGTACGAGAACTGGGTCGGCGGCCTCGCCGGGGACTGGCTGATCTCCCGGCAGCGCTTCTTCGGCGTGCCGATCCCCGTGTGGTACCTGCTGGACGAATCCGGCGAGCCGATCTACGACGCGCCGATCACGCCGGACGAGTCCGCGCTGCCGGTGGACCCCTCCAGCGACGTGCCGCCCGGGTACACCGAGGAGCAGCGGGGCAAGCCGAACGGCTTCATGGGCGACCCCGACGTCATGGACACCTGGGCGACCTCGTCGCTCACCCCGCAGATCGCGGCGCGCTGGTGCACCGACGACGAGCTGTTCGAGCGGGTCTTCCCGATGGACCTGCGTCCCCAGGCGCACGAGATCATCCGTACCTGGCTCTTCGCCACGGTGGTGCGCTCGCACCTGGAGCACGACAGGCTGCCGTGGCGGAACGCGGCGATCTCCGGCTGGGTGCTCGACCCGGACCGCAAGAAGATGTCCAAGTCCAAGGGGAACGTCGTCACCCCCCTGGCGCTGCTTGAGCAGCACGGCTCGGACGCGGTGCGCTACTGGGCCGCCGGAGGGCGGCTCGGCGTGGACACCGCCTTCGACCCCGGCCAGCTCAAGATCGGCCGGCGGCTCGCCATCAAGATCCTCAACGCGTCGAAGTTCATCCTCGGCCTCGGCGACCCCGCCGCGGAGTCCGCCGAGACGGCGACCGAGCCGCTGGACCTGTCGATGCTCGCCACGCTGCGCGGCGTGGTGGCCGAGGCGACCGAGGCGTTCGAGGGGTACGAGCACACCCGGGCGCTGGAGGTCACCGAGCGGTTCTTCTGGGAGTTCTGCGACGACTACCTCGAACTGGTCAAGACCCGCGCGTACGGCGAGGCGGGCGCGTCGGCGAGGGCGGCGCTGCGCCAGGCCCTCGACGTCATGTTGCGGCTGTTCGCGCCGTTCCTGCCGTTCGTGACCGAGGAGGTCTGGTCGTGGTGGCGGGACGGCTCGGTGCACCGGGCGAGCTGGCCGGTTCCCGAGGAGCTCCCGGCCGCGCGCCCGGCGGGGACTGCGGCTGCGGGCGCGGAGACGGGCTCCGAGACCGGCCCCGCGACCGGCTCCGAGACGGTCTCCGCGACCGGCGCGGAGACCGGGCCGACCGGTGACCCGGCCGTGCTGGCGGCCGTCGCGGCGGTGCTGCGACAGGTGCGCAAGGCCAAGTCGGAGGCGAAGGCGTCGATGCGCGCCCAGGTCTCCCGGGTCGAGGTCGTCGGCCCCGACGCCGAACTGGTGCGACCCGGCCAGGACGACCTGTGCGCGGCCGGCGTCATCGAGGAGTTCGTGCTCGAGCACGCCGACGGAGAGACCGCCGTACGCGTGACCCTGGCCTGAAACCCCTCCCGTCCGCGCGGACCGCTCGCGGCACGCGCGGACGGGACGACCCGGCGGGCGGCGGCCGGAGACGGGCCGCCGCAGTCCTCCCCGGCCCGTCATGGGCGGGACGGTTGCGCCGGTACCCGGCCGGAGTCGTTCCGTCGGCCTGGGCGGGACGGGCAGGTGATCGGAATGGTGCCGGTACCCGGCCGGAGCCGTTCCGTCGGCCTGGGCGGGACGGGCAGGTGATCGGAATGGTGCCAGTATCCGGTCGGAGCCGTTCCGTCGGCCGTGGCGGAGCGGGCAGGCGATCGGACGACGCCCGTGGGTGCCGTCGCCGCGCCCGAAGGGTGGGGAAACCTTTACTGCGGCACGCCGGGCGCGTCCCCTGCGGGAACTTACCTGCGGGTGAAGAGGCTGTCCCGCTTCCGACACGCTAGGTAGTGCGCAACCGCCCGGCGGACGTGACAGGCTTGACGTGTGATCCCCGATAACGACGACCGCCGTCCGCCGAGCGTCCCGCCGGTGCTGGCTGCGATGGCCGCATGGAGCTGGCGCCTGATCGTGCTCGGGGTGGTGGTCTACTACTTCGCGCAGATCGTGGCCACGCTGCAGTTCGTGGCGCTGCCGGTGGCGATCGCGCTGCTGCTGACGGCGCTGCTGTTCCCGCTCACCGACGGGCTGCGGCGGGCCGGGCTGAACTCGATGGCGGCGACGTGGCTGACGATGCTGACCGCGCTCGCCGTCCTCGGCATCACCGGCTGGATCGTCGGGGCGCGCGCCAACGACGAGTTCCCGCGCCTGGTCGACCAGGTGCAGACCACCGCGAGGGACCTGCAGAACTGGCTGCTCACCGGGCCGCTCGGGCTGCGTGAGTCGCAGCTCGCCGACATGGTCTCGGAGGTGACGCGGCAGCTCAACGAGCAGCGTGCCGCGATCACCGGCACGCTGGTGACGGGCGCGGCCGTGGCCGTCGAGGTGCTCGCCGGCATCGTGCTCATGCTGTTCGTGACGTTCTTCCTGCTCAAGGACGGCGAACGGATCTGGTCGTGGTTCCTGAAGGGGTTCGGCCGGGCCCGGCCCCGGGTGGACCGGGCCGGACGCGCGGCGTGGCGCACCCTGTCGCACTACGTGCAGGGCACCGTCATGGTGGCCGCCGTGCACGGCGTCATCATGGGTATCGTGCTGGCCGGCATGGGGGTGCCGCTGTGGGCGCCGCTCGCCGTGCTGATCTTCCTGGCGAGCTTCATCCCGATCATCGGTATCTTCTTCGCCGGCGGCCTGGCCGCCCTGGTCACCCTCGGTGCGAAGGGGCCGATCTACGCGCTGGTGTTCATCGGCATCCTCGTCGTGGAGCAGCAGTTGGAGAACCACGTGCTCCAGCCGCTGATCGTGGGCCGGGCGGTGAAATTCCATCCGCTGGCGATCATCCTGGTGCTCGCCGTCGGCGGCGTGCTCGCCGGCATCACCGGCGCGGCCGTGGCGGTGCCCATCGCGGCGGTGCTCTACCGGGCCCTGCCCGAGCTGCGCCACGACCAGCGGGCCCTGCCTCCGCCGTCGGACTTCCACGCCGGGCCGCCGGGGGAGACGGGCGGCGGGCCGGGCGGGGGCCCCGGCGGGGGGCCGACCGGCGGACCGCCCGAGAGGCCGGCCGAGGAGCCTGGCGAGGGGCCTGCCGAGGGTCCGCCCGAGGAGCAGGGCGAGAGGCCGGCCGGGGGCGGGGGAGAGGACGCGGGCACGGCGGAGGACGCGAACGAGGTGTCCAGGCCGCACAGCCGGTAAGGTCTGCGTTCGTGACCAGTACCCGCGGCCGGAGGTGACCGATGAGCGTCGAGGTGTTGATCCAGCGGCTCGACCCGGACCTGCCGCCACCCGCCTATGCCCACCCCGGCGACGCCGGGGCCGATCTCTACGCCCGCGAGGACGTCGAGCTGCTGCCGGGCGAGCGCGCCGTCGTGCCGACCGGGCTCGCGATCGCCCTGCCCGACGGCTACGCGGCGTTCGTGCATCCGCGGTCGGGACTGGCCGCGAGGCTGGGCGTCACCCTCGTCAACGCCCCCGGCACGGTCGACGCCGGCTACCGGGGCGAGATCAAGGTGACCCTGCTCAACACCGACCTCAAGAACGCCGTGCGGCTGAGCCGCGGGGATCGCATCGCCCAGTTGGTGATCCAGCGGGTCGAGCGGGCACGGTTCCACGAGGTGGAGCGGCTGCCGGGATCGGTCAGAGGCGCGAACGGCTTCGGCTCCACCGGCCGGTAGCCGCGCGGCCCGCCCCGAAGGGGGAGCCGCCGCGCCGACAGCGGCCTTCAGTGACCAATAGGAGAGTGAGAACAGTGTTCCGACGTCGCCGCCGCGAGCGGGAGCGGGCGGCACCGGTCGCCGAAGAGGCGTCCGTGCCCCAGCGGGAGTCCGGCCCCTGGGACGCCGACGAACCCCACCCCGAGGGGGAGCGGGTCGATCTCGGCGGCATGCTCCTGCCCATCGGGCCCGGGTTCGAGGTGCAGCTCAACGTCGCCGGGGACCAGATCGTGGGCGCGGTCATCCTGGTGGACGGCAGTGCCCTGCAGGTCCACGCGTTCGCCGCGCCCAAGCGCAGCGGCATCTGGGACGAGGTCAGGGGCGAGCTGAAGCGCGAGGTGACCGCCTCCGGCGGCACCGCCGAGGAGGTCGAGGGACCGTTCGGCGTCGAGCTGGCCGCCCGGGTCAGGCAGGGTGAGGCGCTGCAGCCGGTGCGGTTCTGCGGGATCGACGGCCCCCGCTGGTTCCTGCGGGCGGTGATCAGCGGCAAGGCCGCGGTCGACGCCGAGGCCGCCGCGACGCTGGAGGACGTCGTCCGAGACATCGTCGTGGTCCGCGGCGACCATCCGATGCCCCCCAAGGAGCCCATCGAGCTGCGGCTGCCCCCCGAGGCCAGGCAGGCGATGGAGCAGCAGGCCGCCCAGACCGGCCGTCCCGATTTGAACCCGTTCGAACGCGGCCCCGAGATAACGGAAACGCGCTGAACTGACCTAACCTGGTTCAGCAGGCGGGGTAGTCAAGGGGTGAACGTCGATGGGCAGCGAGCCTCGTGAGGGGCGATCCGGCGAGGCGCGTGGTGAGCGTCCGAAACAGAACGTTCAAGATCAGGGCTCCCAGAGCCAGGGTGCGCAAAAGCCGGGTACTGAAAAGCCGGGTACTGAAAAGCAGGGCGGGCTGCGGGCGCTGCTGCGGCGGCTGACGGCCGGCCAGTCGGAACTTGAGGCGGAGGAGCTGCGCGAGGACCTGGACCGGGAGGACGCGACGCCGATCGTCTCGTGTGGCGGGCGGCGCAGGTTCCGGGTCGCGGGTACTCTACGGACGGTGACCCTGCGGCCGAGGGGCGGCGCGCCCGCCCTGGAGGCGGAGCTGTACGACGGCTCCGACGTGATCGACCTGGTCTGGCTGGGCCGTCGCAAGATCGTCGGCATCGAGCCGGGCCGGGTGGTGCGGGCCGAGGGCCTGGTCAGTCTGCAGGACGGTCGCAAGGTGATGTTCAACCCGCGGTACGAACTGCGTCCCACGGGTGGTCAATGATCCAGGAAGGGGCTGGCAGCATGAATTCGGCCGACGCCACGGAGGACGCCACGGATCCGGCGCGGCCGGCCGCGTACGAGACCGTGGAGGCCGCGGTGCGGGCCCAGCTCGCCAAGGCGCTGGGCGGCAAGCGCGGCATCCTGGAGGCCGCGGTGCCCACCATCGCCTTCACCATCAGCTGGATCGCCACCGAGCAGCTCAAGCTCAGCCTGATCATCAGCATCGGCACGGCGGTGCTGCTCCTGCTCGTGCGCCTCGTCCAGCGCTCCACGCCGCAGTTCGTCCTCAACAGCCTCGTCGGCATCGGCATCGGCGCCTTCCTCGCCAGCCGCTCCGGCGAGGCCAAGGACGTGTTCCTGCCCGGCATCCTCTACAACGCCGCGTACGCCGCCGGCATGCTGCTGTCCATCGTGGTCCGCTGGCCGATCGTGGGCTTCCTCGTCGGCGCGATCACCGCCGACCTGTCCGCCTGGCGCAACGACCCCGGCATGGTACGCCTGTGCTCCAGGCTGACCTGGCTGCTGCTGCTCCCATGCGTGTTGCGCGTGGTCGTGCAGCTCCCCCTCTACTACGCCGACCAGGTGGCCGTCCTCGGCGTCAGCAAGGTGGTGCTCGGCTGGCCGCTGCAGGTGGCCGCCCTCGGCGCGATGGTCTGGGTCCTCGCCCGAGGCCGCACCCCGATCACCCCGGCGGCGGGCGGGGCCTGACGCCCGGCCCGTCCGCCACGCGGCACGGCTCAGTGCCGCTCAATGGCCGCTCAGTGCCGCTGGGGAGCCGATCGGGGCCGCTCAGTGCGGGGCGAGCAACTGCGCCAGGTCGCGTTCGACCTCCTGGGTGGCCACGAACAGCAGCTCGTCCCCGGCCTCCAGGGGATCGTTGGCGGAGGGGACCAGCACACGGCCCTCGCGCAGGATCGCCACCAGCGCGGAGTCCTGCGGCCACGGCACCGACCCGGCGCGCTGGCCGACGACCGGCGCGTCCTCGGGCAGGGTGAGCTCGACCAGGTTCGCCTGACCCTGCCGGAAGGTCATCAGCCGCACCAGGTCGCCGACGCTGACCGCCTCCTCCACCAGGGCGCTGAGCAGGCGCGGGGTGGAGACGGCGACGTCCACGCCCCACGACTCGTTGAACAGCCACTCGTTCTTCGGGTGGTTGATGCGGGCGACCACGCGGGGCACGCCGTACTCGGTCTTGGCCAGCAGCGAGACCACCAGGTTCACCTTGTCGTCGCCGCTGGCGGCGATCACCACCTGGCAGTTGTTCAGCCCGGCCTCGTCGAGCGAGGAGACCTCGCACGCGTCGGCGAGCAGCCACTCCGCCTTCGGCACACTGTCGATCTTGATGGCCCTGGGGTCGGCGTCGATGAGCAGCACCTGGTGGCCGTTCTCCAGCAGCTCGGCGGCGATGGACCGGCCGACGGCGCCGGCTCCGGCGATGGCGACGCGCATCAGTCCTCCTCCTCGGGGGTGCCCGACAGCACCTTGTGAATGCGGTCCATGTCGTTCTCGGCGGCGATCACGTGCAGGATGTCCCCCTCCTGCAGCACGGTGTCGGCCTTGGGCAGCAGCGCCTCGCCCATCCGGTTGATGAACGCCACGCGGGCGCCGACGGCCTTCTCGATCCGATGGAGCGTCGTGCCGATCCAGTGGGGGTGGAAGACCACCTCGGCGAGGATCACGGTGCCGGTGGGGTCGCGCCACAGCGGCTCGGCGCCCTCGGGCAGGATGCGGCGCAGGATCTGGTCGGCCGTCCACCGCACGGTCGCCACCGTGGGGATGCCGAGCCGCTGGTAGACCTCGGCGCGGCGCGAGTCGTAGATGCGCGCCACGACGTTCTCGACGCCGAAGGTCTCCCTGGCCACCCGGGCGGAGATGACGTTGGAGTTGTCTCCGCTGCTCACCGAGACGTACGCGCCCGCGGTCTCGATCCCCGCCTCGATGAGCACGTCGCGGTCGAACCCGATGCCGGTCACCCGCTTGCCCCGGAATCCGGCCCGCAGGCGGCGAAACGCCTGCGGATCGCGGTCGATGATGGCCACCGAGTGCCCGTTGTCCTCAAGGATGTGGGCGAGCGTGGAGCCGACCCGGCCACATCCCATGATCACGATATGCATGCTCCCCCGCCGTTCGGTCGAGGCGGTACCTGTTGTGAATTCCCGCGGATCCGGCCGTTAAGAGTCCAGTCCTAATACCTCTATCAGGACAGTATGGCCTGCCTTCCCCCACGCGTCCTCCGTGCGGTCGGCAGCCGGGACCCGGCTAGCATCGTCAAACGTGGCGAAGGCAACAGATTTGGCGAAGCGCCTGCTTGTGGGCCCGGCGATTCGCAGCGGGCAGGCGCACGGGCAGCTCCTGCCCAAACGCATCGCGCTGCCGGTGTTCGCGAGTGACGCCCTGTCGTCGGTGGCGTACGCTCCACAGGAGATTCTGATCACCCTGGGCGTGGCCGGCTTCGCCGCCTACCACTTCACGCCGTGGATCGCCGCGGCCGTCCTGGTGGTCCTGATCACGGTCGTCGCGTCGTACCGGCAGAATGTGCGCGCCTACACCAGCGGCGGCGGCGACTTCGAGGTGGCGACGACCAACCTCGGCCCCAACTACGGGCTCGGCGTGGGCAGCGCGCTGCTGGTCGACTATGTCCTGACCGTGGCGGTGTCCGTCTCGTCGGGGGTGGAGAACCTGGGCGCCGCGTTTCCGTTCGTGCACGAGCACCAGGTCGGCACCGCCATCGCGCTGGTCGCCCTGCTCACCCTGATCAACCTGCGCGGGATCCGCGAGTCGGGGATGGCCTTCGCCCTGCCGACGTACGCGTTCATGGTCGCGATCTTCGCGACGCTGATCTGGGGCGGCACGCGACTCGCCCTCGGCGACGACCTGCGCGCCGAGACGGCCGACTACGTGGTGCGCGGCGAGGACATGGGGCTTTCCGGGCTCGCCCTGGTGTTCCTGCTGCTGCGCGCGTTCTCCTCCGGCTGCGCCGCGCTGACGGGGGTGGAGGCCATCAGCAACGGCGTGCCCGCCTTCCGCAGGCCCAAGGGGCAGAACGCCGCGGCCACCCTGCTCATGCTGGGGCTGCTGGCGATGACGATGTTCGGCGGCATCACCGCGCTCGCCTACGTCATCGGCGCCAAGTTCGGCGACGCCTCCCAGGGCAGTCACCTGTACGACCAGTCGGGCCGGGAGGTGGTGGCGCACCCGGTGATCGTCCAGGTGGCGCAGACCGTCTTCAGCGACTTCCCGCCCGCCTTCTACGTGGTCACGGTGGTGACCGTGCTGATCCTCGTGCTCGCGGCCAACACCGCGTTCAACGGATTCCCGGTGCTCGGCTCGGTGCTCGCGCAGAACCGCTACCTGCCCCGGCAGTTGCACACCCGCGGCGACCGGCTCGCGTTCAGCAACGGCATCATCCTGCTGGCCGCCGCCGCGGGCGCGCTGATCTACGCCTTCGACGCCGAGGTCACCCGGCTGGTGCAGCTCTACATCGTCGGCGTGTTCGTGTCGTTCACGATCAGCCAGGTCGGCATGGTGCGGCACTGGAACGCGAAGCTGCCGGGCGAGCGCGACCCGGCGGAGCAGCGCCGCATGCGGCGCTCGCGCGCGATCAACGCCTTCGGCGCCTTCCTCACCGCCGTGGTCCTGATCGTGGTGCTGGTGACGAAGTTCACCCACGGCGCGTGGATCGCCATCGCGATCATGACGTTGCTGTTCGTGACGATGCGCGCCATCCGGCGGCACTACGACAAGATCGCCGACGAGCTCGCGGTCGAGGACGATGCGGTGCTCGACGAGTCCATCCGCCCGGCACGCAACCACGCCATCGTCCTCGTCTCCAAGATCCACAAGCCGACCCTGCGCTCCCTCGCGTACGCCCAGGCCACGCGGCCGTACTC
Organism: Thermopolyspora sp. NPDC052614; assembly: GCF_040678635.1. NCBI lineage: Bacteria > Bacillati > Actinomycetota > Actinomycetes > Streptosporangiales > Streptosporangiaceae > Thermopolyspora > Thermopolyspora sp. NPDC052614. Next base: position 479,152 of record NZ_JBFATZ010000001.1, read on the forward strand.
GCTGGAGGCGCTCACCGTGGCCGTGGACGGCGCGGAGGCGAGGAAACTGCAGGAGACGTGGGACGCCCGGGGCATCGACGTGCCGCTGAAGATCCTCGACTCGCCGTATCGGGAGATCACCCGGCCGGTGCTCGACTACGTCAGGAAGCTGCGCCGCCGCTCGCCCCGGGACGTGATCACCGTGTTCATCCCCGAGTACGTGGTCGGCCACTGGTGGGAGCATCTCCTGCACAACCAGAGTGCCCTTAGGCTGAAGACCCGGCTGTTGTTCCAGCCGGGCGTCATGGTGACCAGCGTGCCGTGGCAGCTCCGCTCCTCCGACCGCCTGAAGAGCCGCCCGGATCAGTACGCCGCGCGCTCGGTCCGGCGCCCCTCGGACGGACCACGAAAGACGACGACCGGGACGGGAAATGATCGAGCTTGAGGTTGGCAACGTCGCCAACGGCGGTTGGTGCGTCGCGCGGCACGAGGGCCGCGTCGTGTTCGTCCGGCACGCCCTGCCCGGCGAGCGCGTACGCGCCCGCGTCACCGAGGAAACGGCCTGGTTCCTGCGCGCCGACGCCATCGAGGTGCTGCGCCCCTCGCCCGACCGGGTCACCCCGCCCTGCCCGTACGCCGGGCCGGGCCGATGCGGCGGCTGCGACTGGCAGCACGCCTCGCTTGAGGCCCAGCGGGCGCTGAAGGCCGAGGTGATCGCCGAGCAACTGCGGCGGCTGGCCGGGATCCGGCGGGAGGTCACGGTCGAGGAGGTGCCCGGCGCGCCCGACGGTCTCGGCTGGCGCACCCGGGTGCGTTTCGCCGCCCGCCCCGACGGCGTACTCGGCCTACGGCGGCACCGCTCGCACGAGATCGAGCCGGTGGACGCCTGCCTGATCGCCCACCCCGAAGTGGAGAAGATCGGCGTCGAGACCCGCAACTGGCGCGGCGCGGCCTCCGTCGAGGCGATCGCCTCCGCCACCGGCGACCGCGCCGTGGTCGTGGCCCTGCCCAAGGCACGCCGCTCCGGCAAGGACGCGGAACACGCCGCCGGGACGCGTCCCACCGATGCCGAGGGGACGCGTCACACCGAAGAGGTCCGGGACTCACGGGATGCGGGAGACATACGCGACTCGCGGGACTCAGTGGGCATTCCGGGCGAAGGGCCCGCCGACGGCGACGTCGAGGTGCCCGACCTGGACGCCTCGGCCGCCATCCTGGTGGAGGAGGACCATCGCACCCGCGCGGTGCGCGGCCGTGCCGACGTGCGCGAGCGTGCGGGCGGCCGGACCTTCCACGTCACCGCAAACGGCTTCTGGCAGGTCCACCCCGGAGCGGCCGAGACCCTCCTGCGCGCGGTCCTGCGCTTCGCCGAGCCCCGCCCCGGCGACTGGGCGCTCGACCTGTACTGCGGGGCCGGCCTGTTCACCGCCGCCTTGGCCGAGGCCGTGGGCCCCGAGGGCGCCGTGCTCGGCGTGGAGTCCGACCGGGAGGCCGTCCGCAACGCCCGCCGCAACCTGCGCGACCTGCCCCATGCGAGCGTCGAGCGGGGCCGCATCGAGCCCGCGCTCAACGCCGCCGGAGTCGAGCGCGCCGACATCGTCGTCGCCGATCCGCCCCGCACCGGCCTCGGGCGCTCCGTCGTGGACCGGATCGCCGACCTGCGCGCCGCCCGCATCGTCTACGTCTCCTGCGACCCCGCGACCATGGCCCGCGACATCGCCTGGTTCGACGCCCGCGGCTATCACCTCACCGACCTGCGCGCCTTCGACGCCTTCCCGATGACCGCCCACGTCGAGTGCGTGGCCCTGCTGCAGCCCGGCCGCTCCCGCTGAGGACGCCGCGGGGCCGGAAGGCCGCGCGACGACTCCGACGCCGGACCCGCGGCGTGCGACTTTTGGTGCATAGCGGTTGATTCCTTACAAGCCCTCGACGGACGAGCACGTACGGTCACCGAAAAGTGACGCGAAAGGCGGCTCCCACGCCGGAGGGGAAGCGGTGCCGATCTGGGTGGGAGGTCCATAATGTCGGCATGCTTCTGAGGATCTTCACCGAGCCGCAGCAGGGTGCGGCCTACGACGACCTGTTGCGTGTGGCCCAGGCGACCGAGCGGCTCGGCTTCGACGCCTTCTTCCGATCCGACCATTACATGCGTATCGGCCCCGGGGACCCGGGCCCCGGATCCACCGACGCCTGGGTGACGCTGGCCGGGCTGGCGCGGGAGACCTCGCGGATCCGGCTGGGCACCCTCGTGTCGCCGGCCACCTTCCGCCTGCCCGGCCCGCTGGCGATCAGCGTGGCGCAGGTGGACCAGATGAGCGGCGGCCGGGTGGAGCTGGGCTTCGGCGCGGGCTGGTACGACGCGGAGCACACCGCGTACGGGCTGCCGTTCCCGCCCCGCAAGGACCGGTTCTCGCGCTTCGAGGAGCAGTTGGAGATCATCACGGGCCTCTGGACGACGCCGGAGGGCTCCACGTACTCCTTCGAGGGCGCCCACTACCGGCTGGCCGACTCGCCCGCCCTGCCCAAGCCCGCGCAGCGCCCCCGTCCGCCGATCATCGTCGGCGGCACCGGCCCCACCCGCATTCCCCGCATGGCGGCCCGCTTCGCCGACGAGTACAACGTGGCCTTCCGCGGCCTGGCCGACACCGAGGCGGCCTACGGCCGGGTGCGTGACGCCTGCGCGGCGATCGGCCGCGAGTCCATCATCATGTCGGCGGCGCAGACGATCGCGGTCGGCCGGAACGAGGCCGAGGCCGCCCGCCGGGCCGCCGCGATCGGCCGGGACCTGGACGCGCTGCGCACCGGCGGCCTCGGCGGCACGCCCGGCGAGGTGCTGGAGAAGATCGACCAGTACGCCAAGATTGGCTGTGAGCGCCTCTACCTCCAGATCCTCGACCTGAACGACTTCGACCACTTGGAGCTGATCGCGTCCGAGATCATGCCCCACGTCTGAGGAGGACGCCGGGCGACGTTAATCAGTGGCGGGTCCGATCGGGCGTCGGGAACAATCGGCGAGCGTGCTGCTCACGATCTCCACGACCCTGAGGCCCGCCACCGATCTCGGCTTCCTGCTGCACAAGCATCCCGACCGCGTGCAGGAGTTCGGCCAGTCCTTCGGCACGGCCCGGGTCTTCTGTCCGGAGGCGGCACCCGAGCGCTGCACGGCCGCGCTGATGCTCGACGTCGACCCGATACGGCTCGCCCGCACCCGTGGCCGCGACCTCGCCGTCGCCAGGAGAACGCCGCCGCCGCGCTGCAGATCATGAGCCGGTTCGCGGTGGACCCCCGCCGGCTCGTCTACCTGCCGCTGACGATGGCCCCGCCGGAGACCTCCGGGCGAGCTGCTGCCGTGGTCGGCGAAGGCCGGCGGCCTCATCAAGGAGCAGTACGCGGCGGTGGGGGCGGCGGCGCGGGCCGCGCTACCGGAGGCGCTCGCGGCGCTGGACGCGGCTGCCGGGCGCGGACTGGATGTGGGCGGCTTGCACGACCGCACCCGACGCCGCTTGCACAACGCTGCCCGATTCCGCGACGCCTATGCGCGGTACTGCGGCCCGGTTTCCGGCCTGGAGGGAATCCGGCTCGCGCCGTTCCAGATCCTGGCCTGCGAGGGCCGTGTCACGGCGGCGGGACGGCCGCACTCGTGGCACCTGGAACTGCTCTCCCGCCTCGGCACGGGCGGCGGGCTGATCACGCCGACCCGGCACGTCTTCGTCACGCTCGGCTCGCCGGAGTCCAGGCGGGCGGCCGTCGAGTGGTGGGAGCGGCTGACCGAGTCGGGCGGGGAGGGCATGGTCGTCAAGCCCCTGCATCCGCCCGCCGGACGTGTCCAGCCCGGCGTCAAGGTGCGCGGGCGCGAGTATCTGCGCATCATTTACGGTCCTGATTACACCGAGACAGACCAGATGAGCGGATTGCGACGTCGGTTCCTGGGGAAGAAGCGCTCCATGGCGTTGCGGGAGTTCGCGCTGGGATTGGAGGCATTGTCCCGGCTGACCGAGGGCGAGCCGCTGTGGCGGGTGCACGAGCCCGTGTTCGCGGTGCCGGCCTTGGAGTCGGAACCGGTTGACCCTCGCCTCTGAGCCGCCGTTCCCCGGGGCGAGCGGGCATGGGCGCGAATGCGCCGGAATGCCCCGGAGTGCGCCGTAAGTCGCCGGAAGTCGCCCAAAGTCGCCGGAGTGCGATGGAATTCGCGGGAATGAGAGGGAATTCCGCCCGGCGGCGGAGCGTCGTTCTCGGTGACGGGACGGCTCGCGAGGTCTCGTGAACGGGGCTCAGGAGACGTGGACGTGGTGTCTTTCGCCGTAGGCGGCGGGTCGTGGCGGGGGATTTCCCGGCGCGTGGGGCGCTGGATCGCACGGAGGATCGGCCGTACGGCGCGCGGCCGCTCGGGCGGGCGGACCGACGGCCGATCCAAGGTCGTGCATTTCCGGCACACCTGGCAGGACATCGAAATCGTCGGTCACGTGCACGTCCAGGAGTGCGCGGTATGTCATCGCACGCGCGTCCGCATCAGATGATGGAGGCCCTGACGCGGTGCGTGCGGGCGCCCGTGCGCGGGCGCGGGCGGCGCGGGGTCAGCCGGTCCCACCGGGCTTTCGAGCCCCCGGCTCCCGGGCCTGTGGTGGTGCCTGTCGGGCCTGTCCGGCCTGTCGGGCCTACGAGGCCATCGACGGCCGGATGGCCGGCGGCGGAAGCGGAACGACCTCGCGTTCGACGTAGGAGCGCATGTCCTCGCCCCGCTCGAACAGGCTCTGCATGATCGGGATACAGGGCCGGATCGCGTCACGATCCACGATCCGGCGTCCCCCGATGTGCGCGCCGATCTCGTCGTAGCGCACCAGGTACGCCAGCGACTCGCTGAAGATCACGACTTCGGGCAGCGGCTGAACCGTCTCAAGCGGCCGTACGACGTGAGCGGGAACGACCCTCCCTCGTTCGCCCACCAGCGCCCTGGCCGCGAGGTAGTGCAATTCCCACTGCATGTACGGCGTGAGCGGGGCCTCGACGATGCGCACCCGGCGGAACTCGGCGGGTCCGTCGTACTCGCGGGCGTAGGTGTCCCGCGCCTGCTCGATCAGCTCCAGAGACCGCTGCCAGCGGCCCCCCATCATGGCGTTCCAGCTCGCGTCGTACGGCTCGTGAAAGTACTGCGCGCGTTCGAGTTTCCAGATGACCCCCTCGGTTCTGCGGAAGACGGCGGCGAACTCGGACTGGTATTCGGCCACGGGCAGAATGGCTCCGTCGGCCTGGCGTAACTGCTGGAAGGCCGCGACATCGGTGTCGTCGTGGTCGTTCATACTCCTCCTCGTTGTGCCTCGCGATCGGCTCGCCGTGCGGGCCCGGCGACACTCGATCCTTGATTGGCTGACACAACCGGTCAAGGCAAAAGGAGTGAATATGTGACACCCCATACGGGGGGTCGGGAACGGCCGACGACTCAGCCGCGCCTACGGCTCCAGCCCCGGTGGCGGATCGCGCGGATGACCATGAACGCGATCGTGCCGAACAGCAGCACCTTGACGGCGATGATCAGCGGCCACGCCGTACCGGCCGCCACCGAGATGATCGCGAGCGCGGCGAGTAGGAACAACGGGAACGGGGGGTGCCGGTGCCGGTGCCGGAAGGCCGGGCCCCACGGGCCGTGGCGGCTTGGCCGGAAGCCATGGGAGTGCCGCCACGGCGCGGGCGGGCCGGACGTCCAGCCCCACTGCGGGCGACCCCAGGGGCCGTGCTGATGCCAGGGCCCGTGGTGCCAGGGAGCGGGGGGCCAGGACCCGTGGTGCCAGGGGTGCCAGGGACGCTCGTCGGCGCGGGTACCGAGGAAGGGCCGCGCGTCCGCCGGGTGCGGGCCGGGCAGGTCGGCGGTGAGTGCCTGCAGGTCCCGCGCGGTGCGGGCGCGCAGGGCGCTCTCCAGGCGCTCGTCGAGCTCGTCGGAGGTGAGGCGGCCCTGTGCGAAGTGCTCGCGCAGCGCCGCCATCACCTCGTCGCGCTCGGCGTCGCCGATCCTCAGGTCGCCGGCTCTCACATCGCCGGTTCTCACATCGGCGATTCTCTGGTCGCCGATGCTCGGCTCGCCCGGCGTCGGGCGCGTCCGGAACTCGTCGGGCCGAGGGGCGTCGGGCCTGGGGTCGTCGGTCCGGGGCTCGTTCACTTTGCGGGTCTCACTCCTCGTCGGGGTCGCCGTCGGCCAGGATCTGGTAGAGCTTGCGCCGGGTCTCGGCCAGGGCCTGCTTCGCCTGCCGTACCTGGGCGTCGCTGCCGGTCTGCAGCACCTGGAACAGGGCGGCGGCCGTCTGGCGTCCCAGATCCATGATCTCCCAGGCGCTGTCGTCGACCTGCGGGGTCATCTCCTCCCACGGGGCGCGGACATCGTCGGCGTGCTCGGCCACGTAGGCGCGGCCGGCATCGGTGAGGTGGAAGGTCTTGCGCCCGTCGGTCTCCTCGGCGCGCACCAGGCCCTCGTCGGTGAGCTGCTGCAGAGCCGGGTAGACCGCGCCGGGGCTGGGCTTCCAGCCGCCCTGGCTGCGCTCGGCGATCTCCTGGATGATCTGGTAGCCGTTGCGCGGCTCCTCCGACAGCAGCGCGAGGATCGCGGCGCGCACGTCGCCGCGCTTGGCCTTGCGTCCCCGGCTCCATCCGGGACGCCCGCCCCCGAACATGAACGAGCGGCCCCACGGGCCGGGCCCGAAGTCCCAGGCGAAGCCGCGCGGCCCTCGCGGACCGCGGTGCCGGTGCTCGTGCCGTTCGTGCGCGGCGCCGTGGCCGGGGTGCCCGCCCCACGCCTCCGTCATCGTGGTGATCAGGTTCTTCAACTCCCTGCGGAGGGCTCTCGGGTCGGGCCAGGGGGCGTTTATCCCGGCCCCGCCCATGCTGAATGCGTTGGTCATTGATCGCACCTTTCGATCTAGTTCGACTGTTCTCGATGCTTCAACGATATATCGGAAAACAGTCGCCGGCAACGGTCGAGAGAGTGACTCAGATCACAACTCGATCACGCCGCGGTCGGGAACATGTCACGGAGCCCGGCCGTTGAAGAGACCGACGGACGGGATCGTTCCGCTCTGAGAGGGCTGGGGGGTGCTCTTGGAATGGAGCGGTCCTGTCCGTCTGTCCGGGGCCTTCGCGATGCTCACCCCAGTGAACGCGCACCCTGGGAACGGCGTTCCTGGGCGAGGTGTCGTCAAATCCCGCCCCTGCAAGCAGCATCCGCAAACTTCTTCGCCAAACGGGCCAAGTACCCCGCCTTGAAGACGCCCAACCGGGCCGCGCCGGCCCCCCTGCTCTCGTCGCTCTGTGCCAATCTGTGCCGGTCTGTGGTCGCCCGGTCGCCGGTACGTCACCTGGCGTGGCCGCCGGGGAGCTGTGTCCGGGATGTCCCTGTGGAATGACCGGGAAGGGCTGTCGTCGAGTCCCGCCATGCCGTACAGTCACCCAGCGTGATCATGAAAGTGGTGATATGCGGATGATGGGGCACTCGCACGCGTTGAGCGGCGCGGTGATCTGGCTGGCGTCCGCGCCGGCGCTCGCCGGGCTCACGCCCGTGGCGGGAAACGCGCTGCTGCCGGCAGAGCTGCTCGCGGGGGCGCTGGTGTGCGCGGGGGCCGCGATGCTGCCCGACCTGGACCATCCCAGCGCGACGATCGCCCAGACCTTCGGCCCGGCCACCTGGTTGCTGAGCAAGGCGGTCAACTTCCTCAGCGGCGGGCATCGCCACGCCACCCACTCCCTGCTGTTCTGCGTCGCCACGGGGCTCGGCGCGCACGCGCTCGCGCAGTACAGCACGGTCGGCCGGGACATCGTGGTCGTGCTGATGATCGGGCTGGCGCTGCGCGCGCTCGCCGTCGGCGTGCCGGGCCGGACGATCACCTCGGCCGTGGTGAACATCCTGCTCACGGCGGCCCTTTTCCTGATCTTCGGCTCGCTCGGGGTGGGGTACGGCTGGCTCGGCCTGGCGGTGGGGATCGGCGCGTTCGCCCACGTCGTCGGCGACTGCCTGACCGAGCGGGGCTGCCCGGTGCTGTGGCCGATCAAGGGGCGGTGGCTGCTGCCGTACAAGATCGGGTTCAAGACCGGCAAGGCGTTCGAGCAGAAGCTGCTCGCGCCGGCGCTGTCGGTGGGGATCGTGGTTCTGCTGTACCTGCGGCTCATGCCGGGGATCACCATGGGTTAACTTGATATCGAGATATCGCGCAAGATATCTTGATGTCGAGACACTTGCCGCGGGCGGTAGTGCGGTGCGGGTGAGGGCACCCTGACCGACGATGCCGCATCGTGCATGCGGCAGGATTCATGGGGAAAAGTGGCCTCTTTGGAACCTCATATTGGCAGGGCCACCGACAGGGAACGAGGGAGGCGAATCTTCGTGTCCGCCAACAGCTTCGGCAGCCGTGACACGCTGCGCGTGGGCGACGCGTCATATGAGATCTATCGGCTGGACGCCGTCGAGGGGTCGGCGCGCCTCCCGTACAGCCTGAAGATCCTCTTGGAGAACCTGCTCCGCACCGAGGACGGCGCGAACATCACCGCCGACCACATCCGCGCCCTGGGCGGCTGGGACCCGAACGCCGCGCCCAGCGTGGAGATCCAGTTCACCCCGGCGCGCGTCATCATGCAGGACTTCACCGGCGTGCCGTGCGTCGTCGACCTGGCCACCATGCGCGAGGCCGTGCGCGACCTCGGCGGCGACCCGAACCGGATCAACCCGCTCGCCCCGGCCGAGATGGTCATCGACCACTCGGTCATCGTCGACTACTTCGGCGCCCCGGACGCCTTCCAGCGCAACGTCGAGCGCGAATACGAGCGCAACCACGAGCGTTACCAGTTCCTGCGCTGGGGCCAGGGCGCCTTCGACGAGTTCAAGGTGGTGCCGCCCGGCACCGGCATCGTGCACCAGGTCAACATCGAGCACCTGGCCCGCGTGGTGATGACCCGCGACGGCAAGGCGTACCCCGACACCTGCGTCGGCACCGACTCGCACACCACGATGGAGAACGGCCTCGGCGTGCTCGGCTGGGGCGTCGGCGGCATCGAGGCCGAGGCCGCGATGCTCGGCCAGCCGATCTCCATGCTGATCCCGCGCGTGGTCGGCTTCAAGCTCACCGGCGAGCTGCCGCCCGGCGCGACCGCCACCGACCTGGTGCTCACGGTCACCCAGATGCTGCGCGAGCACGGCGTGGTCGGCAAGTTCGTGGAGTTCTTCGGCGAGGGCGTCGGCTCGGTGCCGCTCGCCAACCGGGCCACGATCGGCAACATGAGCCCCGAGTTCGGCTCCACCTGCGCGATCTTCCCGATCGACGGCGAGACCCTCGCCTACCTGCGGCTCACCGGCCGCTCCGACGAGCAGATCGCGCTGGTCGAGGCGTACGCCAAGGCCCAGGGCCTGTGGCACGACCCGTCGCGTGAGCCGGTCTACTCCGAGTACATCGAGCTCGACCTCGCCACCGTCGTCCCGTCGATCGCCGGGCCGAAGCGCCCGCAGGACCGCATCGAGCTGTCGGCGGCCAAGCAGACCTGGCGGCGCGACGTGCGGGCGTACGTGAGCGACGACAGCGGCGTGGACGAGGCGTCGGCGGAGAGCTTCCCGGCCTCCGACCCGCCGGCCTCCAACGCGAGCGCCGACGGCGCCCGGCCGCACAAGCCGACCCCGGTCACGCTGGACGACGGCACCTCCTTCGAGATCGACCACGGCGCCGTCGTGATCGCCGCGATCACCTCCTGCACCAACACCTCCAACCCCTACGTCATGCTGGGCGCGGCGCTGCTGGCCAGGAACGCGGTCGACAAGGGCCTGACCCGCAAGCCGTGGGTGAAGACCTCGCTCGCGCCCGGCTCCCAGGTGGTCACCGGCTACTTCGAGCGCTCCGGGCTCACGCCGTACCTGGACAAGCTCGGCTTCAACCTCGTCGGCTACGGCTGCACCACCTGCATCGGCAACTCGGGCCCGCTCCCGGCGGAGATCAGCGAGGCGATCCAGTCCGCCGACCTCGCGGTGACCGCGGTGCTGTCCGGCAACCGCAACTTCGAGGGCCGGATCAACCCCGACGTGAAGATGAACTACCTGGCCTCGCCGCCGCTGGTGGTCGCCTACGCGCTCGCCGGCACCATGGACATCGACCTGGACACCGAGCCGCTCGGCACCGGCTCCGACGGCGAGCCCGTCTACCTGCGCGACATCTGGCCCTCGCCGGAGGAGGTCGCCGAGGTGGTGAACGCCTCGATCGGCCAGGACATGTTCAAGCAGCGGTACGCCGACGTGTTCAAGGGCGACGAGCACTGGGCGGCCCTGCCGGTGCCGACCGGCAGCACCTTCGCCTGGGACCCGGACTCCACCTACGTCCGCAAGGCGCCCTACTTCGACGGCATGCCGGAGAAGCCCGCCCCGGTGACCGACATCACCGGCGCCCGGGTGCTCGCGCTGCTCGGCGACTCGGTCACCACCGACCACATCTCGCCCGCCGGCTCCATCAAGGCCGACTCGCCCGCGGGCACATACCTGCGCGAGCACGGCGTCGAGGTGAAGGACTTCAACTCCTACGGCTCGCGCCGCGGCAACCACGAGGTGATGATCCGCGGCACGTTCGCCAACATCCGGCTGCGCAACCAGATCGCCCCCGGCACCGAGGGCGGCTGGACCCGCGACTTCACCCAGGAGGGCGCGCCGGTCACCACGATCTACGACGCCTCGGTCAACTACCAGGCGTCGGGCATCCCGCTGGTGGTCCTGGCGGGCAAGGAGTACGGCTCGGGCTCCTCGCGCGACTGGGCGGCCAAGGGCACCGCGCTGCTCGGCGTGCGCGCCGTCATCGCCCAGTCGTACGAGCGCATCCACCGCTCGAACCTGATCGGCATGGGCGTGCTGCCGCTGCAGTTCCCCGAAGGCGAGTCGGCCGCGTCGCTCGGCCTCGCGGGCGACGAGACCTTCGACATCGTCGGCATCGAGGAGCTCAACTCCGGCGCCACCCCGGCCACCGTCACCGTCCGCGCCTCCGGCCCCGGCGGCCGGACCACCGAATTCCAGGCCGTCGTACGCATCGACACCCCCGGCGAGGCGGACTACTACCGCCACGGCGGAATCATGCAGTACGTGTTGCGCTCCCTGCTCGCCAAGAGCTGAGCAGGGCCATCGGGGGAACAACCCGAGACCGGGTCCGCCCGGCGAACCATCCCTTCGCCGGGCGGACCTGCTTCGGCCTACCTGCCCTGGCGGGCCTCCTCTGGCGGACCTGCCCGGATTTGCCCCGGATTTGCCACGGATTTGCTCCGTCAGGGATGCGTCAGGCGTTGTCGAAGATCGCGATTTCGGCCTGGTAGTCGGCCCACGCCGCCGGATCCGCCATCGTCCCATGCACGGCCGCCCGGAACTCGGCCACGAACCTCTTGTGCTCGTAGTCGAAGACGGCTTCTTCGATGATCGCGGTCATCGGTGCACCTGCTTCTCGTGCGAGTTTGGCGATCCTGTCGCGAAGCGCGACGCTGACGCGTATCGGCGTGCTCTTCTGATCCTCATGCACACTTGTCAGGCTAAGCTCGTGTCTTCTTCTCAGTACGGCACTCCGATCACTCTTGTGTATCGGATGGATGCTTAACGTAATCACCACATTGTGGAGTGCCGGATCCGTGCACGTGGGGGCGTCGGGCGGGGTGCGCCGTCGGCAAACCGGTCGATAAATGGAGCGACCAGGACAGCGCTCGCGGGCTAGCGTGCGACTGCATGGATGATTGCCTGCTGAGTGGGTTGTGCGCCGGTGCGTACGCGGCCATGGGCGCCGGGCGGGGTGCGGGGCCGGGCCTGTCGCTGGATGTGGGGGCGGTTGTGGCGCCGTTGCTGGTGGCCGGGGTGGCGGTGCTGGTCGGGGCGCTGGTGCAGAGCGCGGTCGGGCTGGGGCTGGCGCTGCTGGCCGCGCCCGTGATGACGCTGCTCGATCCGACGGTGATGCCGGGCGCGCTGCAGGTGCTCGCGTTCGTGTTGCCGTTGCTCTCGCTGGCGTCGGAGTGGCGGCACGTGGACTGGCGCGGCGTGCGGTGGGTGCTGCTCGGGCGGTTGCCGGGCACGCTCGCCGGGGTCTGGGTGGTCAAGACCGCCTCGCCGGACGCGCTGGCGGTGATCATCGGGACGATGGTGCTCGTCGCCGTGGCGCTGACGGGCTCGGCGGTGAGCGTGGCGCGCACCCCGCGGACGCTCGCGCTGGCGGGCGCGGTCGCGGGGGTGACCGGCACCGCGACCAGCATCGGCGGGCCGCCGGTGGCGCTGGTCTACCAGAGCGCCAAGGGACCGCAGATCCGTGCCACGCTCGCCCTGTGCTTCGCCGCGGGCGCGCTGCTGTCGATGACGGCCCTGGCGGCCGGGGGCGAGCTCCCGGCGCGTGCGCTGCTCACCGGGGCGGTGCTGCTGCCGTTCGTGTTCGCGGGCTTCGCGGTGGCGGGGTCGCTGCGGCGGCGGCTGGACGGCGGGCGGATCCGGATCGCCGTGCTGGCGGTGGCCGCGGCCTCGGCCGTGGCGCTGATCGTCCGCGGGCTGTGGTGGAACGCGCTGACGTAACGACGGCGTTTCTGGATTGTTATCCGGTACAACAAATTCACCCCCCCAGAGGTCTGGCGTTGCTGGCCGCCGCGGTTTACGTTGCCGCAAACAACATTCATCCGAACGGTGAAGCCGTGACCCGGCGCTCGCCGTACCGGTCGCTTGTTCGGCCGGCACAACTGCACAGACCCCGGGCCACGCCCACGGGCGCGACCCACAGCAGAAAGGACCCGTGCTCCCATGCGCAAGGGGATCTTCACTCTGGCCGCCGGAGCGGCGGCGCTGTCTCTCGGTCTCACCGCCTGCGGGGGCGACGGCGGCGGGACCACCACGGCCCAGGGCGGCGGCGCGTCGTCCTCGGCCGCGCCGGCCAAGCCCGGCAAGATCGGCGTCATCCTTCCCGACAGCAAGTCCTCGGCCCGCTGGGAGACCGCGGACCGCAAGTATCTGTCCGAGGCGTTCCAGGCCGCGGGCGTCGAGTTCGACATCCAGAACGCCCAGGGCGACAAGAACCAGTTCCAGACGATCGCCGACCAGATGATCACCAACGGCGCGACCGTGCTGGTGATCGTCAACCTGGACAGCGGCACCGGCAAGGCCGTGCTCGACAAGGCCAAGCAGCAGGGCGTCGCCACGATCGACTACGACCGGCTCACCCTGGGCGGCAGCGCCTCGTACTACGTCAGCTTCGACAACACCAAGGTGGGCACGCTGCAGGGCGAGGGCCTGGTCAAGTGCCTGACCGACAAGAAGGCCGACAAGCCCATCGTGGCCGAGCTCAACGGCTCGCCCACGGACAACAACGCCACGCTGTTCAAGAACGGCTACGACGGCGTGCTCAAGCCGAAGTACGACTCCGGCGAGTACGTCAAGGGCCCGGACCAGTCGGTGCCGGACTGGGACAACGCCCAGGCCGCGACCATCTTCGAGCAGATGCTCACCAGCGAGCCCAAGATCGCCGGTGTGCTCGCCGCGAACGACGGTCTCGGCAACGCCGCGATCACCGTGCTCCGCAAGCAGAAGCTGAACGGCAAGGTCCCGGTCACCGGCCAGGACGCCACCGTACAGGGCCTGCAGAACATCCTCGCCGGCGACCAGTGCATGACCGTCTACAAGGCGATCAAGAAGGAGGCCGACGCGGCCGCCGGCCTCGCCGTCGCCCTCGCCAAGGGCGAGAAGCCGACCGTCAGCGGCTCGGTGAAGGACCCCGAGGGCAACCGTGACGTGCCCTCCGTCCTGGAGGAGCCGCAGGCGATCTTCTTCGAGAACGTCAAGGACGTGGTGGCGGACGGCTTCGTCACCAAGGACGAGCTGTGCACCGACGACTACGCCGACAAGTGCAAGGAAGCCGGCATCGAGTGACACCGTCCGCCGTGCCGCCGCCCCGCCGTCCGGGGCGGCGGCACGGCCACGGCAGCCAGGACAGGAGAGCAACGAGGGAGTGCAGTGTCGTCGACGTCCAGGGACTCCAGCCCCCGCCCAACCGAGCCACGCTCGTCCGGGTCAGGGGAACCGGAGGCCGCGCAGCCCATCCTGCAGCTGCGCGGGATCAACAAGAGCTTCGGCCCGGTGCAGGTGCTGCACGACGTCGCCTTCTCGGCACGCGCCGGTGAGGTGACCGCGCTCGTCGGTGACAACGGTGCCGGCAAGTCCACGCTCGTCAAGTGCATCGGCGGCATCTACGCCATCGACCGCGGCGAGTACCTGTTCGAGGGCAGGCCGGTGCACGTGCACACGCCGCGCGACGCCGCCGCCCTCGGCATCGAGATCGTGTACCAGGACCTCGCGCTGTGCGACAACCTGGACATCGTCCAGAACATGTTCCTGGGCCGCGAACGCAAGAGCGGCATGGTCCTCGACGAGGACACCATGGAGCACATGGCGGCCAAGACGCTGGAGGGGCTGTCGGTCCGCACCGTCAAGTCGATCCGTCAGCAGGTCTCCAGCCTCTCCGGCGGTCAGCGGCAGACCGTCGCCATCGCCAAGGCCGTGCTGTGGAACAGCAAGGTCGTCATCCTCGACGAGCCGACCGCCGCGCTCGGCGTCGCCCAGACCGCGCAGGTCCTTGAGCTGGTACGGCGGCTCGCAGACAACGGCCTGGCCGTCGTGCTGATCTCACACAACATGAACGACGTCTTCGCCGTGGCCGACCGGATCGCGGCCCTGTACCTCGGGCGGATGGCCGCGGAGGTCAAGGCGTCCGAGGTCACCCACGCCCAGGTCGTCGAGCTGATCACCGCCGGCCGCAGCGGGGATCTCGGTCTCACCAACGGCAACGGGGGCGGCAACGGGGTCACGGAAGGCAAGGAGGCGTCATGAGCACGACGATGGCCCCCGAACGCACCGCCCAGCCGTCCACCCTCGGCTCGGGAATGCGCGGTTACCTGGAGCGGGTGCGCGGCGGAGACATGGGCGCGCTGCCCGCCGTGTTCGGCCTTGTGGTGCTGTGCGTGGTCTTCGCCACCCTGCGGCCCGCGTTCCTGACACCGATCAACTTCGCCAACCTGTTCACCCAGGGCGCGCAGATCACCGTGATCGCGATGGGCCTGGTCTTCGTGCTGCTGCTCGGCGAGATCGACCTGTCGGCGGGCTTCGCCAGCGGCGTCTGCGCGGCCGTGCTCGCGGTGACGCTGACCAACCAGGGCCTGCCCTGGTACGTCTCCACCATCGCGGCGATCATCACCGGCATGGTGATCGGCCTCGTGCTCGGCACGCTCGTCGCCAAGGTCGGGATTCCGTCGTTCGTGGTGACGCTCGCCGGATTCCTCGCCTTCCAGGGCGTGGTGCTGCTGCTGGTCAGCGGCGGCACCAACATCTCCATCCGGGACGAGGTCATCCTCGCCATCGCCAACCGGAACCTGCCGCCCGCGCTGAGCTGGGCGCTGTTCGCCGTGGGCGTCGTCGGCTACGCGGGCGTGCAACTGCTGCGCGCCTACCGGCGCAGGCAGCGCGACCTGCCCGCCGACCCGATGTCCCTGATCGCGTTCCGGGTGGGCATGCTCGCGGTGATCGCCGGTGTCGCGGTCTACATCCTCAACCTGGAGCGCAGCCGCAACGCGCTGATCGTCTCGCTCAAGGGCGTTCCGGTGGTGGTGCCGCTCATCGTGCTGCTGCTGATCCTGTGGACCTTCGTGCTCAGGCGCACCGCCTTCGGCCGCCACATCTACGCCGTCGGCGGCAACGCCGAGGCCGCCCGCCGGGCCGGCATCAACGTCGACCGCATCAAGATCTCGGCGTTCGTCATCTGCTCCACCATGGCGGCGATCGGCGGCATCATCGCGGCCTCCCGCGGAGCCTCGGTCGACCCCAACACCGGCGGCAGCAACGTGCTGCTGTGGGCGGTGGGCGCGGCCGTGATCGGCGGCACGAGCCTGTTCGGCGGCAAGGGCCGGGTGATGGACGCGGTGCTCGGCGGCGCGGTGATCGCCGTCATCGACAACGGCATGGGCCTGATGGGCTACAGCTCGGGCGTGAAGTACATCGTCACCGGAGCGGTGCTGCTGCTCGCGGCCGGCGTTGACGCGATCTCGCGTAAACGCGCCGCGGCGTCTGGTCTAAGGTGATTCCCGACCGGGACTCTCCCACGGCCGGCACTGCAGGGGCTCCACAAATGATGCGCGCGGGACCCTCGCAGGAGGAGATTCGCCGCCACAACCTCGGCGTCCTCCTGCGACACGTCCACCTCGGCGGCCCGACCTCACGGGCCGAGCTGACCAGCCGGATGGGGCTCAATCGCAGCACCATCATGGCGCTCACCGCCGATCTGACGGCGGCGGGCCTGGTCCGTGAGGAGCTTCCGAAGGAGACCGGCAGGGCCGGCCGGCCGTCGCTGGTCGTCCGGCCCGAGTCGGCGCGCGTGTACGTGCTCGCCTTCGACGTCGGCGTGGACCGCGTGGTGGCGGCACGGGTGGGCCTCGGCGGGGTCATCCTCGACCGCCGCGAGGCGCCCCGGGCCCGCGGCCCGTTCGACCTGGAGGCGCTCACCACCCAGCTCGCCGGGTTCGCGCGGCAGATGCTGCGCAAGACCCGCCCCGACACCGTGTGCGTGGGGGCCGCGGCCGCGTTCGCCGGCGGGGTGCGCGCCGCGGACGGGCTGGTCAAGTTCGGCCCCAACCTCGGCGCCACGGACGTGCCCTTCGGCGAGGAGCTGGCCCGCAGGCTCGGCCTCGGCCTGCCCGTGTCGGTGGGCAACGACGCCAACCTCGGCGCGCTCGCCGAGCACACCCGCGGCATCGGGGTCGGCTGCCGCGACCTGATCTACCTGCACGGCGACGTCGGCATCGGCGGCGGCGTCATCGTGGGCGGCCAGCTGCTCAGCGGCCACTCCGGGTACGGCGGCGAGGTCGGCCACATGGTGGTGAACCCCGGGGGGCGGCTGTGCGGCTGCGGCTCCCGGGGCTGCCTGGAGGCCGAGGTGGGCGAGCGCACCGTGCTTGAGGCGGCCGGGCGCGTGGAGGACCACGTCGGCCGCGACGCGATCCGCGACGTGGTCGACGCCGCCGACCGCGGCGACATCATGGCGCAGGGCGCGCTCATGCGGGTCGGCGACTGGCTCGGCATCGGCGTGGCCAACCTCGTCAACATCTTCAACCCCGAAATCGTGATCTTCGGCGGGATGCTCCGCGACATCTACCTCGGGTCCGCGGCCCAGGTACGCAGCCGGATCGCGACCGGCGCGCTGGCCGGCACCCGCGAGCGGCTGAGGCTGCGCACCTCGGCCCTGGGCGACGACGCCACCCTGACGGGCGCGGCCGAGCTGGCCTTCTCCCAGGTGCTCTCCGACCCCCTTGAGGTTCTGGCGCGGGTCGGCGCCCCCTAGTCGTGACGCGCCGCCACGAGGGTCTTCGCATGATCAGCAGAGCTTAGGGGAGCGACCACGGGGGCGTAAAGCGACCTGAGCCCGTTTTGCCGGTTCATCCGACGCCGGTACCCAAACCGTTGTGTGAAGGTTGTGTGCAATCGGATGGGGACCCTTCAGGACGGGCAACTAGACTCGCCAATGTTTCGACAAGAGCGGAGGCGATGGCGCGGTGGGCGTGCTGGATTCGGTCGGCGGACCGGAGGATCTCAAGCGGCTTGACGCGGACGAGCTCACCCTGCTCGCGGCGGAGATCCGCGACCTGCTCGTCTCCTCGGTCGCCCGCGGCGGCGGCCACCTCGGCCCCAACCTCGGCGTGGTCGAGCTGACCATCGCCCTGCACCGGGTCTTCGACTCCCCGCACGACCCGATCCTGTGGGACACCGGCCATCAGGCGTACGTGCACAAGATGCTCACCGGCCGGGCCGGCGACTTCGGCACGCTGCGCCAGGAGGGCGGCCTGTCCGGCTACCCCAGCCAGGCCGAGTCCGAGCACGACTTCATCGAGAACTCGCACGCCTCCACCGCCCTGTCGTACGCCGACGGCATGGCCAAGGCGATGCGCCTGCGCGGCGAGTCCGGCCGCAGCGTCGTGGCGGTGATCGGCGACGGCGCGCTCACCGGCGGCATGGCCTGGGAGGCGCTCAACAACATCGCCGCCCGCAAGGACCTGCCGATCGTCATCGTGGTGAACGACAACGGCCGGTCGTACTCGCCGACGATCGGCGGCCTCGCCACCCACCTGGCCTCGCTGCGCGCCACCCAGAACTACGAGCACGCGCTGGAGTTCATCAAGGAGAACCTCGGCCGCGTCCCCATCGTCGGCGCCCCCCTGTACGAGACGCTGCACGGCGTCAAGAAGGGCCTGAAGGACATCCTCGCCCCGCAGGTGATGTTCGAGGACCTCGGCCTGAAGTACCTCGGCCCCGTCGACGGGCACGACCTGGCCGCCGTGGAGGCGGCGCTGCGCAGCGCCAGGGACTTCCGCGGCCCGGTGATCGTGCACGCGATCACCCGCAAGGGCATGGGCTACAGCCCGGCGGAGAACCACGACGAGGACAACTTCCACTCCCCGCAGCCGTTCGACATCGCCACCGGCGAGGAGCGGCCCCGGGCGCACGGCTGGACCAACGTGTTCAGCGAGGAGATCGTCCGGCTCGGCAAGGAACGCGAGGAGCTCGTGGCGATCACCGCCGCGATGCTGCACCCCACCGGCCTGGCCCAGTTCGCCGAGGAGTACCCCGACCGCATCTTCGACGTCGGCATCGCCGAGCAGCACGCCCTCACCTCCGCCGCCGGGCTCGCCCTCGGCGGCATGCGCCCGGTCGTGGCGATCTACTCCACGTTCCTCAACCGCGCGTTCGACCAGTTGCTGATGGACGTCGCGCTGCACCGCCTGCCGGTCACGCTCGTGCTCGACCGGGCAGGAGTCACCGGCGACGACGGCGCCAGCCACAACGGCATGTGGGACCTGTCGATCCTGCAGGTGGTGCCGAACCTGTCGATCGCCGTGCCGCGCGACGGCGAGCGGCTGCGCGAACTGCTCGGCGAGGCGATCGCCATCGACGACGGCCCCACCGCCATCCGCTTCCCCAAGGGAGCGCTGCCGGAGGACCTCGACGCCGTCGGCAAGCTCGGCGGCATGGACGTGCTGCGCGCCGGCGACGCCGACGTGCTGATCGTGGCGGTCGGCCCGATGGCCGAGATCTGCGTCGAGGCCGCCGACCTGCTCGACGCCCAGGGCATCTCCGCCACCGTCGTGGACCCCCGCTGGGTCAAGCCGCTGGACGAGTCGCTGATCCTCGCCGCCCAGGCGCACCGGCTCGTCGTCGTGGTCGAGGACAACGGCCGCGTCGGCGGCGTCGGCGACGCCGTCGCCCGAATGCTGCGCGACGCCGGAGTCGACACGCCGGTCCGCACCTACGGCATCCCACAGCGTTTCCTGTCACACGCCAAGCGCCCCAGCGTCCTCACCCGCGCCGGGCTCACCGGGCGGGACATCGCCCGCGGGGTCACCGAGGCGATGGCGGGCCGTACGACGCCGCTGGAGCACGCCTCCGGATGACCGCCGCAGCCGACCCCGGCCACGACATGAGCGGCGACCGAGACCGGGGGCGCGCCGCTGGTTGTGATCGTGTCGGCGGCACGGGCGGCGGCCGTGGCCGGGATCGCGACGCCGGTCGTGATCGCGTCGGCGGTACGGGCGGCGGTCGAGGCCGGGGGCGCGCCGCTGGTTGTGATCGTGCTGGCGGTACGGGCGGCGGCCGTGGCCGGGGGCGCGGCCTCGGTTGTGATCGTGATGCCGACGCGGGCCGCGGCCTGGCTGCGATCGCGCCGCTGCCCGGGATCCGGCACGGATCGTGTCGGCGTACGCGTCACGGGTAAGCGCGTCCATGGGTGAGCGCGTCATGGATGAGCACGTCATCGGCCTCGACGTCGGCGGCACCGGCGCCCGCGGCCTGCTCGCGGATCTGAACGGCACGCCGCTGGCCCGGGCGCGGCGCGACCGGGACTCCGGCGGCGACGGCACGGGCGGGGGCGGCGGCACGGGCGGGGACGTTCTGGTCAGGTTGGTCGAAGACCTGCTGGCGGCGGCGGGCGTGACCCGCGCCGAGGCCGTGGTGCTGGGCAGCACGGGAGCGTCCGGCCTGGGGGAAACGCCGCGTGCGACGCTGCCGGGCCTGCTCGGCGCGGCGGCCGGCGCGGGCGAGGTGCTGTTCGTCTCCGACGCGCTCATCTCCTACATCGGCGCCCTCGGGCTCGCCGGAGGAGCCGTGATCGCCGCCGGAACCGGCGCGGTCGCCGTCGGGTCCGACGGACGCGGCACCTGGCGCAAGGTGGACGGATGGGGCCACCTGCTCGGCGACGACGGCGGAGGCGCGTGGATCGGGCGAGCCGGTCTCGCGGCCGCGTTGCGTCACCACGACGGCAGGCCCGACGGGTCGCCCGCGCTCCTGGCGGCCCTCAACCGGCGCTTCGGCGGCCCCGCCGAACTGATCGCGGACGTCTACACCCGCGCCGACCGCGCGACCCTGCTGGCCCGCTTCGTGCCGGACGTGGCCGCCGCTGCGGCGGACGGCGACCCGGTGGCCGCCGCCGTCCTAGACCGGGCGGGCGAGCACCTGGCGGAGACGGCCATGGCCGCCCTGCCCCCCGGCGCCCCCCGCGTGGTCTCTCATGCCGGCAGCCTTATCCCCGGCGTCGCCCGCGTGGCCGACGCGTTCTCCCGGCGGCTCGCCGAGGCCGGGGTCGAGGCGGCCGAACCCCGGGGGGCAGCGGTCGACGGCGCCGTGCTGCTCGCGGCGGCGATGCTCGGCGGCGGCCTCCCGCCCGGCCTGCCGGAATCCGGGTTGATACTTGGCGGATGGCGTGAACGAGTTGTTCCAGGGGCCTGACTCGATCACTGGCATGGGGCACGATTCGTCGGCGTCGCCCGTCTGGCCTGCGGGAGTCCGGGTTGATACTCGG